>QZIL01000028.1 GCA_003599025.1 Nitrospiraceae bacterium | reverse complement strand
GTTATTTCTTCACCAAAGACCATAGTTGTCCTCCTTATCAGTCGGATGCGGTCAGCTATCAGCCATCAGCCAACTTTCCCCGGCTGACCGCTTTATTCGTCCTGAATTATATCAGATCAGCTCTCTCTTGGTTATAGAATTTTTATAGACCGATCAACCGCCGGGGATTCACAAGGACAGGATAAGATATTCCTTTTAAACATGACTTCACCATAAATCCTGAAAGGCATATATGATAAACTAAAAACTGACATGAAACCTCAATATCATGTAGCATCTTCAGCTTTAGTAGCAGGAATTCTCTATATTACATTTAAATCATGGAGTATGTCACTGTCATGCCTTCTATCAGGGATACTCATTGATATAGACCATGTATACGACTACGTAAAAGAATTTGGCTTCCCGTTTAAGGTCAAGGACTTTGTTAATACTGTATATCATAATGGCATTTCCCGCCTGACTTTTGTCTTTCACTCATGGGAAATACTCCTGCTCTTAGGGATAGTTGCCTCGTTTACAAACTGGAATGCATGGATTGCAGGTGTAATTATCGGTTTTGGTCATCATATAGTTTTAGATAAACTGAATAATGAAGAGCGACTGCGCACTTATTCATTTATCTGGAGGTGGGGAAAACAATTTGAATTTGAAACTACTTTCCCTAATGATGCCAAAAGGAAAATGAATAGCAGGGCACGTTAATAAATTCAACCCTCACTGCAAGTATTTATTCTTTTAACCAGTCCAGTGCGCAGGCGATCTCTTCCCGGCCCGCCTCGCGGTATATAATGAGACCTGTCAGAGAGTGTCAAGTATGGTGGCGGAGACCTTCAGCGAAAAAAGGACTATGGTGACGTTGTTGATTCCCTGAACCAAATGCTCCTATGTGCACAAAGTCAAGAACGTTCCTCAACTTCATCCGACAGTCACAATTTCTTACTGACCTGTCCGCTTTTTAAAAGGGCTTCCATCCTGATATTCCTGAATGGTAGTGACAAACTCACAATAGCGTTTGGATGTGTCTCTCAGCTCAGTACCACAGCAACATACATCATTTGCATGTAAACTTCTTTTGACACGGGCGGGAAGACGATAAACTTCATCTCCCAGAATGAGCACGACTTCAATGTCCGTTTCATTGGGAGGGCACGTATCAGCATTAATATGCAGGCCGGTGCATGAAAGATTCGTCACCGTTCCTTCATATGTTTTATTATTGTGTTAGAAATCAACCTGTATTTTTTCCGGCACTCGTTTAAAAGATCGTTGCTCCATGCTTTTGCTCCCATCTCTTCCTTATATCATAAAAATATATTAAATCAACCGGGCTGATACGTTTTTAAGAATTTTAAATAGGCAGCTCACGCTCACATGAGAATGAACGTCACAGAAAACCTAAAAATTAATCGGGTTGACGCTACGTTCCATACTTACGAGCTCTCCCGCGTGCTCTCTTTTTCACTCCCTCATAAACCCGATCTTCTTCTTATTCGGTCCCGGCGGGGCCATCAATTGCCGGATGGCGTCAAAAATCAACTTGATTTCTTCATTATGCCTCTCGATTTTGTTTTCAAGTTCTGACAGCTTACCGGCAAGTTCTTTATGTGTCGACAATATCTCTTTTAGTTTTACGAATACCCGCATGATCGCAATATTCATATGAATGGCTCTTTTGCTCCTCAAAACACTGGAAAGCATGGCCACCCCCTGTTCAGTAAAAGCATATGGACGATAGCGACGACCACCTCGTCCTTCTGTTTTTGACATTCCAATTTGGAATCTCAAAGAAGCAGCTTCTTCCTTCATCAATTGAAACATAAAGTCTTGTGGAAAGCGGTCGCTATTTCGTTTAACGGACTTATTTAAGTTTGACGTTTCTACTCCGTAAAGCTCTGCCAGATCGCTATCAAGCATAACCTTTTGCCCTCGAATTAAATAAATTTTATTCTCAATAATTTCTTGCGGAATTATTTCATTCATACATGTCCCCCTTTTAAATGAACCGTTTCAACAGCTGCAGCTGTTTATTCACTCCCTCAGAAACCCGATCTTCTTCACATTCGTTTTCGGCGGTGTCATGAGTTCTCTTATTGCATCGAATGCTCTGAAGGCGCGATTCGTGCCCACTGCCCGGTAAGACCCGCGATACCTGCCCGCCTGCAGGACGGTTCCAAACCCCTCCCCCATCCTGCTAAAATACCCAGATGTCCGCTGATGAACTCATAATTGAAGGCGCAAAACAGAACAACCTCAGGAATATAAACCTCAGGCTTCCTCACAACAGGTTTATTACATTCACCGGGGTGTCCGGCTCAGGGAAATCATCTCTTGCCTTTGACACGATCTTTGCAGAGGGACAGTGGAGGTTTATCGAGTCACTATCATCATATGTAAGGCTTTTTCTCGAAAAGCTCGACCGCCCTGATGTCGAGTCCATACGAAATATCAGGCCTGCGATAGCGCTGGAGCAGCGGAATACGGTGAAGACGTCCCGTTCAACCGTCGGTACCACGACGGAAATTTATGATTATCTCCGGATCCTCTATTCAAAAATAGCCGCCCCTCACTGCCCAAACTGTGACAGCCCCTTAAGATCATGGACACCATCTGACGTAGCAGGGGAGCTTGTTGAAAAATATTCCGGGGCAAAGGCACTTATTTTATTCAGATCAGAAGAGCCTGTTGAGGAGCTTCAGAAAAAGGGCTTCCACAGGGCCTTGATTGACGGAAAGACAGAAAACATCTCCTCCCTTGTCACCCGTCACCCCTCAATCGACATTGTCCTTGACCGGCTCATTATTAAAGATGAGCCCCGCCTTTCAGACTCAATAGAGACTGCATGGGAACACGGTCATCAGAAAATAAAGGTCGATATCATAGGTGACACGCCCGAAAGTTCAAGGTCCATCCATTTCCAATCAGAACTGAGATGCACCGAGTGCGATATTGTTATAACCAAACCGCAGCCGCTTCTTTTTTCCTTTAACCATCCCCTCGGGGCCTGCCCTGAATGCAAGGGGTTCGGCAATACTCTCACATACTCAGAAGACACTATCGTACCGGACAAAGACCTGTCCCTTCAGCAGGGCGCTATTGAACCCTGGAGCAAACCTGCGGCCCGGTGGTGGTACAGGCAGTTTGCAAAGGCAGCAAAGTCAAGAGGCCTCGATCTTAAGGTCCCGTATAAAGAGCTTCCCGGAGAGATAAAACGCCTTATATTTACCGGCGCGTCTGACTTTTATGGCATAGACGATTTTTTTAAAGAACTTGAAGGGAAACGCTATAAGCTTCATGTCAGGGTTTTTTTAAGCAGGTACAGGCGGGCTGAAAAATGCGCACATTGCAGGGGCGACAGATTGAGGGAAGAGGCGCTCGCATTTAAGATCGGGGGGCTGAATATTGCCAGACTTTCAGACATGTCTGTTTCACAGTTAAGCGGGTTCTTCGCAGGCCTCAGCATCACTGAGCATGAAAAAGAGATGTCCTCCGAAATCCTCCGTCAGATCAGACTCAAGCTCGATTTTCTCATACGTGTAGGAATCGATTATCTGACTATGAACAGGGAGGCCAAGACACTGTCCGGGGGGGAGTCGCAGAGGATAAACCTCTCAAACCAGCTTGCGTCAAAGCTCACCGGCACGCTGTATGTCCTGGATGAGCCGACAGTTGGCCTGCACTCAAGGGATGTCAGCAGGATAGCTGGTATACTAAAGGAGCTATCTGCAGCAGGAAATACTGTTATCGCAGTTGAACATGACAGGGCCATTATTGATTCCTCCGAGTGGGTCGTTGAGCTCGGCCCCGGCGGAGGCGAGAAGGGCGGCAATCTGGTTTATTCCGGTCCGAAAGAGGCCTTTCTGAAATCAGATACCCTCACAGCAAGATACCTCAATAACACGAATCTTATACCTGTGCCTTATGTCAGAAAAAAAGGTACTGGCAAGGCCCTGATTATTAAAGGTGCCAGCGGGCACAATCTTAAACATATAGATATTAGAGTTCCGCTTCATACAGTGACCTGCGTGACAGGAGTATCAGGCTCGGGAAAGAGCACAATTGTCAAAGACACCATCTATACTGCCCTTGCCAGTCATTTCAAGGTGGATTTCGCCCCGCCTCAACCCTTTGAAACTATAGAGGGGCTTGAGCATCTTAAGGGAGTTAAAATTATTGACCAGGCCCCGATAGGTAAAAGCCCCCGTTCAAATCCGGTCACGTATATAAAGGCCTTTGATCCTATACGGAAGCTCTTTGCTGAGCAGCCTGAGGCGCGTATGCTCGGGTACACCCCCGGCCACTTCTCATTCAATACAGAGGGCGGCAGATGCAGCGCCTGTTCAGGGGCCGGGTACCAGCAGCTGGAGATGTATTTCTTTGAGGACCTGTATGTCAAATGCGGGGAATGCGGGGGCAAAAGATACAAGCCGGAAATACTGACTGTCACCTATAACGGGAAAAACATATATGAAGTCCTTGATCTTACCATTGATGCAGCAGCGGCTTTTTTCAGCAGGGTCCCCTCACTGGTCAGCAAACTAAAGCTGATGTCTTCAGTGGGCATCGGGTATTTAAGACTGGGCCAGCCAGCAACTACACTGTCAGGCGGGGAGGCGCAGAGACTTAAAATCTGTGCTGAGCTGGGGGTCTCAAAAAGAAGCGACTGTCTTTATATACTC
The DNA here is from genome assembly GCA_003599025.1 of Nitrospiraceae bacterium. Lineage (GTDB taxonomy): Bacteria > Nitrospirota > Thermodesulfovibrionia > UBA6902 > UBA6902 > UBA6902. The sequence goes on along the minus strand of QZIL01000028.1, from coordinate 25,737 downwards.
GATGAACCTACTGTGGGTCTTCACCCAGATGATATAGGCAAGCTTCTCAATGTTCTCAATGACCTTGTTGATGCAGGGAATTCTGTCCTGCTGGTTGAGCATAACCCTGATGTCATAAAAAGCGCAGACTGGATCATTGATATCGGTCCCGAGGGCGGTGATGGGGGAGGACACATTGTTGCTGAAGGCACGCCTGAGGAGATCACGGCCCACAGGCAATCTTATACAGGGCAGTACCTGCGTCCATATCTGCAGTCACTCAATTACCTGTCATAACTGACAGTATACATTTCATTTTCTATCTGCTAATTTATACCGGGCCTTCAAATTCAGACTTGATTTTGCCTGTCATTTATAATTAACAATCTATTCTCGGGGACAGAGGTTCAGGGGAAAGGAATAATGAGTATGTGCCCACTGCGTTTATTTACCTTGTTAGCATGTCTTTTAGTGGCTTCAGCGGGTTACCCCGGAATGCAGGAGATTGAATGGAAGTCAGCAGGAAGTGGTATCCGGGAAGCGGACCTGTATTCAATTGCAGTCTGTCCTGCTGATTCCAGGATCGCTTATGCAGGATCGTATAACGCTGTTTATATGACCTCAGACAGCGGGGAGAGATGGAACGAAGTCCTCTCTTTCAGAGGCACAGATAACAGCCTTAATACCATTGCAGTTGATCCTTTAAATGAGCATATAGTTTATGCCGGTACTGCCAGGGGACTTTACAGGAGCAGCGATCGGGGGCTGCACTGGGAAAGGATCTTCCGGGGTATGGGCGAAAAAGAGAGTATGGTATTTACCGTGTATATCAATCCGGACAATTCAGAAAATGTATATATTGGTACCGTGGCTGGAATTTACTTTACAGAAGACAGCGGCAGAAAGTGGGAAAGTGGTCAGAATCTGCCGTCATACAGCATAGTGACTTCAATAATCGGGGACCCATACGATTTGAGAGTCCTTTATGCAGGTTCAGTCAGGGGAATTTATAAAAGCACAGACAGTGGTGCAGGATGGGCGAGGATATACAAATCAGACTTTGACGATAGCAACCTACATTTATTCATAATGAATGAAGATGAGTCCCCGGATGACTCTGACATAACCGGAATCAGATACAGCTTTAAAATAAGAAAAATAATCTCTGTCCCAGGAGACAGAGGGACCCTCTTCGCAGCAACATCCGATGGGCTTCTGGTAACACGTGACAGCGGACTGACATGGAAAATAACTGGCAGCGCAGGGCTTACGAGTCATAATGTCCGGGATATAGCCATGAATCCCGGAGACACTGAATATGTTTATGCAGCCACGGACAGGGGGATTTTCGGATATTCGGTAAAAGCAGACATGTGGGAGAAGCTGTACAAAGGCCTTCCGTCTTCAGACATTCGCAGTCTCTACATTACTGCTGACACACAGAACGGCCCTCCTGTCATCTGGGCGCTTACACGGATGGGGGTCTATAAGTCATCACCTTCCCCGGGTGCAGCAGGCTATCAAACTGCCGGGTTGGAGCATTATGTTCCTGAAGCAGGCAATGTCCTTCGAATGTTTGATTATGAACCATCTATAGAGGAGATAAAAGAAGCTGCCATAGAATATGCAGAGGTCTCACCGGAAAAGATCCGTAAATGGAGAAAGGCTGCTGCAAACAGGGCATGGCTTCCGGATTTAAGCATGAAATACGGGAGGGCCAGAGACTGGCAGAGCAGTTCATATTTCTACAGCACAAAGGATGAAAAATATAAGGATGATGATATAACAAGGGGAAAAGACAGTGACTGGTATATTTCCCTCTCCTGGAACCTGGGAGACCTTATCTGGGACGATGCCCAGACCTCCATAGATAACAGGTCAAAGCTCATGGTCCAGCTCAGAGATGACATACTGAACGAAGTGATGAGGCTTTATTTTGAGAGAAGAAGACTACAGATAGATATGGTCTTGTCTCCCTCAAACAACAGTAAAGACATTATTGAAAGAGTCCTCAGAATACAGGAGTTGACAGCAGGGATTGATGCCCTGACAGGATCATTTCTTTCAAGGAGGCTTGCACAATAAGGGACCGGGGTTCAACGTCAGGATTTAACAGTTTAAAACTGGTCCCCGAGACATAAATCCTGACGCCCGGTGCTCCAACACCGGGCCCTGGTCCCTTTCAATTAATCCTTCAATGCCTCTGCCTCGTCAATCAGCATTACCGGTATACCGTCCTTAATGTGATATAGAAGTTTGCAACTATCACAGATGAGGCCGTTTTCAGATGTGTTTAATTTGATATCACCTTTGCATTTAGGACATGCAAGGATATCGAGCAGTTCCTTGTTAAGAGTCATGGTCACCTCCAATATTCAATAAACTGTCTGCAATACTGACTGCCTGTACGCAATAGATTAACATGCCCTAATAAAAATGATATAGTAATTTTGCGCATTTTCCATTAAAGTAGTTGTAATATAAGCCGATATCTTAATTAAGATATCGGGCTTAATATTATTTTAAGTACAGTTTCATTTAAATGAAAGCATTAACTTAGAGCCATGACGGACAATCCAAAAGACAGGCGGAAACATACGAGGATAACACTGGAACTTGATGCAGAATTACAACTGGATAATGGCGGCGTTTTTAAGGGTAAAATAAAGAACATAAGTTTCAGCGGAGTGTTCATGCATCATATCAATTCAGCAAATATATCCGTTGGCAGTACAGGCATGCTTAAAATCATCCTGCAGGCTGATCCGCATCCCAACACAATAAATATCCGGTGCGAGGTTGTTAGAACCGACGAATCAGGGGCCGGGATCAGATTTGTCAATATAGATATCAGGGGATATCAGCAATTCAAGAATTTAATGATTTATAATTCAACTGACCCTGATACGCTGCTGGCTGAATTAGAAAAACATCCTGGACTCGATATTTATAAAGGCGACTGATATTGAAGCCCGGTTTGACTCTGCAGGGCCACGCAGGGTATCAGATAAATTCTTGCAGCTGTTTCACAAATCAAAACAAGTATATACAATGACAGGGAAAAGAGCACTGATAACATTTGTGAAGGCCCCGGTGCCCGGTACTGTAAAGACCCGGCTGCAGGCCGATATAGGGGCTGAAAAAACCGTAAAGATCTACAAATCTTTTGTGACAGCTCTGACATCCCGATGCTCAACTATCAGAGGGGTTGACAAATTCCTCGGCTGTGCCCCCTCGGACGACCATCCTTTTCTCAGGCAAATTGCAGCTAAAAATACCATGGAGACCTTCAATCAGAAGGGGAACACTCTTGGAGAACGTATCTTTAATGCCTTCAGATACTGCGCTGAAAAGGGATATTCAGAAATCGTCTTAATCGGAAGCGACAGCCCTTCCATGCCTGTTGATTTAATAAAAAAGGCGTTTGCCGGATTAAGAACGAACGATTTTGTTTTCGGCCCGTGCTTTGACCAGGGATTGTATCTAATCGGTGTATCCGGTAGCAGCATAAACAGACTATCCCGTATTATTCAATTAGACACAGGTAATGATGTAAGCATGATACTGAAAAAATTGGGACAGACAAATATTAAATTCACCATGCTGCCTTTCTGGTATGATGTCGATAATATCAATGATTATCAATTTCTTAAACTGCATATCAGATATCTCAATATAGACCTTCAGATCAAATAGCCATCGGTCCGTCTTCAGCATCTTCTCAGGCAGGGGCCATACGTAAGTCCCGATACCACTTCCATATTGACTGATAAACATTACGTGGTAAAATTAGCTAAGAGGCTGTATTGCCAATTAACATATTAAGTGACTTGACATGAATTGTATCAAGTGCTATCATGAAACTGTTAAGTGATAATAATTCTGGAATAAGATAAGGAAAACTATATGTCCGCTACAACACAAGACTATTACGAGACGATCGGTGTCAGGAAAGATGCGTCTGCTGATGAAATCAAGAAGGCATACAGAAAGCTTGCACGCAAGTATCATCCTGACCTGAATCCCGGAGACACTGCTGCTGAAAAAAAATTCAAAGAGATAAACGAAGCATACGAAGTCCTCAGCGATAAGAAGAAGAGGGCTGAATATGACCAGTTCGGAAAAGCGACTTTTGAAGGAGGACAGGGTTTTGAGGGTTTCAGGACCCAGGATTTTGGTTTTGGAACAGGGGGGGCTGAAGACATTTTTTCCAATCTGTTCCGCAGTTTCAGGCAGGAGGAGGTGCCTCAAAGAGGGGCTGACCTTGTAACAAGTTTTGCTATTTCACTTGAAGAGGCATACAAAGGGGTGACCAAACCGTTAACCCTTACGCGTGAGATTTCGTGCAAACGTTGCGGAGGGTCAGGGGCAGATTCCTCTCACATCTGCTCCCAGTGCAAGGGTTCCGGATCAATCAGGCAGAGCAGAGGAGTGTTCAAACTAAGCCAGCCATGCCCTTCCTGCAGGGGCAGGGGAAAGATAATATCAACCGCATGTTCGGTCTGCAGGGGCAGCGGCAGTTCTTCCTCAAATGAAACAATTAAAGTAAAGATTCCCCCTGGAGCTGATACCGGGAGCAGGGTCAGGCTCAGGGGCGTCGGGAGTGCAGGCGTCATGGGAGGCCCGCCGGGTGATTTGTATATAGAACTTGAAGTAAAGCCACACCCTACATTTAAAAGGGACGGGGACAATATTTACGTTGATATCCCGGTAACTATAGTTGAAGCGACACTGGGTGGTAAGATCAAGGTCCCGACCCTGGACGGGACTGTAACAATGACGCTGCCGCCGGGTACAGACAGCGGGAAGAAATTCAAACTCAAAGGAAAAGGTATCCCTCACAGAAAGACCGGTGTGAGAGGGGATGAATTTGCTGTTATCAACATAGTTGTTCCGAAGAAAGTCTCTGGGAAGACCAGGGAAGCCTTGGAAGAGATAGAGAAGGCATATAAATAATGGATGATAAGAAAAGACCTTTATTCATGATTGGAGTGGTATGCGAGATGTTTCATATCCATCCCCAGACCCTGAGATTATATGAACGGGAGGGACTCCTGCATCCGCAGCGGGTGGGTGGCGCAAGACTTTATTCTCAGGAGGACATTGAGCGAATAAGGATGATACTTAACCTTACCAAGGAACTGGGGGTAAACAGGGCAGGTGTTGACATCATTCTCAGGATGAGAAGGAGATTTGAGGCCCTGCAGATCGAAATGGAACAGATGATGGACCACCTTGAAAATGATATACAGAAGGAATTCCGGAAAAGGATAAAGGAAGTGTTTGAAGAAGATGATTAATAGCGGTCAGGACCGTTTAAGCAGTTCAGCCCGCTCAAACAGAAAGATAACCGGAGGAAGTTATGAGAACAGATAAATTTACCATGAAAAGCCAGGAGGCGGTACAGAAGGCACAGGACCTTGCCCAGAAGAAGGGCAATCAGCAGGTCGATGTTGAGCACCTGTTTTATGTCCTGCTTGAAGAGGGTATCGCACTGGAAATATTAAAATCTCTCAGGATCGATACCGGAACACTGAAAAAGGAGATCGATGCTGTTATAGAAAAAATGCCGAAAGTCCTGGGTTCCTCTCCTGTAGGACAGCTTTATATTACTCAGGAACTGAAGAATGTCTTTGAAGCGGCTTTCAGAGAGGCCGAATATCTTAAGGATGATTATGTAAGCGTAGAGCACCTGCTTATAGGGATCATAAAGACGAAGAACAAATCAGCAAATATACTTAAGAGTCTCGGTGTAACCGACAATACGGTCCTTGAGGCAATGCGCGGAATACGGGGGTCACAGCGGGTGACCGACCCCTCGCCTGAAGATAAGTATCAGGCCCTGAAAAGATATGCAAAAGATTTAACAGACCTTGCAAAGAAAGGCAAGCTTGACCCGGTCATCGGCAGAGATGAAGAAATCAGGAGGGTCATTCAGGTGCTGTCCCGCAGGACAAAAAACAACCCTGTGGTAATTGGCGAACCCGGTGTCGGCAAGACAGCCATTGCTGAAGGGCTTGCACAGAGAATCACCTCAGGCGATGTACCCCAGAGCCTCAAAGATAAAAGAGTGGTCTCTCTTGATATGGGGGCACTCGTTGCAGGCGCCAAATTCAGGGGCGAATTTGAGGACAGACTGAAGGCCGTTCTCAAGGAAATTGAAGAGGCCCAGGGTAAAGTGATCCTTTTTATTGATGAACTTCATACTGTCGTAGGCGCAGGTGCGGCTGAGGGAGCAATCGACGCATCAAATATGCTTAAGCCTGCCCTTGCGAGGGGAGATCTCAGGTGTGTCGGGGCAACTACCCTTGCGGAGTACAGGAAGCATATTGAAAAAGACCCTGCCCTTGAAAGGAGGTTCCAGCCTGTCCATGTGCAGGAGCCGGGGGTGGAAGACACTGTGTCCATCCTGCGCGGACTGAAGGAGCGATATGAAGTCCATCACGGGGTGAGGATAAAGGATGCCGCAATTGTGGCCGCTGCAGTATTAAGCAACAGGTATATTACAGACAGGTTCCTGCCTGACAAGGCGATTGACCTCATTGATGAAGCAGCATCAAAGCTGAAAATGGAGATAGACAGCATGCCTGTTGAGCTTGATGAACTCGAAAGAAAGCTGAGGCAGTACGAAATCGAAAAACAGGCTGTAATGAAAGAAAAAGACGATGCTTCACTCGAAAGGCTCGGGCATATCAAGGAGGAAATTGCCAGGCTGGCAGGAAGAAGAGACATATTAAAGGCCCAGTGGCTGAGGGAAAAAGAATCCATAGGCAAGGCCAGCTCCATTAAAGAGGACATTGAAAAGACAAAACTGGAGGCTGAAAAAGCTGAAAGGGAAGGAGACCTGAACAGGGCAGCTGAACTCAAATACGGACGGCTCCCTGCACTTCAGAAACAGTTTGAAGAAGAGAATCAGGGGCTTGCGCAGGATGAGAGTGAAGGCAGGCTTCTGAAGGAAGAAGTCGATGAAGATGATATTGCTGAAATTGTCTCAAAATGGACAGGCATCCCTGTCAGCAAGATGCTCGAAGGTGAAGTCGAAAAACTGCTCAAAATGGAAGAGCGCCTCGGTCTCCGTGTTGTGGGACAGGGCGAGGCAATAACAGCTGTTTCAGATGCCGTAAGAAGGGCACGCGCAGGCATACAGGACCCGAACAGGCCCACCGGGTCATTTATCTTCCTTGGGCCGACAGGTGTAGGAAAGACCGAACTTGCACGTGCACTGGCTGAATTTATGTTTGATGAAGAGGACGCTATGATACGCATCGATATGTCCGAGTATCAGGAGCGTCATACTGTATCAAGGCTTATTGGCGCGCCTCCCGGTTATGTCGGTTATGACGAGGGTGGGCAGTTGACAGAGGCGATCCGGAGAAGGCCCTATGCGGTCATCCTGTTTGATGAAATCGAAAAGGCCCATCCCGAGGTCTTTAACGTGCTCCTGCAGGTCCTTGATGACGGCAGGCTGACAGACGGCCACGGCAGGACAGTTGACTTCAGAAACACCGTAGTCATAATGACATCCAATATCGGGAGCCAGCACATACAGGAAATGCTTACTGAATGGACAGAGGAGGAGCAGATCCGCAAGTGTGTCATGGAGGACCTGAAAAAATTCTTCAAGCCTGAGTTTCTTAACAGGGTGGATGAAATAATCATATTCCATGCCTTAAGCAAAGAACTGCTTATCAGGATAGTTGACATCCAGATTGAGCGTATGAAGAAATATCTTAAGGACAGACATGTTGATCTCGTGCTTACAGACCGCACAAAGGCCTTCCTGGCTGAAGTTGGATATGATTCCCTTTACGGGGCAAGGCCTCTGAAGCGGGCGATACAGAAAGAAATCCTGAACCCGCTCGCCACCAGTCTGCTTGACGGGACTTTCAGGCCCGGAGACCTGATTGAAGTGGAGATGGAAGACGGCAAAGTCGTTTTCAGCAGGAAAGAGTCAAAGACCAAAGAGGGTGTGACAGCGAACTGATTCACGACATCAGATTGTTTTTCACAATTTCGTGCACGGTCTGCGACATTATATCAAGTGGGGGAGAATGCCGTTTGCTCCCCCACTTTCATAAAATACCTTGATCCAACCCTGCATCCCCGGGCAAAATATGTTATAGTTGTTTCATCAGGCTCCTCTCTGGAGACCTTGCGATAAGCGGGCAATATTGCGGTTAGGTCAAATATCATCTAACTATTTCGCCTGGAATGTAGTTCATGTGTGACGTACCATAAATACTGAAAGCTTGAAGTATATGATGCATGTGCTTCAAGAGGAAATGCGTTATAGTGCTTATGAGAAAAAGTACGGTCACCCTTTTTTTCGCAGCAGTCTGTCTAATTCTGATCTCGATCCCTCTTTACGCCCAATCCCTTCCCCTCAGAGTAGGCGTATATGAGAACAAACCCCTCGTTTTCAAGGACGATGAAGGGCATTTCAGCGGTATCTATATTGATATACTCGAATATATTGCAAAGAAGGCAGACTGGCAGCTTTCCTATGTGGAAGGGTCATGGCAGGAAGGGCTGGAGCGGCTGTCAGCAGGTGAAATAGATATCCTGACCGCCATTGCATTTTCTGAAGATAGAAACCGGATTTTTGACTTTACAGGAAATACCCTGATTTCAAATTGGGCACAGGTGTACGTAACTGAAGATTCAGAAATCCAGTCAATACTTAATCTCAGAAACAAAAAGGTGGCCGTTGTCAGGGACGACATTTATTATCAAAAGATAGCGGAGTTGCTTAATAAATTCGGCATCAGCTGCAACTTTATTGAAGTCGCGGAGTATGCAGATGTCTTTAAGAGCGTTCACGAAGGAATAGCTGATGCGGGAGTGCTCAGCCGTCTGTTCGGACAGCAGTATGAAAGCGAATTTGAGTTAATTAAGAGCAACATTGTCTGTTGTCCTACAGAACTGCGCATCGCTTTTCCGAAATCACGGATGAAAAATATTATCAACACAATCGATGACCAGCTCGCAACTCTCAAAAAAGACCGGAAATCTGTCTATTACAGTTCCCTGTATACCTGGATTGAATCTCCGCCGCAAAGAGAGTTCCCACCATGGCTAATGAATGCCATGATGATTACAGGCGTTCTAATTATCATGCTCACTGGAGGCGGCATTGTCCTCAGGCAACAGGTCAGGGCCAGGACAAGAGACCTTCGGGCCTCAGAAGAGAAATTCAGGGCCATTTTCGACAATACCACAGACGGGATACTTGTAGTTGATTCAGCTGACAGGCGGTTCTATACCGGCAACAGTGCTGTCTGTACGATGCTTGGTTATACGCTTGAAGAGATACTTCAGCTTCGCGTTGAAGACTTACACCTATCCAAAGACTTCCCCCGGGTAATTGAACAGTTTGAGAGGCAGGCGCGCAAAGAGATAAAGCTTGCAAGGGACATCCCTGTCGTGAGGAAGGACGGCAGCGTCTTCTATGCAGACATTAATGCATCACCGTTAATCTATTCAGGAAAGGACTGCCTCATCGGCACGTTCAGGGACGTTACTGAAAGAAAGCAGCTTGAAGAGCAGCTCCTTCAGGCGCAGAAAATGGAGGCGGTCGGCCAGCTCGCAGGCGGGGTGGCCCATGACTTCAATAATATCCTTTCAGCCATAATTAACTACTGCTATCTTGTGAAAAGGCGGCTAGACCCTGATGACCCTTCAGTTGTTGAAATTGATAGGGTAATGTCTCTTGCCGACAGCGCATCACAAATCACGAGGGGCCTGCTTACATTCAGCAGGAAGCAGCACTATGAACTGGTACCGGTAAATCTCAACCACATAATCAGGGACTTCGAATCTCTTATGAGGAAGTTCATAGGTGAGGACATTGACGCTGAAGTTAATCTGGCAGACAGTGAACCTGTAATAATCGCTGACAAGGCGCAAATTGAGCAGGTACTGATAAACCTCGTAACAAACGCCCGGGATGCCATGAGCGGGGGAGGCAGTCTGGATATCAGCACCGGAATTGAACTGATAGATGAGAGCACAGCCAGGAACATCGGCGTTGAGAAGGCCGGGAATTTCGCGGTCCTGAAGGTGTCGGACACAGGCACAGGGATGGACAGTAATACAGTGCCAAGAATATTCGAGCCGTTCTTTACAACAAAGGAAACCGGAAAAGGCACGGGACTGGGTATGTCCATCGTGTACGGGATAATCAACCAGCATAAAGGGGGTATCACCGTGCTGAGCGAGCCGGGGAAGGGGACAACATTTAACATCTATTTGCCGGAAGCATCGAGGTCTGCAGAACAAATGAAAGTAGAAACAGAGTTGCCGCTCAGGGGCCATGGAGAGACCATCCTTTTTGCTGAAGATGAAACCATGGTGAGGGAGTCGATACTGAATATCCTGGAAGAATACAACTACAGGGTCATAACAGCCTCAAACGGGATTGAAGCCATAGAAAAATTCAGAGAGAATCAGAACGCCATAGGGCTTGTTATATTTGACATTGTCATGCCGAAGATGAACGGCAAAGAGGCCCTGGAACATATCAGGAAAATCACTCCGGACATCAGTGCAATATTCATCAGCGGTTATTCAGCCGATGACATACACAGGAAAAAGGCCCTGCACGGAGATGCCGTATACTTGTCAAAACCGGTAATGCCGGATGAGCTGTTGACAAAGATTAGGGAGGTGCTGGAAGGTCAATCCGGCAGATAAACTAATGTTTCAGGATGAGGGCAGAACCATATAGTTTTTTTAATATTTTCAGGTTTACCAGACACAGTATTGTCAGTTCCGTCCACTAAATCCCGGATTTTTTATCGTCCACAGACTTAATAAGTCCCCAGTTTATACCGATATATACGTGACCCTTGTCAAAATTGACATTGAATTTATAAGCCTATAATATTATTTCTTATGAATGATAAAACATCCATAATCAATGCCGCCCAGAAGTTCACTGCAAAGGGCCTTATAGACAAGGCCATCGCAGAATGGGAAAAACTCCTGACCGAGCGCAATGACGGAAATATTCATAATACAATCGGGGACCTTTATTTAAAAAAAGGGGCTGACCAGGATGCAGCAAAATCCTTTAACAAGGCAGCTGAAATATTCAGAAAAGACGGGTTTTACCCCAAGGCAATAGCTATTTATAAAAAAGTCCTGAATATTACACCAAATGACACTGACACCCTCATAGCATTGGCCAGGCTGAATGCAGAGCGGGGGTTAACAGGCAATGCCATAGAGAATTATTACCGTGCTGCAGAAATTTACAACAAAGAAGGCTCCACAGAAAAAGCCATCACAATTGTTGATAAAATGCTTAAACTGTCCGGGACTAATATAATCACAAGGGCCAAAATAGCCTATCTGTATTTCAGGCTCGGGCTGAGAGAACGGGCAGCCAATGAATATGCTTCAATCGCCCTGCATTGTATGGAAGAGGGTGATATTGAAAAGGCAAAGGAATTCTTTGACAAGTCTCTTGAATACGATCCTGCCAGTGTCCCTGCATCAATCGGCCTCAGCAGACTGGCGTTGATGAATAAAAACCCTGCCCAGGCATTCGATACCCTGGACCACGCACTTTCCCGGGCCCCTGACAATGTGGAGGTGCTCGCTGCTTATGCAAAGCTCGCTCTTGAAACAGACAAACACGAAGCTGCAAAAAAGGCACTCGAAACGCTGCAGCAGCTTGACCCTTCAAGCCAGGAGACAAGAAGGCTTCTCGGCTCGGTTTATCTTAAAGAGGGCCTGACACAGAAAGCCTTTGATGAGCTTCTGCCTGTTATTGATGCTGCTCTTGATGCGGAAGAGTGGTCTGATGCGCATGGACTTCTGCACAGCTTCAGGGGCCTGCAGACAGTTCCGGTCAAGCAGCGGTTATTGCGGATATGCAGGGCGCAGGGCGATGAGTACACCATCAGCAGTGAATTAAAAGCCCTGGCTGCACTACTTGATAATGAAGGGGCCAGTGAAGACGCCCTTAGATTATTTAAGGAGGCGCTGAGTCTGAATGCTGATGACCATGAGGCTTCGGAAAAGATCAATGAACTTGAAATCAGGCTTGGCATAGCCCAGCCTTCAATAAACATTGAAATTGAGACGGCTATAAATGTCCCGGCAGAAGAATTTTCTATAGAAGAGAACATACCCTTTGAACTAAACACCATATCTGAAGAATCAGATCATGAGATAGCTGCATCACCTGCAGATCTGCCCCCTTCTGCTGAGCAGGAAGGGCCTTCCCGGCAGACTGCGGCAGATGATGATCTGCAGGCACTGTTCGCCCAGTTCGAGAGTCCCGTGGCAAAGAAAATTGATTATGAGGCCCATTATGTGGCAGGGCTTGAATTCAGGCAGAAAGGTCTTCTGGATGAAGCTGTAAAGGAACTCCGGACAGCGACCGGAGACCCCGATAAATTCCAGAGAAATGCAACGATGCTTGCATTATGCTATATGGAGAAAAAAGCTTATCCGCTGGCTATTGCAGAGTTCAATAAAATTATCGACAAAATGACTCCCGATGATTCTACATATCTGCGGGTCAAGTATGAACTGGCCAATGCACATGTGAACAACAAGGACGTCAACAGGGCGTTGGAGTTGTATTCGGAAATACATGCATTGGAACCTGATTTCAAAGACGTCGCTGTCAGAATAGCGTCTTTAGAGGAACAAAAAACACCCGCTGCAGACCGGGAAGAACTGCCGAAACCAAAAAAGGACAGGGTGTCGTATATATAACTTCAGAGACTATAGGCACGATCTCTTTTAAAAAATTAGTATAATATCACGTAATCATATAGTTGTAACGTTTATTTATTATGGACCATCTGGAATTCTACAACTTAAAGGAACACCCTTTTTCCAATGCCGTAGACACTCGATATTTTTACAACAGTAAACAGCATTCTGAAGCGCTTATACGCCTTAAATATGCCGTTGATACAATGAAAGGTCTTGCGGTAGTGGTCGGGGGAGTCGGCACCGGCAAAACAACTCTAGCCCGGAGAATGCTGAATGAACTGGGAGAAGATAAATACGAGGCCGCATTGCTCGTTGTGATCCACACTTCAGTCACAACAGACTGGCTCATGAAAAAGATCGCCATGCAGCTCGGCATTGAAAATGCAAGTGATAATAAACTCGAGATATTAGGCCAGCTCTACAGAAAGTTTATCGAAATATATGAGTCAGGCCGGAAATCAGTCATCCTTATGGACGAAGTGCAGATGCTCCAGTCAAGGGAGATAATGGAAGAGTTCCGGGGACTGCTCAATATGGAAGGGCCTGGGGGGAAGCTCATTACGCTCGTCTTTTTCGGTCTTACTGAACTCGATGATGTACTGGCCCTTGATGAGCCCTTAAAACAGAGGGTCGCAGTGAAATATAAATTATCGGGCCTTGATGAGAATGTTACGCGTGAGTATATCAAACACAGGCTCAGCGTAGCTGGCTGCAGTGAAGATATATTCTCGCCAGAGGCGATTACTGCCATTCATCATTTTACTAACGGAGTTCCCCGGCTGATTAATACTGTTTGTGACAATGCCATCTTTGAAGGTTTTCTTCTCAAGCAGAAACCGATCAGCAAAGAGATCATTGATCAGATAGGTACCGGGCTCGACCTGAAGGCCCCGCAATAAAGAAGTACTCACCTGAATAATTAAGACTTATTTTTCCTTCTCGTTGATGAGGTACTTGGCAACCACTGATTCAAGAGAGCATGGCGCCGCCATCCCTTTGCTCAGGAGACGCAGGGTGTCGAGATCAGACTTCCATGCGATATTCCCAGGCGCAAGAAAGCAGATGCTGCCAGCCTCATGCTGCATGCTTAGCTTGTTACCCATAATGTAGTAATAATCTTCGCAGGTCTCGGTCGGATACGCCTGCATATGCGGCGGGATATCATTCGGCTTAAACCATAGCTTGATTTCCCGCTCCGCCTCATCAACAGAGGCAGATGCATGAATAAGGTTGTCCATGCGCTCACCGATTACTTTTCCTTCAGCATCTTTAAGCGGGACCACTGTACCAAGTGCACGGATACATCCCGGTTTCTGCTCCCTTGCGACATGCGGATTTGTGGGTCCTGCAATGTCCCGTATTTTTTGCACAGCACCAGGTCCCTGATATACAATGGCTATAACCCTGTGCTTCCACGGTTCATCAGGATAATGAAGCCCACCCCTGATGTATTCAATAAGAGAAGGGAAAAAAACCTTCCCCCGGTGTTCAGCATAGTGTTCATCAGCAAGCATTTTACTCACATGCACGATCTTCGTTCCGGCAAAACGCAGGCCAGTGTGGAATTCAGCCAGATGGGAAAGCACATATCCTGTCAGCGAATTTTTAAGTGCATCCGGTTTAATAAGTACAAGTGTCTGTTCGCGTTCTGTACTGACCATAAAATCATTCCTCCTATGTACTAATCTAGTTTTATATTGCGAGTTTCTTAACAAGCTTCTTCACAGATGCACAGGATTCCTTAAACAGGGCCTTCTCTTCCTTGACAAGCTTTAGCTCTACTACCCTCTCAACCCCTTCTTTCCCGAGAATGACCGGGACTCCAACGTAGAGGTCCTTGATCCCGTATTCGCCATTCAGATATGCAGCACAGGGGAGCAGCCTCTTTTCATCATTAATAATGGCTTTGACCATCTGCAACACCGCTGCAGCAGGCGCATAGTATGCACTTCCTGTCTTGAGCAGCCCGACGATCTCGGCACCACCGCTGCTTGTCCGCTTCAGCAGGGCATCGATAGTGCTTTTCTTCAAAAGTTCTGTCACTGGTATTCCCTTTACTGTTGTGAACCTCGGCACAGGCACCATCTGGTCCCCATGCCCCCCCAGTATGATCGTTTCAATGTCTTCGGGTGATACCTTTAATTCCCATGCAAGAAACGTCCTGAACCTTGATGAATCAAGTATCCCGCCCATTCCCATAACGCGCCTGCATGAAAACTCACTCGTTTTCCATGCGAGCTGGGCCATTGTGTCCATCGGGTTGGTTACAACTATTAAAATGGCGTTAGGTGAGGTCTTTGCGATCGCATCAGCAGCTGCTTTTACAACAGCAGCGTTGGCATGCAGAAGGTCATCTCGTGACATGTTAGGTTTTCTCGGAAAACCGGCAGTTATCACAACAATGTCGGAATTAGCAGTATCATCATAACTGTTTGTGCCTTTTACAGAGACAGAAGATGCCCAGAGGGGACAGGCCTCTGCGATGTCAAGGGCCTTTCCCTGTGGGACCCCTTCTATAATGTCATAAAGAACAACATCGGCAAGCCCGTCCTTTGCAATTAACTGTGCTGTGGTTGCACCGACATTTCCTGCCCCGATAACGGTTATCTTTTTTCGCATTTCATTCCCTCGCTTTACATTAATAAACGGATAACAATTATAGCCAAGACAGTGAAAATTCACAAGACATGCGTTTTAACAGGTAACCGTATTTGCAGACATATACAGTCATCCGCAGTTTGCTGTCATATTGCCGCCGGTTTTGCGGGTACCTGCCCTGATATCAGACGATACGAAGAATGAATTTATAGCCCTGTTACTGTATTAATTGGAACAACTGATATTAATGACGAAGGCGTCAAAGATTTGTCCTGATGTGTGTGATTAGTAACACATTAAATAGTCAAATAAACACATACACTACATTAGCAGGATAAATATTTAATGCATAAGACATTTAACTGCTTGATTTTATTGCAGCATTAAGTAAAATAGCATCCATGTATGTTTTCAGGCAAATAAATTGCTTAATCTATCTTGACTTGTTGAAAAATGCCCGATATCATTAGTTGGATGTTACTGAAATATTAATTCATTCTGTCAGAGCAACATTGTATTAAATAATGGTAATATTAACAAATTTATTGATAACGAAAATAAAATTAATCCCTGAGACATATACAGGAGGGAAAGACCTCTGCATATCAGTCTCTTTTTTTCCAGAATCAGGAAGGTATCTGTTCTAATGTTCTTCGGCGCAAAGGACATAATCGGTCTGGACATCGGCTCCAGACATATAAAGGTCGTTCAGCTCAAGGAAAGTAAAGGCAGCCACAGGCTGGAACGGCTTGGTATTGCAACACTCCAGCCTGAACTAATTGTTGACGGTTCGATACTTGATTCCACCAGAGTAGTTGATGCGGTTAAAGAACTTATTTCAAATACAGGGATAAAGACAAAGGACGTTACCCTGTCAGTTTCCGGGCATTCTTCGGTGATCATAAAGAGGGTGTCGCTGCCCCAGATGACTGAAGAAGAACTGGACGAGCAGATAAGATTTGAAGCAGAACAGTATATCCCCTTTGACATCGAAGATGTAAGCCTTGACTTCCAGATACTCGGACCTGCAGAAGAAGAGAACATGATGGACGTTCTCATCGTTGCAGTAAAAAAAGACAAGATCGGCGAATATGTAACAGTTGCAAGGGATGCCGGGCTTAATCCGGTGATTGTTGACGTAGATGCCTTTGCCCTTGAAAACATGTATGAGCTTAATTACGAATTCAAGGAAGGCGAGAATATCGCCCTGGTCAATATAGGCGCCAGCATGATCAATATCAACATTCTGAAAGGCGGCATATCGGTTTTTACAAGGGACAGCTCGGTTGGAGGAAACCTGCTGACCGAGGCCCTGCAAAGAGAATTCACTATTTCACATGCCAATGCAGAAAAGTTAAAACATGAGGAAGCCATAGAGGGAGTATCTCCGGAAGAGGCAAAGGCGGTTTTAAGTTCGGCTTTTGAAGACATTGTCTCTGAAATATCTCGCTCCTTTGACTACTTCAGAGACACTACGAACTACGAAAACATTGATCAAATCATTTTAAGCGGAGGGGTGGCCTTAACAAAGGATTTTGCCTCTTCATTGTCCGACAGGGTTGGAGTGCCGGTATCGATTGCAGACCCCTTTAAGAATATTTCGGTACCGGATTCATTTGACCAGGAGTATCTGAAGAAGGTTTCACCGCTTGTATCAGTAGCAGTAGGTCTGGCCATGAGAAAGGTGGGAGACAAATGATCAGGATAAACCTCCTGCCCTCAAAAAAGAAAAAGGCATTTGTATTGCCTCCTGCACTTATTTACGGGACCACGGCCATGGTCGTCATAATCATTGCCATCATTGCAGGGACTTTTTTTCTAAACAGTCAGATATCATCAAAAAAGACAGCCATTTCTGTAAAAGAAAAGAAGCTGAAGCAACTCCAGGCAGCTCTGGAGGAGGTCAAAAATTACGAGAAAGACAATAAAGACTACAGAGACAAAAACAGTATTATTGAACAATTGAAGAAGAACCAGATCGTGCCCCTGAGACTACTGGATGAAGTCAGTGATATGCTCCCGAAAGGCGTCTGGCTTACCGGCATAACTGACAAGGGCGGCATAGTGCGTATAGATGGATTGGCCTTTTCAAACTCCGATCTTGTCTCTTATGTACAGAACCTGAAGGGCTCTAAATATTTCACAGAGGTTACGCTGGTTGAATCGAGACAGACCGACGTGGAGGACTTCTCAATATACAAATTTAATCTAACCTTAAAAATTACGGTGTAATGAATAATGGGACTGGACTTAAATATAAATTTCAGTAAACTGAAGAGCCTGTCGCCGCGCACACAGCTTATTATTGCTGTCTTACCTTCACTGGTTCTGATAGTCCTGTTCTTTTTCTTCATTTACACGCCAAAAAGCAAAGCTATCGATGGTTTCAATAAAAAAATTGAGCAAATGGACAAACAAATAGCTGTCAATGAGGAACAGGTCCGTAAACTTGACGCACTTATAGTTGAGAATACACTCCTCAAGGAGAAGCTCGCCCGGCTGAAAGAACAACTGCCTGAGGAGAAAGAGGTCTCGGTGCTTCTGAAGCAGATATCCGACCTCGGTCTCACATCAGGACTGCAGATGCTTCTGTGGAAGCCCGAGGCGAGAAAGGCAGATCCTTCAGGTCTTTACATCGAAATCCCGGTCAAGGTAGAGGTTTTGGCGGAATATCACCGGCTCGGGGATTTTTTAAGCCAGATAAGCCGCCTGCCCCGGCTCGTCAATATTTCAGACATGACACTAAAAGCCAAGACCGTTAAGGGGCAGGAAGAAAAAGGTATGATCGGTGTGGAATTCACGGCCCGCACGTTCGCATCTGTGGAACAGGAGCAGCCGGAAGGCAAGGTGGATAAAAAATGAACCGCAGCACAGAAAGAAAAATATATAATAACCGATCAGGCAAATTGATAAATCGATCACCAGTCCTGTTTTGTACATTGATAGCTTTCTTTCTCTCTTTTTACAGCTGTGGAGATAAGCCTTCCCCAACTCCTGCCCCTGCAAAGCAGGGGAAAGCAGTAGCAAGCCCCGAAAGCCAGCCTGCAGCATCCCAACCTGATTCAGCAGTTGAAGAAGCGACTGCACAGGAAGGATATGTGTATCAGCAGAGAGACAGGCGCGATCCATTTGCCCCGCTTATCGTGCCCAAGAAAAAGGCTGTGAAAATAGAGGGCACAAGGGCCGGCACATTATTAAGTTATGATGTCAGCGACTTCACCCTGGCAGCCATTGCCCAAAAAGGAGGGCAGTATTTCGCACTTCTTACCACACCTGACAACAGGTCCTTCACTGTCAATAAAGGCACTACCATCGGCTTGTATAAAGGGAAGGTGCAGGACATCTTAAAAAATAAAATAATCATTGTCGAATATTCCAGTGATTACAGGGGAGAATTAAAACCGAGGCAAATAATACTAGAGTTCCATAAAGGAGAGGTGGAATGATGTTAATAAAAAAACCTTTTATATTTATATTAGTGTTGTTATCATTATGCAGCATTGCGTCTGTCATTGCACAGGCTGAAGACCCTCCACAGAAGCCGGAGATCGTGGACATTGCGGTGAGTCTTGTTGACGGCAAAACCGAAATAGAAATAATTGCCTCCTCTCCCTTTACATATACAATATACAAAAAATCTGACCCTTACCATATTACCGTGGACCTGCAGGACACTCTTTTTGGCGTGTTCACGGACAAGATAGTAGTTGATAGCGCAGGGGTACTTGATATTGCTCCGGTGAAAAATGCCGGTTCTCCGGATATTGCAAGGATTGACATAGCTCTTACCGTGCCTGCTGACATTGAACCCCTTTACAGGGACAATACCCTGACCCTTTCCTTTGATAATCCTGAAGACAGTGACGAAGTACTGGCCGGGATTGAGGAAGAAACTGTTGACGAAGCAATTCAGTCTGAGGCAGTGAAGACTGCTGAAGAACGTGTTTCCCAGCCCAAGTATACGGGAGAAAAGATATCCATTGACTTTCAGGACGTTGAGCTCAACCATGTGTTCAGGCTCATCGCAGATATAAGCGGCTACAATATTGTTATCAGTCCGGATGTGAAGGGGAAATTTTCGATGAAACTCTCGGATGTCCCGTGGGACCAGGCCCTTGACATAATATTACGCAATTACGGGCTGTCAAAATCAGTCGAAGCCAATATCATCAGGATAGCTCCAACCGCAATACTTGCAAGAGAGGAAGAGGAAATTGCCCGGGTCAAAGAGTCCCAGGAAAAATCCGGAAACCTTGTGACCAGGGTCTATCCGATCAATTACGCCAATGTATCAGCCATGATGCAGACAATCAAAGATGCAAAGATACTGACAAACAGGGGCTTCATAAGTGTAGATGAAAGGACGACCTCTATTGTCATAAGAGACGTTGACCAGAAGCATGAAGAATACGAAAAAATCATTGCCGCCCTTGATAACCCGACACCGCAGGTCAGTATCAACGCCAGGATAGTCGAGGTAACGGACAATCTTACGAAGGAGCTGGGCATTCAGTGGGGCGCTCTTGTAAAGCCGACTCCACAGAGCCAGGTCGGCGGCGGTCTTCTCTCAGGAGGCCTTGGTGAGTTCACAGGCAAACCTCTGGCAGTCAACCTGCCTGCTGCAGTCGGCAGCGGGACAGGAGGGACATTAGGGATCGGTTATGTCAGTGCAAACGCACTCAGGGCACTGGACATCCAGCTTTCAGCCGCTGAAAGCACGGGTCAGGGCAAGGTTATATCGAGTCCCAGGATAGTGACCATGGACAACCAGAAGGCTGTTATACGGCAGGGCAAGAAAATACCCTACGAGACGATTTCACAGGACGGGACCAAGACTGAATTTGTGGACGCAGCACTGGAACTCATAGTAGTACCTCATATAACTCCTGAAGGGACCATCCTGATGAAAGTCGAAGTAAGGAAAAATGAAGCAGATTTCTCGCGCACGTCAAACAATGTGCCCACTATTGATACAAACGAGGTTGAGACTCTGGTACTGATAAATGACGGGGACACCCTGGCCCTCGGCGGTATTTATAAGAGGAATGAGACAGAGGACGAAGCAGCTGTCCCGGGGCTCGGGAAAATACCCATCCTTGGATGGCTTTTCAAGAAAGAACTGAAACAGAATACCACGACCGAGATACTGGTATTTATAACCCCGAGGATTGTGAAATGATTTATTTCAGGAACGACGATCTGTCCACAATCAGATTTACGCGAAGAATGATTTTGCAGGGAAACGGATTATTAAGTTTTATAAAAATCTTGACAAATGATTATTACAGCCTGAATTAGAGACAATCCGGATCGGCGGTAGTAGCGAATGAGAAAGATTTTTTTAATATCGGGTATATGGGAGGAATGATGATAAGAAGATATATTATATCCCTGGCATTGGTTGGCCTATTGTTTATAATTCCCGGCTGTGGAGGAGGCGGCGGGGGCGGCGGGGATGATGTTGTTGCTCCTGCAGAATCTACCATAACCATATCTGGTGCACCGTCGGATACAATATCGATAGGGACCAGTTCAACAAGCTGGTACGAATACTGCTGTATAGTTATCGTAGTGAAAAATGCCAATGGTATACCCCTTAATGATGTCGATATATCAATTTCATATCCATGGGCAGTGCCGAGTCCCCCTGGACTTGTTCAGTTCTACGATGGTAAGAACAATCCTCAGGATTCACCACTTAATGTTAAAACAGATATAAATGGGGCGTATTACCTGAAGATCGGTTATCAGGGAGGACTGCTTGAATACACGGGAAGTATTCTTGTCGTCTCAGGTTCTGTCTCGGCAGCTGCGACCTTTGCTGTCGATACAGGGTCGGAGTAATAATGGAGGATTTACAATGAAAAAATATAGGTTCCTGTTATTGATATTAGTCTTGTTTGCATATACCTGTGGAGGCAGCGGGGGCGGCGGAGGCAGCAACAGTTTACCCAAAAGTGAGGGTGGCAGCGGGGCCGGAACAGGAACCGGGACAGGTGGAACAACTGTAGCAAGCATTAGTTTGACAGCCACTCCAACAAATATTACTGTTGGTGGATCATCAAGTATCCAGGCGACTGTCTTAGACAGTCTAAGCGCCAATGTTCCTGATGGGACCACAGTTGCTTTCACTATAAGTCCGTCATCTTATGGGTCAATAACATCATCTATGGACACTGTAAGCGGTATAGCAACTGCAACATTCATTGCAGCAAATACCGCAGGACCGGTTACCGTCACGGCGACGTCTGGTAGTGTGAGTGATACGGTTATCGTTACTATTGCCGGTGCCGAATCAGGCAGTATTTCCTTTACGTCTGCCACGCCTTCAAACATCGGTATCAAGGGAACAAGTCAGACAGAAACTTCTACTATCACATTTTCGGTCAAGGATATTAATGGTACCCCTGTTTCTAATGGTACGGCTATTGATTTCTGTATGACAGGACCAAATGGAGGCGAATATATTAATGATTTAGATGTGACTACAGAAGCGTACATCGATGCTAACAGCAACAATTGCTATGATACCGGTGAGTCATATACAGACAGTGATGGAAATGGAAGATATACCGGGCCTCGTCATGCCAGTGTATCTACTATAAGCGGAGTAGCTACTGCGACTCTTCACAGCGGTTATGCTCCTGGAAATGTAACAATATTCGCGAGAGTGGTGGGAAAAACTTTAGTTTCATCTTCGCCGGTCATATCAATAGGTGGAGGCATGCCTTCTGCAAAACATCTTACCGTTGCCACAAGCAAATTTAATTTAGAGGGTTTAGGATACGCTGATATACAGGCCACCATATCTACATATGTAGCTGACAGGGTAGGCAATGCTAATGTTCTTCAAGGGACAACTGTATCATATTTCACTGAGGCCGGAGCCACCATTACAAGCAGTTCGACCCTTAACAACCAGGGCGCGACGTCTGTAATCTTCAGAACGCAAAACCCCATACCGGAAGACGTTACACCTGATACCTGGGAAAACACGCTATGTGTCAGATTGGAGAGCCAATACGGTAGCACTAGCGTTGATGTATCTGATGGTGCTGTATGTACGGAGGGACACCCTAGGGACGGATGGGCAGCCATAACGGTAATGATGACGGGAGAAGAGGCCTTTAATGATACAAATGGCAATGGCGTATATGACGGGTCAGATACTTATACTGACACTCCACAGGAGGCCTTTATTGATAAAAATGATAATAGTTCAAGGGACACCAGCCCATTCGAAGAATTTAAGGATGATAACGGTGATGGTCTCTACGATGGTACTCTTGGCAGTCCTGTGTGGGACTCCAACAAAACCATATTTGACGACATAAAACTTCTTATAACTGGTGCTCCGTCTTATGTGGAATTGAGTCGATGGAACAGTACAGCCTGGGTGCCTCTAACTTCTGGCACTTTTAATATTGCAAATGGGGATTATATGTCATTCAAATTGCTCATTGCTGATATTAACATTAATCCCTTGATAAGCGGCACAACAGTAACGATATCAAGCGATGCAGGCAAGCAGTCCGGCACTTCAAGTTATACATTCCCGGATATCGCTCCATCTGAAAATGGGCCGGTCGAACTCCTGTTTACAATAGCAAGTGACGACGACACCGATGCTATGGACCCTGAAGTATGTACGATCACTGTAGCTGTAACGTGGAAGGGAATAAAATATACCTACGTATTCACTGGAATTGTAGATTAATATTATTGCTGGTTGATAAACATATCAAACGATGTATCCGGGCCCAGGCGTATAAACTGGGCCCTTTACATTTTCCATTAACAGTGGTTCCTCTAAATACTTCTCTTTTCACAATCCCCTTTTTTAAAAAGTTGTGATAATATTAATGCAAAAGTTGCCCTGTATTCTTAAAGAGGATGGCGGAATAACATGCTTGGAAAACTGAGATATCTTACAGCCGGTGAATCACATGGACAGGCGTTAACGTGCATAATAGACGGGGTCCCGTCAAATCTCGCCTTGTCTGCTGACGACATTAACATAGACCTTGCAAGGAGGCAGAAGGGATTCGGGCGGGGAGGCCGCATGAAGATAGAGACAGACCGCGCTCAAATCCTCTCTGGTGTACGTCATGGGAAGACCCTCGGCTCGCCAGTCTCACTCCTGATTGAAAACAAGGACTGGGCCAACTGGGAAACAATTATGAGTCCGGATACCCCTCCTTCGCCCCCCCTTGCCAAGGGGGGGGTGGTAACCCGTCCACGCCCCGGGCATGCAGACCTGGCAGGTGCGCTGAAATACAGCCACAGGGATTTAAGGAATATACTTGAACGCTCAAGCGCCAGGGAAACTGCTGCGAGGGTGGCAGCGGGGGCTGTGGCAAAGAAGTTCCTCTCTGAATTTGATATCAGGGTCATCAGTTATGTAACGGAAATTGGTGGGATAAGGCAGAGCACAGATAGTAGATCGCAGAACACAGATTACAAAACCCTTCTTTCAAACTTTAAAAAAGCTGAAGCATCGCTGGTCAGGTGCCTGGATGAAAAGACAGAAGAGAAAATGATCACGAGAATAAAGACTGCATTAAAGAAAGGCGACACGCTCGGTGGAGTATTTGAAGTTGCGGTCCTTGGAGTTCCCGCAGGACTGGGCTCTTACAGTCAGTGGGACAGGAAGCTTGAGGCGAGATTATCATATGCAATGATGGGTATCCAGGCGATAAAGGGCGTTGAGATAGGGCTCGGCTTTGAAATGGCGGGAATGGCAGGTTCAGAAGTTATGGATGAAATATTCTACAGAACAAAGAAGGCCACCACCCCCTTAGCAAAGGGGGGCGAAGGGGGGGGATCCGGCGACTTTTATCGCAAGACCAACAACGCCGGAGGTATTGAAGGCGGAATGAGCAATGGTATGCCTGTTATTGTAAGGGCTGCCATGAAGCCCATACCTACTCTGAAGACACCGCTTTCATCAATAGATATAAATACCAAGAAAAAGTTCAAGGCCGCGTATGAAAGGTCTGACACCTGTGCGGTCCCTGCTGCATCGGTAATAGGCGAAGCAGTTACGGCGCTTGTGATTGCCGACAGTTTCCTTGATAAGTTCGGCGGTGACAGCATGGAAGAGATTAAGAGGAATTATTCGGGGTATCTCAAACAGATACAGGAATTCTGAGAAGCGTTCCTGTAAGCCCCCAAACACGTCAAAACAGGTTCCGCATTACTGGAATTCCAGATTCCGGACAAGCCGGAATGACGCGGAACGGTAACATGCTATAATCTATTTTAGACCGTTATGAAAATCGTACTGACAGGTTTTATGGGTACAGGAAAGACCTCTGTCGGCAGGGCGCTTGCCAAAGTTCTCGGCTACCGGTTTGTGGATACAGACACGCTTATAGAAGAGAAAGAAGGGAAACCTGTTTCGCTCATATTCAAGGAAAAGGGCGAAGGATATTTTCGTGAACTGGAGCAGGACACAGTCAGAGAGGTATCGATGATGCGCAATGCCGTGATTGCGACTGGCGGCGGTGTTATCAAGAACAGAAAAAATGTGGAGAACCTCGGAAGAAACGGGATCATAGTGTGGTTGAAGGCCGACCCGGAGATAATTCTCAAGAGAGTAATGACCGAAGGAGGCAAGAGGCCGCTTCTTGAGGTTGAGGAACCACTGAAGGAGATCAACAAGCTTCTATCAGAACGCATAAAACTCTACGAACAGGCAGACACTTCTGTTGACACTAATTATATTACACCGCAGGAGTCGGCCCATGAAATCATAGACCGCCTCGGGCTTGATCATCCCGGCGTTTCCGTGGACCTTAATGAGAGGAGCTACAATATAGCTATCGGCAGCAGGGTTCTTGCGAAGCTTGGACTCAGGGTAAAAAAGTTCCGACCGTCAAGGATTGCTGTAATAAGCAATAAAACTGTTTTCCCTATATACAGGGACATTCTCCTGGGCTCGCTGCGTCAATACAAGATAGTGCCCGAGGTAGTCCTCATTCCTGATGGAGAAGAATACAAGGACCTTCTGTGGACCTACTACATTCATGGTGAGCTGCTTAAGGCCCGGTTTGACAGGAATTCCCTCCTTATTGCGTTTGGGGGAGGTGTTATAGGAGACATAACAGGATTTATAGCATCAACTTATATGCGGGGTATCAGATATATACAGGTACCCACTACGCTTCTTGCACAGGTAGACAGTTCTGTAGGGGGAAAGACAGGGGTAAATCATCCACTGGGCAAGAACATGATAGGCAGTTTTTATCAACCCTCCCTTGTACTTATTGATGTTGACACTTTAAAGACCCTTCCTAAGAGGGAGTTCTACGCTGGAATGGCAGAGATAATAAAATACGGAGTCATTGCTGACAGAGAACTCTTTGAGTATCTTGAAAAAAATATGGAAGATGTCCTCTCTCTGGGGGATGGGCTTATCAATATTAT
>QZIL01000109.1 GCA_003599025.1 Nitrospiraceae bacterium | reverse complement strand
GTACCACTACGCGTGGGACACATTTTACGCGGACTTCCCGCAGAAGGTAAAGATGGCAAAGCTGTTCATGAAGGTCATTGAAAAAGAGATGGCAGCAGGCACGTATAAGAGACCCCGGCTTTCGAGAAAGGCCTGGAGTGCAAACCGGAGCGGTCAGAAATGAAGATAATGATGATCTCATCCAATACCGCGGTGTCTCCCTATCCGATATATCCTCTGGGTCTGAGCTTTGTCTCAGGCGCGCTCAGGGCCGCCGGTCATGAGGTCAGGCAGTTTGATTTCCTTATGGAAAACAGTTCCATGGAGTCCGTTGTCAAGGGCGTGAGGGAGTACGGTCCGGAGCTGATAGGCATCTCCATCAGAAATATTGATAACGTAAATATCCTGAACGAGCAGTTTTACATCGATACTGTCCGGGACATTGTGAGCGCGATCAGGACAGTTTCGGACAGCAGGATAGTGCTGGGCGGGGCAGGGTTTTCACTGATGCCTGAACTGATCCTGCAGAGGACAGGGGCCGATTACGGGATTGCCGGTGAAGGCGATGTGCTGATGGTGGAATTCGTAAACAAAGCGGCCTCAGGGACCTGGCCGGAGACGCGCATTATCGGCCCGACTGAACGCCTGTCCGGCAGCAGGATCGCTGCGCCATACTACGATCACCATCTGATGCAGCACTATCTGAAAAGCGGTAACATAGCTTCTGTCCAGACAAAGAGAGGCTGCACCCACAGGTGCGTATACTGTTCCTATCCTGTGCTGGAAGGGCCGAAGATCAGGCAGCGGGACCCTGTGGCTGTGATTGATGATATTAAAATGCTTTCAGAAAGGCATAATGCCAATTACATATTTTTTGTGGATTCTGTATTTAATGACGATGAAGGCGCTTATATCATTCTTCTTGAGGAAATGGCGAGACGCAACGTGAATGTGCCGTGGACAGGCTTTTTTAAACCTAAGGGGCTTACCGATGATATCGTCAGCCTCATGAAGCGGACAGGACTTGTTGCGGTTGAGATAGGTTCTGACGCTGCCTGCGATACTACTTTGAGAAAAATGGGAAAGGGCTTTTCATTTCAGGACATTACAGACTGCAATGATCTGTTTGCCCGACATGAGGTGGCCGCGTCTCATTTCTATATGATGGGCGGGCCGGGCGAGACAGAGGAGACACTGGCTGAAGGGATCAGTAACATTACAGGCTTGAAGAAGTGCGTTAATTTTATTTTTATGGGCATACGTATCCTGCCCAATACTGCACTGGAGCAGATAGCATTAAAGGAAGGGGTCATAACTCCTGATGAGGACCTGCTGAAACCAGTATATTATATCTCCCCCGGGATTGATAAGGACCTTCTGGAGAAGAGCATGAAAGAGGCCTTTACGAAAACAAGAAACTGTATATTCCCTCCTGATGCCTACGACAGCACGCTGAGGATGCTCCATAAGCTGGGATATCCCGGCACGCTCTGGAACCTGCTTCTTGCCGACAAAAAACGGCCAGCAAGAAAACAACATGATGCAAAGTGATTTGAACAACTATGTCTCATAATGACAAGACGAATAATCCCCCCTTGCCCCCCTTTAGAAAAGGGGGGATGGGGGGATTTGATAAGCATTCACACTACAGTATCTGGTGCGCGGTCCCTGTTTATAACAACAGGGCGACCGTCCGTGACATAGTGGCGGAATGCCGCTCCATACTTGAGAATGTCGTTGTCGTTGATGACGGCAGTACAGACGCAGATGTTTCCGGCCTCCTGTCCGGGATAGATGTTGAAATCCTCAGACATGAAAAAAATCTGGGTAAGGGCAAAGCGATCCTGACTGCCTCCCGATACATTGAAGAGCAGGGCGGGGACTATATGATCACCATTGATGCCGACGGGCAGCACATCCCATCTGACATGAAGAAATTCATTCCCCTGCTGGATGACAAAGACCCCGGCATAATCATCGGTTCCAGAAATTTTGATACTGAAAATGTCCCAGGCAGCAGCCGCTTCGGCAGGAGCTTTGCCAATTTCTGGCTTCATGTGGAAACCGGTGTGCACATAGACGACTGTCAGAGCGGGTTCCGCGCTTATCCGGTCAGATATCTGAACAGGATGAAGTTCAGGGGCTCGCATTACGATTTTGAGGCAGAGGTGCTTGCAAGGGCCGTATGGTCAGGACTGAGTTTAAAGACCGTAAATATAGACGTGTTCTATCCTGTACCTGAAAAAAGGGTGTCAAGTTTCAGGCCCTTTCTGGACAACCTGCGTCTTACCCATACTCACGCAATGCTCGTACTCAGCAGGCTTGTCCCGTTCAGGCACAAACAGCTGGTTGAAAGGCCAAAGACCGATTTCAAATTGCTGCGCCATCCAGGAAAGTTTCTCATGTCTCTCATCAGGGAGAACGCGACACCGGCAGGACTTGCGATGTCTGCAGCGGTAGGTGTATTCCTTGCTGTACTCCCTATCATGTTTCTTCATACATTTGTAATTTTATATGTTGCGGCCCGGCTGAACCTGAACAAGATAGTCGCTGTGAATGTCCAGCATCTCTGCATGCCGCCGTTTGTACCGGCGCTCTGTATTGAAATAGGCTTTTTCATACGGAACGGGAAATGGCTGACAGACATATCATATGAAACGGTGTTCAACCAGTTTTCGGACCGCCTGCTGGAATGGCTTCTGGGTTCGCTGATTATCGCCCCGATAGGGGCGGTGCTGATAGCGGTCATTACTTTTTTTTCAGCGTCATTTATAAAAAGGCAGGTTGCTGCGGATGCGTAACCTTTGTATTTTCAAACTTATTATGATTCGGATTCCTGGCTGGACTATGGAGGCTTTTAAGTCTCCCCTTTATAAGGGGAGATTTAGAGGGGTAAAGGAAGATATTTGACCACTACCTCCCCCAACCCCTCCTTATAAAGGAGGGGAAAGCACTTGATAAGATCAATGGATGTCAGAAAAAGAGGCAATAAATTAGGCTTCTGGTTTTTCCGTACCGCACTGAAACTGACTGGCCTGTCAGGTGCCTACGGGCTGCTTTACATCGTATGTCTGTACTATCTGTTATTTGACCGGACTGCGGTGTCCGCGTCAATGGCTTACGTAAACAGACGCTTTAAAGGGTTTAGCAGTGTGAGGAAATATCAGGCCGTCTACCGGCTTTTCATAAGCCAGGGCAGGAGCCTTATTGACCGTTATTATGTTGTGTCAGGACTCGGCCGGTTTGACATAGAACTTCGGGGATATGATAGAATAAAACGCCTTTTGGACGATTCAAAAAAGGGAATAATCCTGCTTACGGCCCATGTGGGCAACTGGCAGGTTACGATGACGGCCCTTGAAAAACTGGGGAAGACAGTTTATCTGCTGATGTCCCCTGAAGAGAATGCAGCTGTAAAGGAATCTCTGAACATCGACAGCGGCAACGAAAAGGTAAAGATCATTTCACCGGACAACTTCCTCGGAGGAGTCATAGAAATAATGAAGGCCATAGATGAAGGCAGCATTGTTTCGATAATGGGAGACCGCAGTTACGGTCACAGCACCTCGGAAGTGGTTTTGCTTGGAGACAGGGCATATTTTCCGCAGAGCGCCTTCAGTATAGCAGCGGCTGCCGGGTGCCCGGTTGTGGTCCTGCTCTCGGCCAAGGTGTCAACCAGAAAGTATTTTCTTGATGTTTCGCATGTGATGGAGCCGCGGTACAGTTCGCGGGTGAAGAAGAAGGAAGAGATGGAAGGTTTTATTCAGGAGTATGCCGGGGTGCTCGAAGATTATTCGGCCGAATATCCTTATCAGTGGTTTCTGTTTCATGATATATGGAAAGGTGAAAATTAATTAATATATGGCGAGTCATCTTTCTGTGTCATTTCGACCGAAGGGAGAAATCCTGAAATGTCGACAGGCAAGTATTATGTTTATTTACTCACTAATTGGAATGATAAGGTGATGTATGTAGGGGTGACCAATAATCTTGAGAAACGGATTTATGAACATAAGAACAAGCTCGTTAAAGGTTAACTGAAAGATATAATGTACGTAAGTTAGTTTATTATGAAGAAAGTAATGATATAATGGCAGCTATCGAGAGAGAAAAAGAAATTAAAAAGTGGCGAAGAGAGAAAAAAGATTATTTGGTGAATCAAGCTAACTCAGAATGGAAAGACCTGAGTTCAGAGTGGTAAGATTTCTCCTAACGTCGAAATGACAATTCGGAGATGTGATCAATTAAATGCAAAATGTATGAAGGAGAAAATAAAATGCAGTCAAATGAAGCGCAGGATTTAGCCGGGATTAAGAAGAAACTGAAGGAACTGCTCGTAGAGGACCTGTCCCTTGAAGATATCAAACCTGAGGAAATCGGGGACAATGAGATACTGTTCGGTGAAGGCCTCGGCCTTGATTCCCTTGACGCCGTTGAAATTGTAGTTATACTGCAGCGCAAATTCGGACTCGAGGTCAAGGACCTGGAAAACAGAAAAGACGTTTTTTACTCAATTGATTCCCTCGCGAAATATATTTACGAGAACAAAAAGAAGGATGCCTGAAATACAGCAATATATATAATCTGTATGGTATCCCGGCAGGCGGAATTACCGGGGAACATTTACAATGCGATATGCCTTCTGTTTTGCACTTCTGTTAATAGTAATTTCAGCATGTAGTACAGTCCCTGTCACCGCCCCGGCTGTCATGGCCGGATCAAAACCCCTTGTAACATTTATATTTGATGACGGGTATGAGACCGATTATACGGTTGCGCGAGAGATTTTCAGGTCGCAGGGCGAGGTGGCCTGCACCGCCGTCACCACGGGGTGGGTCAATACGAAAAATTATCTCAGCGTCCCGCAGTTGCATGAACTGAGACAGGACGGCTGGGAAATAATGGGACATACAGTTTCACATCCAAATCTGAGGTCCCTGTCAGAGAGCCGGATTGAGGATGAACTCTTCCGGTCAAAAGAGGCCCTTGAAGGCTGGGGCCTGCCTGTCAAGAACATGGTTTATCCCTATAACAAAAACAATGAGACGGTCAGGCGCGTTGCGGCAAAATACTACAGGGCGGCAAGAGAGGGAGGCAAACAGCCGAATGCGCCTGATGCAGACCCATATGATCTGAAATCCTATTCAAGTGAACTTTCTTTCTGGCACAAAATGAGTGACATCAGGGGGCATATTGACCGGGCTTATTCTGAAAAGAAGTGGGTCATCCTGTATCAGCACATGATTGACGCCAAGATAAAGATATCAGATAAAAAAGGCTCTTTTGTGGAGGATGAACAGCTTACGTTTATGCCTTCAGGCGCTGTCGGACAATTTATCAAAAGCTTCCTCTGGTCAATGGAATTTGTCCCTTTGAGCGGAGATCCTCAGATTGGTGATACTGTCACTGGTGAATCAAGCGGGGCTTCCGCAAGAATGACAGATGTGTATTACAATGAAAGGGCAGCCATTACTGAAATGATTGAATATATACACAGCAACTATCCGGAAATGCAGATCGTAACCGTTGACCAGGGACTGGACCTGATGGGGATACCATGATCAGAATAACGGGTATCGGCGCAGTTTCAGCAGCAGGAGGGAATGTCCCTGAAACGCTTGAATCATTCAGGTCCGGCATGAGAAACGCAGGCCCTGTTACCTTGTTTGATACACCCCTTGAGTATCCTGTCTTTGAAGTGAAACAGATTCCTGAAAAATATTTTCTTGAAGGTCAAAGGACCCTTAGTCTTGCCATTATAGCAGTGGAGGAAGCACTCGGAGAAGCAGGGCTTGAAAATGACCTGTCCGGTCTTCGTATCGGTGTTTGCCTGGGTACAACGGTGGCATGCCAGCTTAATGACCTTGATTTCTACCAGTCATACCACAGCACAGGAACCGCTTCCATGACACCTGTTGAGAGATATTTAAAAGGCAATCTTGCTGAATTTGTTTCGCGCAAATTCAAGGCCAAAGGACCTGTTCTCACAATTGTTAATGCATGCTCCTCAGGGACTGATTCGATAGGGGTGGCTCTCTCGTGGCTGAATAATGGTTTCTGTGACATTGCGATTGCCGGAGGGTCGGACGAGTTAAACCGCATACCGTTATGCGGCTTCGGCTCTCTCGGGATTGTAAGCAGTGAACTGTGTGCTCCCTTTGACAGTGCCAGAAAAGGCCTGAATCTGGGCGAGGGAGCCGGGGTCATGATTCTTGAGAGAAAAGAGTCTGCTGAAAGGCGCGGCAGATTTTCTGACCTTTATTTGTCAGGCTATGGTTCAGCGAGTGATTCATATCATTTAACCGCTCCCAGGCCTGATGGCGCGGGATTGGAGAGGGCTATTATGAAGGCCCTGTCTGATTCAGGAATCAGCCCCGGTGAGATCAGTTTTGTTAATGCCCATGGCACTGCAACACAGGACAATGACCTTGTGGAGGGCAATACGCTTGGAAGGATATTCGGGACTGAACTGAAGATGCTCTCAACCAAGGGATATACCGGACATACATTAGGCGCTGCCGGCGGACTGGAAGCGGTGTTCAGCGCGGCAGCACTCAGGGAAGGGTGGATACCTGCAAGTGCAGGGTTTAATAATAAGGATGAAAACATCCCGCTCATGCCGGTCAGGGAAAAGACGGAAATCAGAGGGACTTATGCACTTTCGACTTCGCTCGCGTTTGGCGGCAATAATGCTGCGATAGTCATTGGAAGGATTTGTGATGATAAAAAGCATTAATTATAAAATCCCTCCTGACCTCCCTTTGTCAAAGGGAGGGACTTGTTCCCCTCTTTCAAGAGGGGTTAGGGGTGTTCTATTTTTTGGAGTAACGCCCCTGCCTTCGGCATCCCCTCTTAAGATAAGAGGGAAAAAGGGGAGTTATGATTCCGTTGAGGGGCAAGGGGAGATTTCATAAGTGAACATCAATGGGATTGGCATAGTATTTACGCGCGGCAGGGGCATCGAAAGTCTCGATAAGGCCCTTCAGGAAGGATGGCAGGCACCTGCTGAGAGGGAAATAAAAGGCAGGAAGACATTCGCGTATATAGTTGATCAGCATACCATATCCGACAGGACACTGCTTAAGAATATGCGCCGGGCTGACAAGCTGAGCAAAATGGCTGTTGTTGCTGCCTCTGACGCGCTTGAAAGCAGCGGGATAAAGGACTTAAACAGGAAGCGCATCGGGATAATAACAGCCACTGCTCTGGGCGCGCATGTAACAACGTTTAATTTTCTGGATGACATCCTCCAATACGGGGATGCCGGTGTCTCACCAACGACTTTTTCCAATTCTGTTCACAATGCCGTAGCGTCTTACATATCGTCAGCGCTCGGGATTGAAGGGCCTACCCTGACGGTCACGCAATTCTTCTTTGCGTTTCACAGCGCGCTGCAGCTCGCGCAGGCATGGTTACTTGAGGGCCGCTGTGATTATGTGCTGGCAGGGGCGGTTGAACAGTATGGCGATGTGCTGGGGTATATTCACGATACAAAGCTGGTCCCTGCACCTGGCGGCAGGATACGGCCTTTTCATTTTAAGCCTGCGTGTCAGGTGCCCGGAGAAGGCTCTGTATTTTTTCTGCTGGGCAATAAAAAACAGGACAATTCATTTTGTGAAATCCATAACGTATTATTAAACGCAGATGAAAAGGACACACCTCAGGCGGACCTGGATATTATTGATGCCGACGGGCTGCTTGAAGATGAGACTGTTTATAAAAACTGTTTGTCCTCTGCCGTCCCTGCGGCCTCATATTCCCCCCTGTTCGGCAGCATGCTGTCCGGCAGCGCTTTTAACTGCGCGGCAGGGGCGCTTATGCTCAGGAATCAGAAAGTCTATGCAAACCCGGCGGCTGACAATGCGCGCGGGCTTAATATAGTGACCGATACGGTGTCCTGCAATATTGAATTAATAAGGTGCATTAGATATAATTGCCTTGGAGAAAAGGCGATAATCCAGCTAGGGGCCTGATGATCTGTCAGTTATAATTTCTTGATAAGGCCGTAAGGAGGACAATCAATGAAACTGAAATATATTCTGTTTATCTGTTATATATTGCTTGCAATGGCAAGTCCCGGTTACGCAGCCGACGCCCTCACAGACATACCTCTGGTGTGGAAACCGACAAGTAATTTACCTAAGTTAGAAACCAGAACACTCTCAGGCATTTATTTAAAAAAAATCAGAATATTACCATTTACAGACAAGCGGGAAAATAAAAATGAGATTGGCAGAAATTTTGAACATGACATAAATATGGCGGTCACGACAAAAGATGATGTTGCTGCATGGTGTACAGACAAGTTCAAAACAATCCTGGGCCAGTACGGACTGAACATTGTCGAGAGTAAGGAAGAGGTAATATTGAAAGGGGAAATTCTGCAGTTCTACGTCATTGAAAAGAGTACGTACAAATCAGATGTTGGATTTAAGATTATCGCGGAATCTCCTTCCGGCACTATTTTGTGGCAGGGGATAACCGGCGGCCGGGCCACACGGTTCGGACGATCATACAGTGAAGATAATTATTATGAGGCCTTGAGCAATGCTTATTTGGAAGCAATTCAGGGTTTATTGGAAAGCAGGGAGTTTATTGAATCATTGAAATAATTTCAGGACTGGTCATAAATTGGCAGGAACGCTTCAGTGAAGGGGACAAATTGGGGAAAACAGAGAAGCTAATTGAAAAGATTAAAATAAATCCCAAACACGTACGTTTCGATGATTTAATAAAGGTCTTGAAATTTAGAGGCTATGATATAATAAACGTCAAAGGAAGCCATTATTCTTTGACTAATGGTAAAACT
The DNA here is from genome assembly GCA_003599025.1 of Nitrospiraceae bacterium. Lineage (GTDB taxonomy): Bacteria > Nitrospirota > Thermodesulfovibrionia > UBA6902 > UBA6902 > UBA6902. Next base: position 22,583 of record QZIL01000109.1, on the reverse strand, counting down.
ACCATAACTGTAGTCAGGCCTCATGGCAGCAATAAATTCTGCCATATCCAAGATGTAAAGGAGATAATAAGGCTATGTTTACAATAGAAGACTATGAAATTGTCATAACCCCTTCCCCGGAAAAAGGAGAGCATTGGCTTTATGTTCGGTTTCCTGACATCCCTGAAATAATGACCGGAGGAAGCTCGATAGATGAAGCAATTGTAAATGCCAAAGAAGCCTTTGCCTGTCACATTGAAGCATTGCAAAAGCAGGGGAAAGAACTGCCAGTGCCTTCACCAAGAAAAGTCTGTGCCTGAATTTATCAATGACACTACAGGATGTTCAAAACACATTAGTAAAGGGAATAGCCTCGATTACATCAAAAGACGAAGCCGCCATTTCCCCGGATGTGCCCTTTCATGAACTGGGGATCGATTCACTTGGATTTGTCGAAATCCTTGTATTCATAGAGAAGACCTTCAAACTGCAGCTGATCGAAACAGGACTGGACAAGAAGGATTTTGCTACTATTCACTCCCTGGCGTCTTTTCTCCATACAAAACTTTAATCGTGCGGTTCGTTATCCCATCATCAAAAAACAAACGTTATCTCACCGGCTGCGACTGGGTCATCAGTGCGCTGGATTACATCATGAAGGAAACGACATCTGCCGGTAATATGTCACAGGTAGTGCTTATGATGGATTCCGCAACCAGCTTTTCGGAACTTCAGAGACACCTTGCGAAGTTCATCAGTGAATTCCCTGTCATAAACGGAAACGTCAGGCGTGATATAAATCTCTGCCCATACTGGCGGATGCCGGGGAAAACGGAAGGTAATTTAAATTTTACATCTTATGAAATATCAACCCCTCTTTGTCCCCCCCCGGAATCGGGTCGAGCCGACTTACCAAGGGGGGAATTAAAGGGGGGTGAGGGAGACTTATGGACCGTGCTGTCCAGATGCGCCAACAGGCCCTTTAAAGACGATACTGAACATCTGGCATTCCATCACATAAATATGGGAAATCATAAGAGCTGCCTTGCGATGACCTTTGACCACCGTCTGTTCGATGCCCGAGGAGCAGAGTCTTTTCTCCGGCTGTTTCAGCAGTATCTTGAAAGCGGCGGTACCTCTATCTCTTCAGACATCCCTCTGACAGGTCCGGCCCACCTTTCGGACTGGATGAAGAAGTTTCTTGCCGGCAGGAATGTTAATCGAAAGATAATGTCGCTTTCTGAGCAGCCTCTTGCTGCCTTGCCTTTGCCTGATGGTAAAAAAAAGGCATTCAGATACAGATTAATCAGATTCAATGAGCAGGAGACGCAGACTATCTATGATAACGCCTACAGGACTGCGGGATATTTGATGGAGTTGCCGTATATGCTTTCGATTATTATGCAGGCGGTGAACGGGCTTTTTCAGAAGAGAAAGATCGAGCAGGTGAGTTACCTGGCCTCGGTCTCCATTGACATGAGGAGCAGTCAGGACATTAAACAGGAAATGTTCTTTAATCATGTTTCTTATCTCTTTTTTCAGGCCGGAAGCAGTATTGTGAACAGCCGGAAGGAACTTGTTAACAGCATCAAGATGCAGATGTATGAGCAGGTAAAGGCAGGGGTGCCGCGCGATCTGATGGAGGCGAGTCATCTCACACGTATCGCGCCGCTGGCGTTATTTAACAAGGTGATCAGTGGGCCGTTCAAGGGGAAGATCGCCACATTTATCTTTTCTCATGTAAGTAAAAACCCGCTGTCTACTGAGTTTATGGGCGCAAAGATTGAAGATGTCTTTCATATGCCGAGGGTTCCAGTCCCGCCGGGACTCGGGTTCTTTTCGAATTATTTCAACGGCAGGCTCAATCTGGTTATATCATATCTCGATGGACTGCTGAGTGATGATGAGCTTGATGTGCTTGAAAAAGAGATAAAGGACAGGATGGTGGACAGTTAACCCGGAAATGCAGATATTGCTCGGCCAGATAATTAACTCGATGAGTTAAACCTGTAAAAAGCAGTTAACCACGGAGACACAGAGGCACAGAGTTGAAAAATATTAGAAAAGAAAAGGACGTATCCTTCACCCTGTCGGTGACAAAAGTTTATCAGGAATTCCTTTGTTTTCTCAGTGTCTCAGTGCCTCTGTGGTATATCACATTTATGGGGTTAACGATATGGGAATAAAAATTAAATGCGATGTACTTGTCATAGGCGCCGGGGTCTCCGGCATAGCTGCAGCCGTTGCCGCGGCACGGTCAGGCATGCGGACAGCCCTCGCGGAGAAAGACAGCTTCCCCGGAGGCATCGGGTATTCCGGCCTGCTCCAGCACATATGCGGTCTGTATCTGAACAGCAGGGCCGTGCCTGAAGAGACATTAAATGACGGGATTGCCCGGGAGGTGGCCAACCGCCTTCATCAACTCTCTCCCCGGAATAAGGTAAAAAAGATAGGTCAGGTGTATGTACTTCCTTATGCAAGGGATGACTTGTCCTCTATTTTCAATTCCATGTGCCGTGCTGAAGACAAGCTTTCCGTTATGTTGGATACCACTGCGGTATCGGTGAAAAAAAAGGGCGATAAAATTATAGGGGTCAGACTGGACCGGTCCGGCACAGCATATAAAATAACCCCGGGTGTAGTGATAGATTGCAGCGGGGACGGCAACGCTGCTTTTATGGCAGGTGCTGATTATCAGCTGTCGCCTTTATCTGAGAGACAGCTTCCCGGTTTTATAATTCATTTGAAAGGACTGAATACCCGCGATGAGACCCTGCCGGTCAAGGTGCCTTATTATTTATCAAAGGCTGTTGAAGCGAAATTGTTCCCCTCATATATCAGATTCACTGCCTTCAGTTACGCGGAGGCCCCGGATGAAGGCTTCCTGAAAATAAACCCCGGACATGAGCACAGCAGGAGCAGCAGGGTGGTTTTAAAGAGGGCTGAAAAGATGCTCCGTTATCTGGCGGAAAAACTGCCTTCATTCAGGGGTGCTTACATTGCGGGCACCTCTCTGAGGGTAATGGACAGGGAAGGCAGAAGGGTGTGCGGTGAATATACACTTACGGAAGATGATATACTAAAGGGCGGAAAATTCGATGATGGTATTGTGAAAAACTCCTGGCCCATTGAGCTTTGGGACACGAAGAAGGGAACGGTCTATAAATATCTTAAGCCCGGAGAATATTATGAGGTCCCGTTCCGCTGCCTGAAGGTAAAGGGCATATCGAATCTCCTTTGCGCCGGACGCTGCATTTCAGTTACGCATGAGGCGCTCGGTTCAACGCGGGTCATGGGAACATGCATGTCTCTTGGAGAACAGGCCGGACTGGCAGCGGCTTATTATATTAAGAATGGACGGTATCCTGAAGGCATTCAAGACATATAGTAACCAACGGTTACAGATGCATAAATCCTCCCCTTGATAAGGGGAGGTTGGGAGGGGTAATGATAATCTTATCAAAACCTCCCCACCCCCCTCCTTGTAAAGGAGGGGATTTTAACTTCAATAGTTATGACTTATATAGATTGAAATGGAGGACATCATTTGCGTATCTTACTTGTCAAACCACACCCCCAGCTTCTTATAGCTAAACGCCTGCAGGAAGGGTTCCTGCATCTCGAACCGCTTGAGCTCGAAATAGTGGCTGGCGGAGTGCCTGTAGAGGATAAAATTGTTATCTGTGACCTTGGTATTGAGAAAAGCCCGATGGAGGCTTTCCATAGTAACCTTCGTGATTTAAACCCTGAAATCGTCGGGTTTACCGGATACAGTTCACAGTCTGCTCTGGTAAGGGAACTTGCTGCTATAGTGAAGAAGCATAATCCCTCAGCTGTTACTGTTGCTGGAGGCATTCATGCCACAATCATCCCCGCTGACTACGGAGTGGATGCAATAGATATTATTGTTCGCGGAGAAGGCGGAACGACCTTCGGAGAGATTGTAAGGCGTTTCAAGGAAGGATCGCCACTGCATTTCGGAGATGTTTCTCTGTCGCCAAGACAGCCGGATTTTAAAGAAAAGGCCGCGCTGCCTCCTCCACACTTTCCTGAAGTGCAGAATATCCCGCGTCCGAGGCGGGACCTTGTCCAGCGCTCAAGGTATTTTTGCGTATGGACCTCTGCATCTGAGCGAAGGCTCGCCACCATATTCCCGCCTACTGCCAGTGTACGGACTTCAACGGGATGCGCGTTTAACTGTTCTTTCTGCGTGGTGCATCATATCATGAACGGCAAGTACCTGCAGCGTAAACCTGAAGACGTTGTCGACGAAATCGCCAATATAAAAGAAAACCACATTTACTTTGTGGACGATGAGACCTTTCTGAATAATAAGCGTCTTACCGAGATAGCGAACCTGCTCCTGCAGCGGGGGATAAAGAAAAAATACATAAGCTGGGCCAGGAGCGACACGATCGTCAGGCATCCGGAGCTGTTTGAGCTCTGGAAAAAGGCGGGACTGGACGTTGTATATGTGGGGTTGGAGTCCATGTCAGGCAATCGGCTGGACAATTACAACAAGCGTACTAATGTTGAGACCAACAGAAAGGCGATCGCCATTCTTAAGGACCTGGGTATCACCCTTCACGCGAGCTTTATAGTCGACCCTGATTTTTCGGTGGAGGATTTCAGGGAGCTCGAAAAAGAGATCATGAATGTCTGCCCTGCTGAAGTGACCTTCACTGTGTTTTCCCCCTCCCCCGGCACGGAACTCTGGAACAAACATAAAGGGGACTATATCTGTGACCCATATCTTTTTTACGACTGCATGCACTCGGTGCTTCCGACAAGGCTGGGGCTGAGGAAATTCTACGCCCACTTTGCCCGGCTGTCGAGCGTTGCCCTGCGCGCCAATCCCCTCAGGGTCAATAAAGTGAAGGTGCCTTTCAGGGAAATGGTAAGGGTCATTTATCTCGGGACAAAGTATATCTTTGCTCTCAGGAATATTTACAAGGATTATCCGCCGGACATGGTATGAACGTATATTCCAATCCAGAGAAAGTTATTAGAACCTATCTCAAAATTGAGTGTTCGGTTTTTGTCATGCCCGCAGGGTTTAAGCGGGCATCCAGACGTCGTCCCCGTGAAAACGGGGAACCATAATTATATTAAAATACTGGATTCCCCGATCAAGTCGGGGTATGACAATGAAGGCATTTATTATAGTAGTCTGTTTTGAGATAGGTTATAGAGAGGGTGAACACCTCGTAAACACAATGAATCTACATACATTGAAAGGGCATATCTTGCTTTGCTGATTAAATCTTTTCAGTTCATATTGCTGTATAACAGCTTTGCTGACGGCATGATTCTCTTTTTTAAAAGGTGTCGGCATTGTGTTTATTCGGCATTCAGTCCCTTTCATTTATACAGTGATGAACATATTCCAGACTATTAAGCAGGAGACCTCTGCTTTTAAGGACAAGACCGCGGTCATTGACGGTGAACGGAGTGTTTCTTATGAGCAGCTGGTTTCATCCGCAGAGCTTCTTGCAGATTCTATGAAGAGGGCCGGGGTCAGTCCTTACGACCGTGTGGCCCTTCTCTGCAAAGACAGCATTGAATACATACAGGCGAGTCTGGCGGTCCTTTCCCTGTCAGCGGTCATGGTGCCTGTTGCGATAGAGCACACAAAGGATGAAATAAGAGGGATACTTAAACATATCGCGGTCAATTATCTTGTTTTTGAACACGGCTCGTATGCTGACTCAGGGTCAGACAGTCTCGATTGTCCCGGTTTTTCCCAAATGGGATTCCGCATTTTAAACAGGGGAGAGCAGGACCCTCCAGACGGGGAATATTACAATATGAACCCCGCCTTTATCCGGTTCAGCTCCGGCACCACAGGGGCGAGCAAGGGGGTAGTGTTATCGCATGAGGCGATTCTTGAAAGGACCTCAGCAGCTGACAAAGGTCTTCACATTACCCATGAAGACACGGTGCTATGGGTCCTGTCCATGAGTTTTCATTTTGTGGTGACTATCCTGCTGTTTCTCCGCCGGGCAGCAACAATAGTGCTTTGCAGCAGTCATTTCCCTGAATCATTGATTGACGGAATTTCCCGGCATAAAGGCACATTTATTTATGCATCACCGTTCCATTATAATGCGCTGACACATATGGAATCGCTGTCAAGTGAATCATTCAAGAATGTCCGGCTGGCTGTCTCAACTGCGATGAAACTCCCTGAATATGTCGCCAGGGGATTTCATGAAAAGTCCGGCATTGAATTAAGCGAGGCCTACGGCATCATTGAAGTCGGACTGCCGTTTATAAATCTCTCCTCTGATGAAAGAAAGAGAGGTTCTGTTGGCAGGGCCCTGCCTGACTATGATTTGAAGATTGTCGACCCGGACAGAGACGGAGCAGGTTCAATACATATTAAAGGGAAGGGCGTGCTGGACGCGTATTATTCCCCATGGCAGAACAGGCAGAGCATTCTAAAAGACGGATGGTTTGATACCGGGGACCTCGGCAGACTTGATAACGAGGGGTACCTGACGATAGTCGGCAGGGGCAAGGACGTTATCAATTTCGCCGGCATGAAGATATTTGCACAGGAAGTGGAGGAAGTGATAAATCTGTTCCCTGAGGTACGGGAATCCTGTGTGTATGGGGAGGAACACGCGATATACGGCCAGCTTCCAATGGCAATGGTAGTTGTAAATGAGGGGGCAGGCCTGTCAGTGGATGAGTTAAGGAAGTACTGCTACCGGATGCTGGCGCAGTATAAAGTCCCCAAGGGCTTCGAGGTGGTTGATAGCATACCCCGAACAGCGAGCGGGAAGATCAGACGATGAAACAGCTCTTCCGTAACAAAGTCATGAGAGAGTCTAAACTCCTCATAAATACAATCAATCGACAGTTAATGAAAGGGCATATAACGCTTAGCGGTTAATCATGGGTATTCAGGGTACGATATTCTCGACTCATTCTCGACCGACCTCCATGTCTGTCTCCGAGGGTTTTGCCTGTAAAGACCTCTTGTCTTTACTGACGGTAAAAAATCCGCTTGAATATCATACCCTGCCTTCTTTCTTGCCCCTTGCCCTTTTTTCAAGGTGGCGCGATCATTTTTAAGATGAAAGTGTTATTAATACATCCGTTCGGTTCAAACTGGCTTGAGGGAAGGCAGGACATGATCCTGCTTGCAAACCGGAGCGCGCCTGTTGGTATTCTTTCGATCGCGGCCTATCTGATGAAGAAGGGGATTTATGTCGAGGTACTCAATTGTACCGGCCCGGTTAAAGTGATCGGATATGAAGAGACCATAAGCCGTGTCAGGGCCTTCATGCCGGACTTTATAGGGTTTACCACAACCACCTCCAGTTTCCCTGACGCGTACAGACAGACCGAGGAGATCAAGAGGCTCTTCCCTGATATAAGGATTGTATTTGGCGGGGTACATGTTTCAGCACTCAGAGAGGACGTTCTTGCATCCTTTCCGGCCATAGATTATGTGATAACAGGCGAGGGGGAAAAGGCGATGGCAGAGCTCACAGCGGGTGTTGCCCCTGACAAGATACAGGGCCTGATCTTTCGTAATGGGGCAGGGATACAATCAAATGGCTTACGGACTGATCTGTGCGAACTTGATGACATACCGTTTCCGGCCTACCATAAGCTTGACGGTTTTCCGGAGGAGTACCTTCCGCCTCTTTTTAACTACCCGAAGGCGCCATGTTCAACGATCATATCCAGCCGCGGCTGTCCCTATCAGTGTTCCTATTGCGACCGCTCGGTATACCGGAGGAGCTTCCGGTATAACTCTGCGGAATATCTCTATGAGCACATGGCGTATCTGAAAAAGGACTTTGGCGTGAGGCATATATTCTTTTATGATGATCTTTTCACCTTCAACCGGAAACGTATCGAGGAGTTGTGCGGGATGCTTCGCGATAAACCGCTCGATATGACCTTTAACTGCGCGGTACGTGTGGGCCACGCTGACAATGACCTGCTGAGGATGCTGAAGACAGCCGGTGCCTGGATGGTCAGTCTCGGTATTGAGTCAGGGGACCCGGAAATGCTGAGCAGGCACAAATCAAATGTTGACCTCGGAGAGATGAAAAAGACGGTGAAGATGATCCAGAAAAACGGGATCAGGGCCAAGGGGCTGTTTATGATGGGGCTTCCCGGGGAGACTGAGAAGACCATAAAACGGACTACTGAATTTATCAGGGAGCTGGAACTTGATGACCTGAACATGACAAAGTTTACCCCTTTCCCCGGGGCGCCTGTGTTTAAGACGATCCATGAAGATGGTGTATTTAATGAAGACTGGGAACTGATGAACTGTCTGAACTTTGTCTTTGTCCCAAAAGGGATTGAGTCAAAGGAAAGACTGGAAGAACTCTATAAACAGTTTATAAAGGGGTTCTACACGAGCACGAACTGGATCAGAAAGTTCTGGCCACTGATGTTCAAGTCCCCGGACAGTACATTGAGAATGATAAAAAACCTGCCTGCGTTTTTGAAGATCAGGAAGGATTTTAAGCCGGAGGGCAGGAAGTAGGCCGAAAAAGCATTCATCATGAAAAACAGTTTTAGCCACAGATTTCACAGATAACTACACAGATTTAAATACGTAAACACAGAATTATGAAAACTTAATGAAAAAGAGGGGAGAGTATGATCTCTCCCCTCTTTTTAAGTACATGCACTATCCGGGATTTAGTTTATCTTTGTGGCATCATACTTCTGTCCGTCATTAACGGCATTACAGGTCCCGCTCATGTCATGAGGCACCTTCACAGTAACACTGCCGTTGGCTGCCCCTCCATACCCATCGTTTGCTGTGAATGAAACCTCATATACCCTGCCATTGCCCTTTCCGGACCGCTCAGCTCTTAAACCTGCTGTGCCTGTCCCGATACCTGAGGCATCAGGAGAATGTTTGGCTCCAGCTGCTCCTTCGATTGAGGCAGTCGGTTCGTCGCTGGTGATGCTGTTAACCACTGTGGAAACTGCATCGCCATCATCATCTGTCACGCCTTTAATAATTATATTCACGAACTTGTTATTGGGAGGCCAGATGCAATCTATACTGGGATAGGCCCCGGAAACATCAGGTGGTGTATTATCAAGAGTCAGTGGATTGCAATCATCATCCATGTTATTGTGTTTTACCTCGGACATTCCCGGATTAATACTGGCATTGGTATCATCGCAATCGCTCTGACATATGCGATATCCGTCAGAATCAGCATCGGCCTCGTCAGATGGCACTGTTCCATCACAGTCATCGTCAATGCCATTGCAGACCTCTGGTTGAGGCGTTCCCGGGGTACATGTGTCTACAGTCTGTCCGCTCACGCAAACTGATTGGCCTGTAGCTGTACATGCTCCAACTCCACATTCCGTAGGAACAGGTGCGATGCCATCATCTACATGACCATTACAGTCATCATCAAGACCATTGCATGTCTCTGGAGAAGGCACGCATTCCAAAGTACAGTTAGCAGAACAACCGTCACCGTTTAGCGTATTTCCATCATCGCACTCTTCTCCAGTCTCAATTGTTGCATTGCCACATACTACCTCGGCTATGGTCAGGTCAAACATGCCTTCGCATACACTGGGGCCCTCCGCACGAACAATAATATTGGCCCAGTGCCATTGCCCAGCTTCAGGCTGCGGGTCATTTACATTTATATTTAATGATACTGATACACTTTCGGAGACACTGGCAGATGAAGGTAATGATATGAACGAAGGGACAGATAGCGGTATTGTATGAGCATCATCTTCAAATCTGTGAACAGATAGCGAATAAGTCCCCCCGCTTCCTATATTCTCGACCTCAAATGGCAATGAGGCGTTGACTCCCTGATTTAGCAACAAGCGGTTTTGATGAATATTGATCCTGCAGGCTGCCCCGCAATCCTGGACTGCAAAACTCTTTATAAGATCTCCATTTAGGCACAGATCATAGTTGCCAGGTAGCAGATGGGCTGATAAATTGATTGAAGCCGTTGCGGCTCCTCTGACTGTTCGCGAACTAATAAGACTGCCTGAACATGTCCCGTCTGACTGACGAACTTCCACCTGGTCCAGAATTTCATGGCCGCATGTTCGGTTGAAGAAAGATGTTTGAGTTGCTGCATCAAAATTGTCTTCGCACTCACTAACGCATCGCTGATCACAAACTGTTTGCAGACCTGTCACATTACAGACTGTATCCCACTGCATGCAGAGACCGTTAGAGCAGCGTCTGATACATGTGTTATAACATGACTGTAAAGGAATATCGATACAGCTCGCTACACACACATTCTGACAGTCACCGCCACATACATCTATGGAGGAGCTCTGAGTGTCAATATAACTCCCAAGACGGTGATGTGATATAAGGATATCTTCTCCCCCGCAAAGCGAAACAGCCTGCGGCTCTACAATTACGGCCTCTTCACTGACTTCAACACCTGAGGGACATGTATTGTCAAGCTGAATAATATCACATGGATTAAGTTGAGTACATTCAACTTCAATATCTTGACATACCGTTGCTCTGCAATCAATGTTAACTATTATATTGTCACTGTTGCCGGCCCCATCTGTAACAACTACCCGGCCGGAACCGACTGAATTCGGGTCCACGAGAGATACGGTAAAATTAACAGTATTAAAGGTGCCTGGAACAAATGGATCAACATTAAGCAACAGATTAATGGATGTTGCATCCAACTCAACTAAAAATATCCCGGTGTCTTCGTCTATCTGATTATTTCCGTTCAGGTCTTCTCCGGGATCAAGGATACCGTTATCATTAACATCTTCACTCGGGGTGTTATCAACGGCTGTGCCGATAAACTGGCAATCTGTTCCAGCACCAGTAACTAATGGCAGATTGGCATCTCCACGGGGGTATATGAACTCCAGCGCCAATCCACCCGGGTAGCCATAAGAGTCGTATGAATTAAAGCCATAAGAACTTATGCCGCACGCTTCGCTACAGGTTATTGAATGCGAACCAATGGATAAAGGGAGTGCAGCACCTGAGTATCCACTAGTGCCAATTGGTGTAAATGATGCGGCCGGTACTGGTAATCCATCAAGGACTACCCCGGACACTGCCGAACTTGGTAATACCACATTAACATAATTAATAATTATTCCCGAAGATGGCGTAGTAAATGTATAACTGGTCAAAAACTGCTCGAATGGTGGTATAAGCATCATAAAAGGATCGGAGGTAACTCCGTCAAAGGTTGAACTGTTTGAATATTGAGCAACCATAATAGGATTATCAGCACTAATAACTGAACTGGTGGTTATTATCCTGTCATCAACTGCTCCCCGATTCAGCGTGATGATATCACCGTTAATGTCTACAGTTGTATTATCCGCAGAGGCAATTATCCTGAAAGTATCGCCCCCTGTCCGGGTTGCAAGCGGAAAGGTTATAAAAGATGTACCCCAACTTGCCTCTGGAAATAACTGTTCCACATTGTGGTCACAGGCAGTATACGGGCTTCCCGGGAGGTTGTCACATTCATTCCCTGCAAATACCGCAATCGGATTGTTGGCAACAATCTCAGTGCCGGACAGGTCTGCGCTCCATCCGGAAGCCTGAAGCTGATAAGTGTCGAACCTGTTTAAATTAATAGTATATGGAACGCCTGCCGCATGACCTCCAGCGGTAACAGAAGGGATAATCGTAACCACGGTCCCATCATATGGAGCAATTATTGCAAATTGAGATTTGTTATGAGTAAATCCTCCGGAATGTGAAAGGACGAGATAGTTCCTGTTTAAAATATCGACAGGCAAAGCCAAAAATGCATCAGTAGAATATTGTAACTGGTTTATTCCATAGACAGTGACCTCATTATTAGCGGTAACACGAATTCCCTTATTGCTTTGAACAAGGTTATTCCCCAGCATGTGCAGACTCGTGGGCAATGAAATGGTCGTCACATTGCCTGCTGTAACCGAGAAGGGCATGGATACCCCTGCACCTGGCACTTCAACCAATCCTGTTGTATTGGAGTCTCCTGTAATGAATAAGCTTAGATTATTAGGAGTAGAGTAGTTATTCTGGAATAACAAGAAAAACTCAGTACCTTTATTGTCTTGTATTGCATGAGATGGTACTGTCGATAAAAATATAAGTAACACTCCCAGACAAACTAATATTAAACGTGGTTTCTGACGTTTTTTCATTTTGCCTCCCCATGTTTATTGATAAGTTAGGTTTCTGTTTGACTTATGTCTCAACGCATCAGTTGATTCTTCGCCTCCTTTATAAATGGATTTTTTTATGAACCGGCTTCCTCTGTCCTGCCCTCCTAATATAAAATAGGCCCTTTTAACTAATGGATTGGTATTTGTCGCTTTTAAGAGGCTTCGCCTCCACTATCAATGGAAGTTTTTTTATTTTCTAATAACTAAACTATTTCAAGTTTTTTAAAAGATGTTATTGATGAACAAAAAACCGCAAAGATGCCATTATTGACACCTATGCGGATATCTTATATTGAATGCGCTTTTCCAACTAGGTCCCCGTTTTTTAAAAGAGAAAAAGCTTCAATACATCTGTCAAAATTGTTAAAAATTACTATGTCCCGGAAAGGTTAGAAAGAGTATACTCTTGCAAAATTTAGATGTCAAGAAAAAAATGCTTAAAGAATTAGTTAAGAATCATTTTACTCAACCCACTTATTGACAATGAAAGGTTCGTATTGAACTTACCTGAGAAAAGAAACTCCAACCAGAAACTTGCTCGAGTTCAGCGGTTCATTGGGGTCGGCGGTGTTTGCGTTTGAGATATGGTGCAGCCTGTAGTTGAAATTAAGCACTGTCCTTTTATCTATGATGTAATGAATCCCGGTACCGGTCTGATAGTTCCCGTTTAATTCCCTGCCCATACCTTCCAGGCCAAGGTTTGTGTAAACAAGCCCGCCCCCGGCAAATACATACGGGACGATTTTTTCAGAAGCTGTAAAGTCCCAGCATGCGAGGAGGTTTATTCCAGCCATAATAGCGCCATGGGGATGAAAGACAGCTGAGAAGGGAAGCTCAAGCATTATTTCATGCCGCACCTTATACCAGGACTTTCCCGCTTCCTTTGTTAAGAAGTGGCCGTATTGGAGTATAAGATCAAGCTCCTGTACCCTGTCCTGGGTGTCCCCGAAGTTAGTGTGAGTATTCCCATAGCCGCCCAGGAGTGTCCAGTGCCCTTTGGCATTGCTGAAGTCCGGTTTGTTATCTTCCTGCGCATTAGAGAAGGAACCTGAAAAAAAAGTCAGCAGCAGGATTACCATGGCACATGGAAGGATTTTCTTATATGATGATATATGTTTTATCATGGCTCTTAATAAGAAGACAGTTAATAATAATCTTCTTCCGATGTATTTTCAACCAGGCAGACAGAGGCTACATAACCATTCAGTGACTGGTTTATAAAAGTCTCCCCTTTACAAGGGGAGATACAGAGGGGTAGAGGAATGATTAGTCAGTACCTCCCCTGCCCATCCTTGTAAAGGAGGGGATTTACACATGTATCTGCATGGATGCAAGGCTGCTGTCATTCCTGCAGACTTTATCGGGAATGCCGGAACCCGGCATGTCTGCACGAAATTAAAAACGTGTATAATATCTTTTATATCTTTTTATCTTTATATGAAACCATTATTTGAATTGCGGCAGGATGAGCAGGGCCGGATTTTACCCCTGCTTCTGATATTGCTCATTGGAGCTGGTATCTGGTTGTATTTGTCTTATCCCAAATCAGTACTTGATCCAAAGGCCAAGCCGCGTGCTGTAACAGCCAGGGGTGACCTTGCTGAAGATGAAAAGAACACGATTGAGCTGTTTGACACTGTTTCTCCTGCCGTTGTCTACATAACGAGTATCGAACTGCGGAGGAACATTTTCAGTTTGAATATATATGAAATACCCAGGGGGACCGGGTCTGGGTTTATATGGGACCGGGAGGGCAGGATAGTCACCAATTACCACGTTATTGAAGATGCCAGCCGTGTGGAGGTGACGTTATCGGACCATTCCACCTGGAAGGGGATTGTAGTGGGGACAGCACCGGACAAGGACATTGCGGTGCTTCAGATAACTGCCCCTGCTGAAAAGTTGAAACCGATAATAGTTGGTGAATCAAACAACCTTAGGGTCGGGCAGAAGGTCTTTGCCATAGGCAATCCCTTCGGGCTTGATCAGACCATGACAACCGGGATTGTGAGCGCACTGGGACGCGAGATCAAGTCTGTCACAGGACGTACGATTCAGGATGTGATACAGACGGACGCAGCGATCAATCCTGGCAATTCAGGAGGCCCGCTCCTGGACAGCGCCGGAAGGCTCATCGGCGTCAATACAGCGATTTACAGTCCGTCCGGGGCAAGCGCGGGTATCGGATTTGCCGTGCCTGTGGACATAGTCAACAGGGTTGTACCTGAGATCATCAGATACGGCAAGGCAACGCGCCCGGGTCTCGGTGTTTCAATAGCAGATGACCGTATCGTTGCCCGGATGGGACTCAAAGGTGTTCTGTTGATAAATATTCAGCCGGGCAGCGCAGCTGAAAAGGTTGGGCTTATCGGCACCCGCAGAATAGGAGACGACATAATTTTAGGGGACATAATAGAGTCGGTCAACAGCAAATCAGTATCTTCATATAATGATTTGCGGAATGAGTTTGACAAGTATCATGTCGGCGATGAGGTGACTCTTGGGATATTACGTGATGAAAAGAGCATTAAGGTGAAAGTGCGCCTTGAACGGGTGGAGTGATTGGTCAGTTACCTCCCCTGGCCCCTCCTTGTAAAGGAGGGGAGAAGCGGTTTTTCTCCCCTTACCAAGGGGAAATACAGAGGGGTATAAATATGACACGGCTCTTCAATAGATCCACCGAAAAAGAAAAACGCAAATTATTAAGAATAAACATGCCTCCAGCTGAAGTGATTTTATGGTCACAGTTAAAAGTAAGGCAACTTAACGGTTATAAGTTCAGAAGGCAGTATAGCATCGATAAATTTGTAGTGGATTTGTAGTGCCCCGAATTGAAGTTGGCTATAGAAGTTGATGGTGACTCGCATTATGTTAATGGAGCAAAAGAGCGTGATGAGGAAAGGCAGATGTTAATTGAAGACACAGGGATCAAGTTTTTTTACGTTTTACTAACAGAGATGTTTATGACAATTTAAATGGGGTCTTGTATCTGATTCGGGAGTTTGCATCTTTGTGAACGATTGGATATCCGGAAAGAATAATGGGATGAGAAATTAACCATTACCTCCCCTGGCCCCTCCTTGTAAAGGAGGGGAGAAGCGGAGGCTGGTCGCTATCTCTTCCGCAAATTCCGAAAGGCTTTCATCCCGTGCGCCGAAAATGATACATGTATTATAATTATTGATCTTTCTCAAAACATCTTTCCTGTTTTCCATGACCTCAACGGATTTCCCTCCGGCCTTAATTTCATCCGCAAGGTCCTGGCTAGATATGTCTTTGCTCGCAGTGCCCCCTGTATAGTAGATGGGAAGAAGGATGAGATGGTCGGATTCCCGCAGACTATCTACAAATGTCTGGATGTACTCCTTCTTCATAAGCCTTGTCGGGCCGAATCCGTGGGGCTGAAAGATATAGCACACCCTGCCACTTATGCGGCGGACCGTTTCCATCAGTGATGCAATCTTATGCGGGTTGTGTGCATAGTCATCTATGACCAGATTTTTCCCGTCATTCAGGTGAACGGCAAACCTCCTCTCGATGCCCTGGAACTCAGGCAATGCGGCAGCGATATTGCTGGCAGGGATGCCGAGTTCGGCAAGGACAGCTATACATGAAAGAGCATTGTAGAGATTATGCCTGCCCGGCAGCGAGAGGGTGAATTTCACATTGTGCAATGAAAAATCTGTACTGAAGGGTTTATAGGTTATATCCTCTGCCCTGAAATTCGAGGGATTGTCCAGGGAGAAAGTGACGGTATCTTCAGCTGCCATCCCGGCGAGGTTTATGTCGTCTGCGTTCACGAATATCTTTCCCTTTGTGTGCTTAATAAGTGTATTAAACATCCCGGCCGTTACATCCACGGTGTGATGATCGAGTGAGAGGTTTAATATTATTGTATGCAGAGGTCTGTAATTTACGATCGAGCCGTCTGATTCGCAGGCCTCGATAATAAGGTAATCTGAACTCCCGGTGAGTGAATTGCCGGGGTTTGATGAGGTCTTAAACTGCGTCACCCTTCCTCCGCCGATGAAATTCGGGCTGAGTCCCGATCTGCTCATAAGAAATGCGAGCATGCCGGATGCGGTTGATTTTCCGCTCGTCCCTGAAACCGCTATCGTTTTGAAAGAGGATGTTATCTCTGACAGGTATTCAGGCCGGGTCATGACCGGGATGCCAAGTTCCCGCGCCTTCAGGACCTCCGGACGGTCTGCCTCTACCGCGGTGCTGAAAACCGCAAGATCAAAGGACCCATCCAGGCCATTGCCGTCCTGGGGCACTATGGTTATGTCCTTTGTCTGTAATGTTTGTTTAAGCGGGTGGTCAGGGTTTATGTCAAAGGCCCTGTCTGATCCATATACGCGGTGTCCTTTTTCCGCCATGAACGAGGCTATTGCGGATACGCCGCTTCCGGCGATACCGGAGAAGAATATTTTATTTTTATTGTTGTTCATGGTTGCGGAATATTTTAGCGTACTTATGGCCTATTATGACAGACATTTCAATTCACTGTGATTTTACTGAGATTGACAGGTAAAATATGATTGGTGAATTTATAATCGATTGGATAACATGAAAAAAATACTTTCTGCAGACATAGGTGGAACGAACAGCAGGTTTGCAGGTTTTCAGGTCAATGCAGATGGTGAGCTTGCATTAATGGAAAGCATCTGGCTGAGGACCGAGGACGCATTTTCCTTCGGGCATCTGCTGGAAAACCTGAAGGCAGGTGGTTTTCACTTAAAACCTGAAGATGCTGATATTGCCGTATTTGCGATTGCCGGTCCTGTCGAAAATGGAACAAAATGTTCCCCTCCTTTTATTTCGTGGGACGTTGATATCTCCAGTGCTAAGGATGAGTTCGGACTTAAATGGCCCGTATTGATAAACGATTTTGTAGCACAGGCATATGCATGCCGTTCTGTTATTGGTGAAGGTGCGGAACAGGTCAAACCGGGGAGGGTCATACGGGATGCCGCTGCTGCTGTTATAGGAGCGGGCACCGCTCTCGGGAAGGCGGTCATTCTCCCTGACGGCAAAGGCGGATATATCGCGATTCCTTCTGAAGGCGGACATGCAAATTTTGCCTTTGAATCAAACAGGGAAAATGAGTTCCGGCAGTATCTTCTCAGGGAACTTGGAGATACATATATTACCTGGAACAAGATTGTTTCCGGCAGTGGCTTAAGCCATATTCACCACTTTCTCACTGGAGAAAGGACCAGTCCGGAAGAAGTGATCAGCAGAATTTTACCTGATACTGAGACATTGGATTGGGCATCCAGGTTTTATGGAAGGGCATGCCGAAACTTTGCCCTTGAAACCCTCGCATATGGAGGCGTATATATTGTCGGTGGAGTAGCGGCAAGGACTCCATTAGTAGTGACTGGTGAAATGTTCAGAGAAGAGTTTGTCCGCTCTGATACCATGTCGGATGTACTCTCAAACATCCCGGTATTTCTTATAAAGGAACAGGACTCAGGACTTTGGGGAAGTGCGTCACTCGGACTTCAGAAATTAAGGCAGTCCGGCAAACTGTGATCCTGGTCTTTTTAGATGTTTATATGGTTAGAGCCTATCTCAAAAAGAAAATATCATAGACTGTCATGCCCACATGTAGTAAGTCGAGTCGACCCTCATTTGGTCATGAGACCCGATTCGGGCGGGCATCCAGATCATCCAAAAAAAACTGGATTCCCCGATCCCCGATAAACCGGGACAGGCAAGTCGGGGAATGACATTTAATATTCTTATCATAAAATTCAATTTTGAAATAGGTTCTAATATGAAATGTGTCTACCTGTTTGAAAAAATGCTTTCCAGAAACTTTTTCATGTCCTCCCATGATTTTTTATCCGCATCAGCATTATATCCCACAGGTATATTAAATTTTTTAGCGTATGAATCAGCCTCCGGATTGGTAAAGCTGTGTATGGCATCTTTATATGTCAGAAATGTCATGTCTGCCCCTGCATCGGACATTTCCTTTTTAAATGCAGAAATCTGGTCTGCTGTGATGAAGGTATCAGCTTCACCATGGCAGACTAATATCTTTGCTTTCACTGCCCCGGTCTTTGCAGGGTTATTAGTTGTCAATCCTCCGTGAAAGCTGACCACCCCCTTCAGGTCCATACCGGAACGCGCCATATCAAGTACAACAGCCCCTCCGAAACAATAGCCGATTGCTGCGATACGGGACGGGTCCACGCTTTCCTGTTTTTTGAGGAGGTCCAATGCTGCCATGAAACGGGCAGTCTTCATGTCCGTATTCCCCGAAATCTCCTTTGCAAATTTACCCGCCTCCTCAGGGTGTTCAGCCTGTTTCCCTTCTCCGTACATATCAACCGCAAGCGCTGTGTAACCGAGCCTTGCAAGCATTTCAGCCCTTTTTCTGGCATATTCATTATGTCCCCACCATTCATGGACTACAAGTACTCCAGGTCTTTTACCTTTCATACTGCGGTCACAGGCGAGATAACCTTTTAGCGTAACACCTCCGGATGTGTACTCAACAGCTTCTCCTTTTACTTCCTTGCAGGATGTAAGAAATCCGCAAAAAACCATTATCAGGCCGGCCGTAATTAGTAAGCGTTTCATGTTCTTGTCCTTTCAGAAGACTGATTGCATTATTATTTATTTCAAGACTATAATGCCAATTATATCTCAGTTAGCTACAAATGCAAGTGCGGGGGGAAATGGGGACACATCCCTTATACATGATTATCAGCAGATAGTTAATTAGTATCTGTTGCGTAAAGTGATAATTTGATATTAAGATGTCATTTCGAGCGAAGCAAGAAATCTTAACCTGTTGCAATACCGAAAGATTTCTCCCGCTGGTCGAAATGACAACCCAGCTAAGGAAGTCATTTATAGTATCCGCAACAGGAACTAATTAGAAAATATGGGATGTGTCCCCATTTTTTCAATGACTGTTATGATTTGATATAATTAAATCACTCTTTACCGGGCCTGTTGTTTTGCCCCGGGCTTTTCCGGGACTAAATGTGCTGTAACTGACAGCAACTCATAAATATTAAATGAAAGTTAAAGCAGGTCAAATTGAATATGAATAAACCTCCTGATTTAAAAGGACTGGACGTCCTTGTATTTGAGAATGACATTCCGTCTCTTAAACGGATTGAAAATGATCTGAAAAGCGTCGGTGCTGATATTTATACTGCTCAAACATTCGGGCAGGCGGTGGGAATACTGCATCAGACGCACATTGAGGTAATTATCGCATCGATTGATCTTGTGGATGAGCAGTGCATTGAAATGATAAAAGAATACAAGGCGCTGCATCCGGGCGTGCTTTTCTATGTGCTTGCCGGGCAGGAATATGACTCGGTTGAATCTTCACAGGAATCTGTAAAGCTTGTAGTTGATGATTATATTAAAAAACCGCTGGATGTGATACGGTTTGCAAGGATGGTTGAAACGAGCTTCGGAAGGCCTGAGGCAGCCGGCACTTCCCTGACCGTAATAGACCCGCTGGTCGCCAAGGTCAAGCCGTATTTTATTTTCCGCTCACCTATTATGCGGCGCACCCTTTTTCATCTTCCTCAAATAGCTGCATCAGAACAGGCTGTGCTGATTACCGGGGAAACCGGTACAGGCAAGGAGTTGATCGCCCGAGCCATTCATGTGTTAAGCCGCCGTTCTTCCGGACCGTTTGTGCCTATCAACTGCGGGGCCATCCCGGAGAGCCTGATCGAGGGGGAGCTTTTCGGGCATGAAAAAGGGGCCTTCACAGGTGCGGTCAGTACACGGAAGGGTAAATTCGAAATGGCGGACAAGGGCACGATCTTCCTCGATGAGATAGGGGACATGCCCCTGAACCTCCAGGTCCGTCTTCTGAGGGTCCTTGAAGAAGGCAGTCTTTACCGGCTTGGGGGTGAAACTCTCATACCTGTCAACGTGCGGGTAATTGCCGCATCAAATGCAGACCTGCAAAAAGCGGTAGGTGATGGTCTTTTCAGGGATGACCTGTATTACAGGCTTAATGTGCTCCGCCTGAATCTTCCGCCTTTAAGGGAAAGAGTCGAAGACATTCCGCTGCTTGCGGTCCACTTTCTTGAAAGGGCCTTTGCAGAGATGGGGCGTAAAGGTCCTTATCCAAGCCTCTCGCAGGAGACCATTTATTTGCTTGAACGCTGCCCCTGGAAAGGCAATGTGCGTGAGCTCAGAAATCTCATGACCAGGGTAGCTACCCTGCTTCCCAAAGGGACCGAGCGTATCTTCCCGTTTCATATTTTTCCTCATATAGATGAGGCAGCGCAGGTCCTGCCGAAAACTGATGAAGAAGATGAGCGGGAAGGGGTATTTATCCCTTCGGGTACAAAACTGAAAGATGTTGAAGAATTGCTGATCCAGGAGGCCCTGCGGTATACCGGCGGGAATAAAACAAAAGCAGCATCTCTTTTAGGAATAAGCCTTCGTAATCTCCGCAGAAAACTGAACAAGTAGAGCACTCTGAGGTCAAATTGACCTGAAGGTCAGATTGGCCTAATCCCAGGCAGGGCAATCTGTCCTGATAATCCGCTTCGTTATTCAAACCATGCCAAAAATTAAGGAAAAAAACACTGGCATGCCCTTTGCGATCTATCTAGTATAAAAATTACAACCAAGGAGGAACTAACTATGACAACCACTTATCTTGAAAGGATTCTGGACCCGTGGAGGGAGTTTGACCGTATGAGCCGTTTGCTGAACAGGACGTCTTCACCTGTCAGCAGTGAGTATCCGGCTGTTAATGTATGGGTAAACGGAGACAACGCTGTAATTACAACGGAGATACCAGGCATTGAACGTGACACTATAGACATATCTGTTACCGGCAACACAGTATCGTTAAGCGGTTCACGTCCTGCAGAAGAGACAAAGGAGGAAGAGTCTTATCACAGACATGAACTCTGGCACGGCAAGTTCAGCAAGATGATAAAACTTCCTTTTAATATTGATGCAGACAAGGTCAAGGCAACATACAGCAAGGGAGTTCTTCAAATATCTCTGCCGCAGCTTGAGACTGATAAACCGAGAAAAATCAATATTAAATAAGGAGGCGAATAATATGACAGATACTTTAAAAGAAGTCCAGAAAAAAGAGGCTGAACTCGAAAAGGGTGTTGAACGCACAAGGGAGACAAGGGTATTTACTCCTGCAGTCGATATCATCGAGAAGGGCAATGACATTGTCATCCTTGCTGACATGCCGGGGGTAGATGAAAATTCAGTAGATGTCACCCTTGAAAAGGACCTTTTGACGATTTACGGTAAAATTGAGCCTGAAATTCCTGCAAACCATAAACTCGTCATTTCAGAATATGGTATAGGTGATTATCAGAGGACGTTTACACTTACGAGTGAGATCGACAAGGAACATATCAGGGCAACCGTAAGTGACGGCGTATTGAGACTTGTGCTGCCCAAGGCAGAAAAGGAGAAAACCCGAAAGATCCCGGTCACGGGACATGCTTAGGAAGATTCCGCTAAAGACATGATAGCTGCGGATTAATGCCGGAAATATAAGCCCGTCTTCGCCTCGTATACGAGGTGGAGGCGGGTTTTATATTTATTGTCCCGCTTAAGATTTGTGTATGAAAAGCCGTCAGAATATACATGAAAAAATATATGTTGATGTTTCTCTTAGTACTGTCTGGAAGTTTTGTCCTTGCGGTTAATTCTTATTCTGAATGTCCGGATGGAATTTGTGATGATGGATACCGGCTTGATAAATCAGAAGATGGCGTGGTGTTCAGGGGTTATTCGAAAAACACAAAGCACGGGCAGGGGACCATGCAATGGCCCAATGGCGATGAGTATGTAGGGGAATGGAAAAATGACAGGATGGACGGGCAGGGCACCATGACCTGGGCCAATGGTGATTTGTATGAGGGGAACTGGTCGGATGATATAATGAACGGGCAGGGGACCTACATCTGGGCCAATGGTGATGAATATACAGGCAGCTGGAAAAATGGTGTGCAGGACGGACAGGGCACGTTTACTTTTGCAGACGGTGAAGTTGTTTCAGGCGTATTCAGCAACGGGGAAATGCCCCGGTAATGCAGCATTCCCGCAGGTAGCAGGCAATTCTTTTTAAAATCTAATAAAATAGTCCAGCTTATCTAAGTTACTCTTTTAGCTAGTTTAAAGCAGGTGTTGGAAATCATTTTATTTAACTCGATGATTTTATTATCAGATTATGCTTGTAGCTTTGAACAGTAAATATATGAATGCCTTTATGAATGTATCAAATAAATACTATTAACACGGCAAGCAAACATATAACTATAAGTCATTCCGCACCTGTCTGCCGTCAGGCAGGCTTGATGCGGAATCCAGGGTTCCCCGTGAAAACGGGGATCTATTTCATTTGACTGGATTCCTCCCGATACATCGGGACGGGAATGACGGCT
>QZIL01000027.1 GCA_003599025.1 Nitrospiraceae bacterium | reverse complement strand
GACATAAATTCAAGAACGGTCAAACGCGGAAAACAGGAGATAAAGCTCTCTTCTCGGGAATACAAGATCCTTGTGTATCTCGCCCTGAACAAAGGGAGGGTGCTGAGCAGGGACCAGATTGCTGAAAACATTTACGACCCTGATCATGACCATGAAAGCAATATCGTTGATGTCTACATAAATTTTCTTCGCAATAAAATTGATAAAGACCACGACCATAAGCTTATACTGACGGTCAGAGGTGAAGGGTATACCATAAAAGGGAGCAGATGAAACTTGGCGCCGGTTCAATAAAGGGAAGGCTTTTTTTCTGGAGCCTTCTGATCACATCGTCAGTCCTCATCGTCCTTGGCATTTCGCTGTTTCTCGGGATACAGAAATCCATCCTTCACTCCGTTGCCAACGGGCTTCATTCAAAAATCCAGATACTCAAGGGACTGCTGCATGAGGAGCACGGTATGGTCGAAATGGAGCTCGCCGAGGTCGTTTCCGGTGAGTATTCGGTCCCGCGTTCAGGCCACTATTACAAGATCGTTTTCGACGGGGATGTACTGGCAGCTTCTCCGTCATTAATGGAAGAGGACTTTGACCTTGACTCAGGGGCGACCTTTTCGCAGGACCACGAGCTGCATGAAAAAGTTTACGTCTCACAAGGGCCTGCAATTGAAGAGATCATGGTGGCAAGGCATGACTTCCTGTTATTCGGTAAAGCCACTGTCGTGTACGCTGCCCAGAGCATTGAAGAAAGCCTGCAGATGATCAGCAGGTTCAGGACGGTTTTATTCATAGCAATTTCACTCAATATCGTGGTCCTGGCCTTTGCCGGCTTCTGGATAGCGAGGCGTTCCCTCAGCCCCCTGGCCGGATTTTCTGACCGCATTGAAAAGATTACGCATAAGACCATGGGGGAGAGGATCGACCCGGAATTCCAGGTAGAGGAGGTAAGGAATGTGGCCCGTTCCTTTAAT
Source organism: Nitrospiraceae bacterium (assembly GCA_003599025.1). Lineage (GTDB taxonomy): Bacteria > Nitrospirota > Thermodesulfovibrionia > UBA6902 > UBA6902 > UBA6902. The sequence goes on along the minus strand of QZIL01000027.1, from coordinate 31,023 downwards.
GCCATGCTCGACAGGCTTCAGGCAGCATTTGACTCCGAGAAGCGTCTCGTTGCCGACGCGTCCCACGAACTGAAAACTCCGCTGTCCGTTATCAGGGCCCAGTGCGACGTCCTGCTCCAGAGACAACGGACAAAAGAGGAATACGAGGGTGCGCTGAACAGGATAAAGGCAACGTCAGACACAATGAAGAAACTGATCGATGACATGCTTTCCCTGACCCGACTCGATTCCGGATCTCTGTCATCAGCCCGCTTTACAGAAGTGTCTCTGGGCGAGTGTATTGAGAAGGCCGTTAAATTTACTGAGTTCATGGCAGAAGAAAAGAAGATTCACATTAATAAGGACTTACCAGAAGATATCTTCATAAGGGGTGACAATAACGCCCTGACAGAGGTATTTATGAACATTATCGAAAACGCAGTCAAATATAGTCCTGCTGAAAATACAGTAGAGATAATAGTCTCCTCAGAAGCCCGTGAGGCAACCGTTGAGATCAGAGATAACGGAACCGGTATGAAGCCGGAAGATACTGACAGGGTTTTTGACAGGTTTTACAGGGGCGACGCGGCAAGAAATTTACCCGGCACAGGGCTCGGCCTGAGCATTGCAAAGGCGATCGCAGAGGCGCACGGCGGGCGGATATCGGTCAAAAGCGAATTGGGCCATGGCAGTAGTTTTTTTATCACCCTTCCAATGGCGAACTCTCCTGTTATTTGATATATACTAAATACCAAAATTACATTTGCCGTCATTCCTGCGAAAGCAGGAATCCAGATACATATGGATAAACCTGGATTCCCGCCTGCGCGGGAATGACAAAACGAAAGATTTATGTCAACGCATGTAATGTGTTTATATGAATATATACTACCTGATTTTTCATCTGCGCAGTCTGAAGAACCTTTTCAGTATCTCAGCGCATTCATGTTCCAGCACACCGGAAACGACCCTTATCTGATGGTTCAGTCCTGGATCATGCAGCAGCTGATACCTGCTGTTTGCCGCTCCGAACCTTTCATCCCTGCAACCGTACACCAGCCTTTCCAGCCTCGCGTTAATCATCGCCCCGGCACACATCACACACGGTTCCTTTGTTACATAAAGGGTCGCATCTGTCATTCGCCACTCACCGACCTTAACAGCGCCTTCCCGTATAACCAGCAATTCTGCATGGGCCGTAGGATCTCCTGTAGCCTCTTTACTGTTATGGGCAACAGCAATGACATTTTCATCCGCAACAAGGACAGCGCCTACCGGCACTTCGCCCTTTTCAAAAGCGGCCTCTGCCTCTTTAAGGGCAAGGCGCATGAAATGTTCGTCCCGCTTATTCATCTGATATCCTTTATAAGACATTTATAACTGAATTGGTTTGACTAAGAAGGCTGAATGTCGCCTGCCTGCCGGCAGGCAGGAATAAACACAATGCCGACACCTTAAAAAAAGAAATTAACGATGCTATCAAGGCATTTCATCAAAATGAACCATAATGTTTTTTATGCAATATAAGGTATTGCACTCTCAATAACTTGTCGATGCATTGTGTTTATAAGATTTTCAGCCTTCCTGATAATTCTATCACTGCCTGCTCAGGCACAGAATTGATTGAGTGCTTGGCAGGCGGACTTGCCGCAAAAGCTTTACCATCAATACGTTAAAAGTTATTTCAATAAAGAAATGATATATATTTTCACTCAAAGCTGTATACATAATTTAATGATTAGTATATCGAGTTAAATAGGTTAGTCCCCAATGTCTGCCTTATTCGGGTTGATCAGTCTGTTTTTCAGGGAAGCATACCGGGCAGTAGGGTTCCCCCAGGTCAAGGCTGCAGATATGGCCGCATTCAGCGCAGCACTGGCATTGATCGAGCGGCTTTTCGCAGACAGGGCAGATTTTGATTTTATTTTCCATGGCTGATAAAACTGTTTCAGCATAACTCAGCATCTTCCTCCAAATCAAGGGGAGCGCCTTGCAACTTCCCGTAAAAATCCTGTATTCTTTTTCTGTTATGCAGATAATGAAACCTGAAGATCAGCTGCGTGAAATAAAGAGGGGCGTAGTCGAGATCCTTCTCGAAGATGAGCTCATAAAAAAGCTTAAGCGCTCGTACGAGACCGGGACCCCTCTTAAGGTTAAAGCCGGATTTGACCCCACTGCTCCTGACATTCATCTCGGGCACACCGTGCTTCTTGAGAAGATGCGGCAGCTGCAGGACCTGGGGCATGAGGTAATATTTATCATCGGAGATTTCACGGGTATGATCGGCGATCCCACCGGCAAATCCGAGACAAGAAAACCCCTTACACGGGAAGAAGTGCTTCGAAACGCAGAGACCTATAAAAAGCAGGCATATAAAATACTCGACCCTGAGAAAACTCAGATCAGGTTTAACAGCGAATGGCTTGAGAAGATGACCGCTACGGAACTGATACGTCTTTCTGCAAGACATACCGTCGCACGCATGCTCGAAAGGGAGGACTTCAAGAAGCGCTTTACCAGCGAACAGCCTATCGGGATACATGAATTCATGTACCCCCTCATTCAGGGCCACGACTCTGTTGTGATAGGGGCCGATATCGAGCTTGGCGGCACCGACCAGAAGTTTAATATGCTGGTAGGCAGAGAGCTGCAGAAGGAAGACGGCAGGTCTCCGCAGATTGTGATAATGGTGCCGCTTCTCGAGGGCCTTGACGGGGTCAATAAAATGAGCAAGAGCCTCGGAAATTATATCGGTATAACAGAGCCGCCAAAGGAGATATTCGGGAAGGTCATGTCCATCACCGACGAACTGATGCTCAGGTATTACGAGTTACTCAGCCACATCTCCCTTGATGAACTGGCCCAGCTGAAAGAAGGGCTCAAGAACGGCTCAGTACATCCCATGGAGGCAAAGAAGTCCCTGGCAGTCGAACTTGTGGAGAGATATTACGATACTGAAACTGCAATATATTCAAGAGACGAATTCGAAAACATCTTCAAAAATAAAGGGCTACCTGATGACATCCCGGTATTTAATCTCCCGGACAAAGGACAGGACATCTGGATTCCCGGACTCATGAAAGATGCCGGCCTTGCCAAAAGCACCGGAGAGGCTATGCGGCTAATAAAACAGGGAGGGGTCAGCGTGGACGATGAAAAATGGACAGACCCTGATAAAAAGCTCTCCCCCGGTGCCTACCTGCTTAAGGTAGGCAAGAGAAGGTTTTTGAGGATTACTTAATCTGCAGAGGCGTGTCCATTTTGCAGGAATGGAAGTCTGTGGAAGAATTACTATACGACACCTTTAAATAGTAGTTAGTTCCTGTTGCGGAAACTATAATTTACTTCCTTAACTGGATTGTCATTTCGACCAGCGGGAGAAATCTTTCGGTATTGCAACTGGTTAAGATTTTTCGCTTCGCTCGAAATGACATGTTAATATCAAATTATCACTTTCCGCAACAGATACTAGTTAGTAGATAGTAGTCAGTATTTTGGATTTAATAAATAACTTAATTGCCCTTAAGCAAAATTACAATATGTCTTTTGTCGATTATAGAAATTCTGGAACAGACTTCCATTTCTGAATTACACTGGAGTTCGTTTATTATTTTATTCCCTCCCGAAATCATCATCATACCGGACAATATCGTCCTCTTCAAGATAAGGCCCGATCTGCACTTCTATTAAATGCAGCGGTACCTTGCCCGGGTTTTCGAGCCGGTGGCGGGTGGTCTTGGGCACATAGGTAGACTGGTTTTCTTCAAGGAATATCACCTGGTCCCCGTTTACAATCTTTGCTGTGCCATGCACGACGATCCAGTGCTCGCTTCTGTGGTGATGCATCTGCATGGACAGTTTTGAGCCGGGATAGACAACGATCCTTTTTATCTTTGTATTCCCGTTTTCCTCCAGAATAGTGTATGTCCCCCATGGGCGATAGACCTTGACGTGTGACTTGCACTCCTTCCGGCCCTGTTTCTTGAGATCGTTTACTATGGACTTGACGTTTTTACTTTTGCTGAGATCTGACACAAAAACAGTGTCAGGTGTTTCAACTATTACTATGTCCTGAAGTTCATTTGCCACTATGAGCCTGTTGTCCCCTCTTATAAAACAGTTCCTGGTCTCCTGGAGAATGACGTCTCCTTCTACGACATTGTTAAATTCGCCTTTGGGCAGAAAATCATAGAGGGACTTCCATGAACCGATATCGCTCCATCCGAAGTCAGAAGGCAGGACAACACCTTTTTTAGTCTTCTCCATAATTGCGTAATCAATTGATATGTCCGGCAGTTCGCAATATTGTGCTGCTGTTATCCTGGAACCGGAGGAAACAATCTTTTGCATTTTTTTAAGCATTGCAGGCTCGTATGTCCTGAACTCCTTCAGCATAACCGATGCCTTGAAGGCAAACATCCCGCTGTTCCAGAAAAAGTTTCCTGCCTCCAAATACTTTTCAGCGGTCTTTTCGTCAGGTTTCTCTACAAACCTTTTTACCGAGAGGGCTTCTTTATCTACTGCCCTGGCACCTTCAATATATCCATAACCCGTTTCAGGTGCATCAGGCTTTATGCCAAAGGTCACTATATAATCCTTTTGTGCAAGAGATACAGCCTTCTTTAAGAGCTCCTGGAAACGGGCTGCATCCCGGATAACATGATCAGACGGAAATACAAGAAGAACAGCATCCTTTTCCTTTTTCAATATATCCAGAACAGCGAGGAGTATTGCTGGAGCAGTGTTACGGCCGCACGGTTCTTTTATGACCTTGCCTGCTGCAGGGACTTTTATCTCCTCAAGGTGTCTTGATATCTCATAAAAGTGCTCTTCTCCACAAACAATCCTTACGTTGTCTGCATCCAGTTCAGGAAGCAGTCTCTTGATAGTGGACTGAACCAGTGAATCTGCACCAACAAGATTGACAAGCTGTTTGGGATAAAGCTCTCTTGAAATCGGCCATAATCTAGAGCCTGTTCCTCCGGCGAGCAATACAGAATATACTTTCATCCCCTGTTTTGGCATTTGAGAGTTCCTTTCCTTCAGGTATTGGATATAATGACAGGCATTTTATAGACTAATTTATTTAGTATTAATACAAGACCGTAAAGAAATATTGACAAGCATCCTCTGTAATTATAGTTGGATATCAACTGTCAGGTCAACAAACAGCAGACAATGCCAGTCCGGATATATACATTACAACTGATAAATTATCTGTTCAGATATGTTGAAAAAACCGGGAAGAACTGCGACTTATCCCTCAAAAGCATTCCAGCAGTCTGCATTCTCAATATTTAAATCCAGTATTCTCATTAACTGCTGTTCAGCTGCAGTGCCGTCTTTTCTCAGACTTTCGAGCAAATTCCTCGAAAATTCAATCATGCACATCTTGTCCTTTTTTATCAGCTGGAACCTGAAAATACGTGAACTAAAGAAATAATAAACCCTATATATGATAATCGTATTATCAATCGCTTTAATTTTTTCTTCAATAATGTTAAACGAAGGCACATCTTTTTCTTCTACCACTGGGTCGTCCGAATCCTCCAAAATTTACTCCTTTTGACTATCCTATCGTAGCCGTTTTTTAGGTAAGATAATTGTACAGGTATTTAAGCCATTTGTCACCAAAAAAATTGCAACCTGTATTTTAATTAATTCTCGGCCCTGTTGTAAATAAACAGGCCAGTGTGTTACCCTTTGAAAGCCATAAATTCTTTTATAAATAAGGAGATGCCGTCCTTGTCAGAGAAGGTTTTAGTCATTCAAAACAACCTGTTAAGTCCTCATATCCCAAGCAGATCGGGCTGCCTGATTACAGAGCAGAAAGACCAGATATTCGACAACATATTAATTAATCAGGGGTTTCTGTATAGAGATGATGCTGAATATAACTTTGAGCACAAACAGGTCATTCCTTATGTAATCATTCGTTACAGAAACAATTATCTCCTTTTGAAAAGATTGAGCGGTCAAACAGAGAAACGGCTGCATAACAAGTACTCCCTCGGTATCGGCGGGCACATTAATCCTGATCCGTCAACAGCAGGTGATAATATAGTGATCAGGGGGTTATACAGGGAACTGAATGAGGAAGTTTCAGTAGATGAGCATGCCGACCTGAATTTTATCGGGGTAATAAATGATGAGAGCAACAATGTCAGTAAAGTGCATCTGGGACTTCTGTATGAACTTCAGGCCAAATCCCCCGTTTTCCGTGTATTAGAGACAGAGAAAATGACTGGCCAATGGGTGGCTGAGGAAAAACTAAGTGAATTTTATGAAGGACTGGAAACCTGGTCCCAGATCGTTTATGATCAATATATTATGAAAAAAGGGGACAAGGGGGCGAGGACTCAATGGATCAAGTGATGGAGCCCAGAGAACGCATAATACTTGCCCTTGATGTGTCTGAGCATGATGATGCAATTGACATTGTCCGGAAGTTCAAGGGGCATGTAGACATCTTCAAGATCGGCTCCGAGCTTTTTACCTCTGTCGGCCCAAGGATCATTAAAGAGATCCATCTGATGGGGAAGAGGGTATTTCTTGACCTGAAATTTCACGATATCCCCAATACAGTGGCAAAATCCTCGCTTGTTGCAGCTAAAATGGGCGTGTTTATGTTCAATGTACACACCTCCGGTGGTTTTGAGATGATGAAGCATGCGGCAGAAACACTCAGCAGGTTTGCACTTGAGCAGAATATTGACAGGCCGAGACTTATAGGGGTTACAATACTGACCAGCATAAACCAGGACGCACTAAGGGATGAACTCAGCGTCAATGTGCACATGAATACACAGGTCAAGCATCTTGCCGGACTCGCGCATAGGGCCGGGCTGGACGGGGTGGTTGCTTCACCGGAGGATGCGGAGATGATCAGGTCACGTTTCGGCAAAGGGTTTCTGATAGTGACACCCGGGATCAGGCCTTCCTGGGCTGCCATGGACGATCAGAAAAGGGCGCTGACCCCGAGAAAGGCAGTACAGGCAGGTGCTGACTACCTTGTAATCGGACGGGCAGTAACGTCGCATTCTGATCCGGTCGGGGCCCTGAAGCGAATCGAGGAGGAGATAGCAGACCTTTAATCCTACTGGCAGCTATTGCAAATGAATTATACTTCGGCCGTCATTCCTGCGGAAGCAGGAATCCAGACATTGACCCTTCGAAAACGGAAGCCATATTAAGGAACTAGATTCCCGCCTTCGCGGGAATGATAATACTGTGTCTGTTAATTAATTCAATACCTTTGCATAAAAATATTTCGTCCAATGCATATTTTCTTCCCATCAAAGATTCAATTCACCGAGAGAGCAGCAGGCGGCGATATTTCCCCTGTATTTATGGAGCTGCCTTTCACCTCTCCTCAGGATATTTACGAACAGCTGAATGCGCCGTACAGCATACTCCTTGAGAGCATAAAAGGCCCGGAGAAGATTGCGAGATACTCTTTTATCGGGACAGAGCCATTTCTTGTGTTCAGGGTAAAAAACGGCAAAGTTGAGGTAACATGCAAAGGTGAGAAAACCAGTCCGTCAGCTCACCCCCTCAGGAAGCTGAAAGAGTTGATGGCCCTCTACCGCAGCAGTGCACCCAAGGACTTTCCGCCCTTTGCCGGAGGGGCAGCCGGCATGATCAGCTATGACTTTGTCCAATATTTTGAAAAACTGCCAAAGTCGGCCGTTGATGACCTTTATATCCCTGATGCCCACTTCATGTTTTTTGATACTGTAATCGCCTTTGACCACAAGCTGCACAAGACATATATTATCTCCTGCCCCGCAGCAGACGAAATTGTCACGGGTCCTGGCATTAGTATCGATGACTGGGGCTTATACTATGATAAAGCCTGTAAAGAAATCAGGGCCCTGCACAATAAAATTACAGCGGAAATCGGGATAAAGTCAGGGGCCCAGGACAAGTTTAAAACATCTATAACAGTCCGGCACGAGATGGGGAAAAAGAACTACATGGACATAGTCATGCGCGCAAAGGAATATATAAAGGCCGGGGACATATTTCAGGCCAATCTGTCACAGAGGGTTTCAGCAGACATAAGAGATGTAAAACCCTGGCAGATATATAAAATTCTAAGTAACATTAATCCTTCCCCTTTTGCAGCGTACATGAATATGGGAGAATACTGCATCGCAAGTTCTTCTCCTGAGAGGCTGGTAAGAGTCGCCGGCAATATTGTAGAAACGCGGCCGATTGCAGGGACTCGACCAAGGGGAAAGAACGCAAAAGGGGACATTCAGATGAGAACCGATCTGCTTCTAAATGAAAAAGAACGGGCAGAGCATCTCATGCTGATTGACCTTGAACGGAACGACCTCGGCAGGATCTCGGATTACGGCACAGTTGAGGTCGATGAGCTCATGATTACTGAAGAGTATTCCCATGTAATACATATTGTTTCTAATGTAAAAGGGAAGCTGGCAAAAGGCAAGGACTGCTTTGATATCATAAGGGCCACATTTCCTGGAGGTACAATCACCGGGGTGCCCAAAGTGCGGTGCATGGAAATAATTGACGAGCTCGAACCGGTTGCGCGCGGCCCATATACAGGCTCTATCGGCTATATAAGTTTCACCGGCGACATGGACCTTAACATTATCATCAGGACGTTCGTGATAAAAGACAATGTAGCCTATGTACAGGCAGGAGCAGGCATTGTGGCTGATTCAGACCCGGAGAGGGAGTATCATGAGACGCTGAAGAAGGCGGAGGCGCTGATAAAGACTCTGGAGGCGCTTTAGAAGAAATAATGATGAATTAAAATGGGGCTCTGCCCCAAACCCCGGTTCATTTTCTTGCGTGCCCAAGAAAACTGAACCAAAAGAAGGGCACCCCGGTGATTATTTCTTAACGGTCTGTTTCACGCCTGAACGCTAAATTAAAATAGCCGCTTCGCTTCTCATTTTAATTTTTTACGCGTTCAGTCATGAACCATCCCTGAAATAATCAATGGGGATTTTCTTGAAATTTCTAAAGAAATTTCATATGCTTTAACACGCGGTTGCAGTTCAGGAAATGAGCAACAAATATAGCAACCTGTCGACCTTATCAAGCAACTCCTTGAACTTCCCCCCATAGCTTTTTGATTCCGAAAACAGTTCAGACCTTAATCTCTGTATCTCCGGATCATCACAGCGCTCGTATGTGATATGGCCCTTCTGCAAGGCATGACGTTCAAGCAAGAGAAGATGTTTTGCTTTTTCCACGAATGGAGTCAGCAGCGATTTAATATTTTCAATCTGTTTATCTGTGATCTGGGTTCTGTGATCTGTGTTCTGCGTTCCGCCTTCTGTGATCTGTCTTCTGTGTTCTGTAATCTGAGCAGCTATCTCTTTCATCATTATATATAGCGTGTTATACTCAAGCCCCCGTACCCCGCGCCTCCACTGAAGCAGCAGTGAGTTCCTCCAGAACCAGAGGAAGTTCCGCTCCCCAAGGGAGATAAGTTCAGAACTCAGAGAGAAGATATTAGAGAGTGGCATGGCGCTCGCACCCCCCCTGTGCCCCCCCTTGGTAAGGGGGGGATGGGGGGGTAACTTCTGACTTCTGACTTCTGACCTCAAGAGATATTCCCACAAATTCACCAACACCTTCTGCCCGATTACATCCTCAGGCGTATCAAAATGCACAAGTGATAATATGACCTTCCCTTTGCCGTATATGCCTTCAATGACAGCAGGTTCGTCCCTGAGTCTCGCGGGATTTAGGTTTATCTTATAAACTGCCTCCAGTTCTTCCCATCTGTCAGCAGAGCCGACATCACCAATGCATATGTCTGAACTGAACGCGTCCGGCATAGCATCGCCGTATGTTGCGAGTATTTTTATGTCTTCATCTTCTACGATAAATTGTGACGGCCACCAGGCGTGGAAGACAGGGGAGGAATTGCCACCCCCCCGTAGCCCCCCCTTGGTAAGGGGGGGATGGGGGGGTATGTCCTTCCACATTGCATGTGCATTAACATTCAATTCAATCCTTCCGCTGAAACTCGGCACCCTTTCCCTGGTCGGCCTCCGTTTAATATTCACCAGCCCAAGACCGTCCCTGCCAGTGGTCGCAAGTCCCGCACCACCGCAGAAGCCGAGATAACTGCCGCCCTCAGAGACGAATTTTTGGACCTCAATTACACCCTCCTCACCAAGCACCCTGATCTTATTGGATGCCCAACCGCCGGGAACAAACAGCATTTTATAATTATTCAGGGTACCGGCTTTGATGTCTTCAGCTTTTATAAGATCAAAGGGAAGGCTGAGGCCTGTCAGCGCCTTATACGCCATAAGCCCCCAGAGGAATGATTCATCCCAGAGAAAGGCAACCTTCGGAGTTGAGAGTTTTGAATCTTTCATCTTCAATCTTCAGTCATAAATCTAAAATCTTGGATCTTGGATCTTGAATCTTAAATATTAAATTTTGAATCTTAGATTTTGTATTTCTTTTCATATCCCCTCGGCGTCACCATCCGTTCCTGCCATGTGAACGTGTTTGAGTTGCCGATGATGACCGTGCTCTGCATATCTATTTCTTTATCGAGCATATGTTGGAGGTCTGTAATGGTTACTGTTTCATTCTCTCTTGTTGCCCCTTTTACAATCCCGACAGGCGTGACCGGACTTCTATGCTTCAGAACAATGTCCCTCGCCTTTTTAATATTATGCGGCCTGCCCTTGCTCTTTGGATTATAGATAACAATCACAAAGTCAGCTGAGGCAGCTGCTTCAAGCCGCTTCTCAATCAACTCCCACGGGGTTAGAAGGTCGCTTAAGCTGATAGCAGCGAAGTCGTGCATCAGCGGTGCACCAAGTCTTGACGCACAAGCCGATAGTGCCGGTATCCCGGGGATGACCTCAACCGAGAGCCCGGAAGCCCTCAAGTTGGGAAGTTGGGAAGTTTTTGCTTCCACGCTTCCGCTCTTCCGCTCTTCCGCGCTAAGCAGTTCAAACACCAGCCCTGCCATAGCGTAAATCCCGGGGTCACCGCTGCAGATAACCGCAACTGTTTTCCCATCCTGCGCAAGTTCAACGGCCTTTGCGCACCTGTCCACCTCCTGCCGCATACCTGATGACATTACCTCTTTGTCTCTTATCATGTCCTGTATCAGATCAAGATATGTTTTATAGCCGACAATTATATCTGAGGTTTCGATCGCGTTTTTTGCCGCAGGAGTAATATGGTCCGGACTTCCGGGGCCTATGCCTACAACGTATATTTTGCTCTTGCTATCGCTAATGTTACATTCCCCCTTTTTACTTTTGGAATAATTATATCGACTATGTCAGATGCCTGTCTCGCTGCCAGTACAGCAGCTGGCTCGGACACTGCTACTGATCCTGTAGCAGCCCTGACCGGTTCTGATCCTTTAATGCCAAATTCATCCGATACCGCATTCAATGCGTCTCCAGAGAAAAACCGGACCGGCAGTCCGTTGTCTTCAGCAAACTCAAGCAGCCCGTCCTCATCTCTTTTCAGATCTATGGAGGCGATGCACGCTATGGAATGAGCAGAAAGCCTCTTTTTTTTCAGGAGTGCCGTGAACTCTTTCTGAATTTCATCTTTTGTTGTGCCCCGGTTGCAGCCTATACCAGCAAAAAGATTCGCAGGCCTCAGGTACAGGGCCTTTTTTTTATATAGCTCTTCCGAGATTATTATTTCGGCGTTGTCTGTTGATCCGACAATATTAAATTCATCCGGCACTTCCTTCCGTTCTATTGAATTATCTGTAAACACCTTTATGCTTTTACCGTTTACGATCTTCGTGCTTAACCGTTTCAGCCTTTCAAAATCCTCCACATAAAGACCTTTCTCCCTGGCCCAGATATCCAGCGCTATCCTGCCCTGAACGTCTGAGGCCGTAGTGATCACTGCCTGCGCTCCCAGAAATTCCGCTATTTCTGCAGCCAGACTGTTAGCACCGCCAAGATGACCGCTCAGGAGACTGATAGCATATTTCCCTTTTTCATCAAGGACGATTACTGCAGGATCCGTCCTTTTGTCTTTAAGTAATGGTGCTATGGTCCTTACCACAATACCTGTCGCCATGATGAAGATAAGGTTTTTGCGGTCTCTCCAGTGTTGGGGCAATTCATGAATCGCCCCCGCGGATGTGAATTTCAAAACCTCCGCATCAGGATAAAGGGGGTGAATCCGCTCCGCAAGCTTATGACCTGCCTTCGTGATATAAAATATTGCGGTGGTTACCCCCCTTATTCCCCCCTTAGTAAGGGGGGACACAGAGGGGTTTGCACCTTTTCTGACTGCTGACCGCTGACCGCTGACCGCTTCTTTACTTCCTATACTCATGCTTGAAGTCCTTGTGATATAGCTTCGATTCCTTCCCGAGTTTCTCTTCAGACGCCCTTAGCGCTTCACCGACATAGATCAGGGCCGTCTTTTTTATTCCAGCCTCTTTTACTTTTTCTGCGATGTCCTTTAATGTCCCCCTGATAATCTTCTCCTCCGGCCATGATACCCGCTCAATGACTACAACCGGGGTATTGTCAGGATATCCTTCAAGCAGTTCATCCCTTACTTTCTCGATCATGCCAGCGCTTAAAAATACCACCATCGACGCCTGATGTCTTGCCAGTCCGGACAGCTTCTCCTTCTCCGGTACAGGTGTCCTTCCTTCAATCCGTGTAAAAATGACTGTCTGGCTGATCTCCGGGATTGTCAGTTCCTGTCCAAGCGCAGCCGCTCCGGCCATTGCCGAAGACACCCCCGGGACAACTTCATAATCAATACCTGATTCTCGAAGCCTCTCTATCTGCTCGGATATCGCGCCGTAAAAAGAGGGGTCTCCTGTGTGCAGCCTGACTATGAGTTTCCCCTGTTTAAAGGCCTCTTTTACAAGGCAGATTATTTCATCCAGATTCATCCCAGCAGAGTCATGAATCTCCGCCCTGATACCGTCAAGCAGCGCAGGGTTTACAAGGCTCCCTGCGTAAATTACAACATCCGCGTCATTAAGCAGTCTTCTGCCTTTGACCGTGATCAGCTCCGGGTCGCCTGCACCGGCGCCTATAAAATACACTTTATTGTTTGCCATTTTTTAACCTCTGGGCTACATAGTCTCTCAGGATAGTGACAGCAGACATAATCTCCTCGGTCTGAGGTAGTTTATTAATGATACCGTTTAAATAATCCCTTTCCACAAGAAGCCTAACTGACTCGTTAAAATGCAGATCATACACCCAGGACAACTTCATTAATTTGAAATCGTTTTCAGTCCTTATATTTGCATAAGAAGCTACGTGTTTATTCATAATGCATGAAAGCATGACTGCCGAATATTCCGTGGTATCTGGCACCTTGAAGGCCGTTGCTGATGCTCTTTCTTCCACAGGGCTTTCATAGTACTTTATGAATACGCGGAATATGTCCGCTTTGTCTGCGTCACGGATAAGTTTCAGCAATAACACCACCCTGCTTTCCAGAACTGTCGGTATCGCAAACGCATTATGAAATTTTACAGCCTGGATTATCATCTGCTGCTCATCCTCAGGAAGCCTCTGAAGGACCTTTTCCTCAGCAAGTATCTCTGAACCAAGCAGACCGTGATTGGTCGAAATATCGTCCCTGAAGGTTTTGTATTTCATGTACTGACTGAACCTGCCTACATCATGAAAAAGGGCCACTGTTTCAGCCAGCCTGGTCTGATCATCGTCCATAGATGACCCCCGGGCAATCCTGACGATGTTCCTGCATACATTATCGGTATGCTCCACCTTGAGCAGGATGTTCTTCTGGTCTTCCGTGTCAGTGGAATAATAAGAGCGGGTGTAATCCGCAAACCAGTTTTTAAAATATATCAGGTCATCCTGTGTCATTTTCTCACGATCACCATCGAGAAGTAATTTAATCCTTCCTGTTTTATCTTAGTGATGTCCCTGTAAATCTTCTCATCCTCCATCCCCGCCCTTGACACACAGACAGCTCTGCTGATGAGTTCCATTTCCCTGAGCAGTTTCACTATTTCATCCAGCACCTTGTTTACCTTCATAAGCACTACCGTATCAAATTGATCGAGGGTGTCCTTCAGGTTGTCCAGGTAATTTGCGGGCAGAATGGCTATGCTCTCATTGCCCAGTCCCAGAGAAAAATTCGCCCTCGCAGCCGAAGCATTTATGGAAGACACCCCGGGGATGATCTCTATGTCCAGACCGGGCTGCAGTTCGAGCAGTTTGTCATAAAGATAAAAAAACGTGCTGTAGATCGTGGGGTCGCCAAGCGTGAGAAAGGCTACGTCACTGCCTTGTTTGAGACTGCGTAGTATTGTTTCAGCTATTTCACCCCATTTATCATCGAGCACTTCTTTTGCCTCTGTCTGTGCTCTGTGTTCTGTGCCTGCCTGTCCGGTAGGCAGGTTCTGTGCTCTTGTTTTTACCATCGGAAAATGCGCCTCGATTATTTCCTTGCCGTCAAGCCTTACCGCCTTTTGAGCAATCGACAGAGCAAGGCTGCTGCCTTCCTCACGTCCTTTCGGCACACAGAGCACAGGGGACTCTTTAATGACCCTAACGGCCTTAAGGGTTAACAACTCCGGGTCACCGGGGCCGATGCCTATGACGTATAATTTGTTTTTCATTGATTGTTCTTTGTCATTCCCGCGAAAGCGGGAATCCAGATGGATCTTCTGCAAAGGCTTTATTTTTTAAATAAACTGGATTCCCCGATCAAGTCGGGGAATGACGCTTTTTATTAGTTACAAAATTAAAATCTGTTTTGCTACTTAAGGTTTTTCTCTCCTGTAATCACAAACACAGGGTTCAGTGCGCTCATATGCCTTTTCCCGCCGATGACTTTTGACCTTGAGACTGATATTTCCGAAACATCAATCTTAAACCCGTTCTTCTCCAGTACCTGCAATGCTTCGTTCAATGTTTCTATAGTCGCCGCGTTTATGACAATAATAAGTGACGGGGCATTTAATTCGTAATTCGTAATTCGTAATTCATAACTGCTTTCAATAACTTTTATTATTTCACTTAACCTTCCGCTGCTGCCGCCTATAAAGACCCTGTCTGGTGCAGGCAGCTGCATTAGTGCCTCCGGTGCATGGCCGCCCACAATTTCAATATTATCAACCAAAAGTCTGTTTTTATTTTCTGTTATGTTGGTCAGTTGCTCTTCATCTTTTTCAATCGAATATATCTTTAAGTCAGGGCAGATGATCGCTGCTTCAATTGATACCGAACCTGATCCCGCGCCAATGTCCCAGAGCACCCCGGTCTGCGGTAATCTTAATTTATGAATTGCCACGGCACGGACCTCGTCCTTTGTGATAAGGCCTTTTGAATGCTGTATCTCTGATTCTTTTATTCCAAACTTTATTTCTGACTGCTGACTGCTGACTGCTGATCGCGCTTCTTTTTCTGAGTTCTGTGTTCTGTCTTCTGTGTTCTGAACGATAATCACAACATTCGGATGCCCGAAAGACATCTTTGATAATTCTTCAGGCGTACCCTCCGTGACCTTCTCATCATCATACCCGAGGTTTTCGCAAACATACATCTTTAACGAAAGTAGGGGCAAGGTGCCCTCGCCCTTGCATATTGTACCGGCAATCGCCTCCGGGCTATTCACTTTATCAGTCAGAACCGCAATTTTATTATGACTCTTTAATAGTCCTGGCACATCTGAAAGCTCATACTCAGGCTTTCTCCTCTTTTCCGGGTCCGGACCTCCGTGCAGGCTTATTAATAGTGCATTATTCGACGTCTCCCTCACCCTTGAAAACGCGGCCTGGATGCTCGACAGGTCAGGGAACACCTCAACAGCGTCTTTTCCCAGCCTCTCTATGACCAGCCTTCCTATGCCAAAAAACATGGGGTCTCCGGCAGCCAGCAATGACAATTTCTTTTTCTGATAGTTGGCGGAGATGTAGTCAAGCGTCTCATACACACTGCCGTGGACCAGGAACCTTTCTTTAACGCTGTCGTATTCAGAGTATTTTTTAAATACCTCAACCAGACGGCTGTTCGCAAGCACAACATCAGAATGCTGGACAATATAGCTCGCCTTCTTATCAAGCGGCCTGAAACCGATCCCTATGACATACATTTTACTCATTGTGAGCTATAACCTCGCCTTCATATGATACAAGATATGCGTTAACAGGGATACCTCCGGCGATTGCTTCAGCATATTTTTTCGCGGCATTGCAAATTTCCGTAAAGGGGTTGGGAGTTAGGGATTGGGAGTTGGTACTTATCAAATCGAATATCTCCCTTGCTGTATTAAATTCAGAACTCGGGACACAAAGCTCAGAACACAGACTTTTAAGGAACTCCACAGCTTTTCCGGTGTCAATCGCCCCGAACCTGACATGTGTCTGAGGTGTTGCCATCGCTATTTTGACCATCTTGGCCCACTGTGCACAAAGATGAATTTTTTTAAAGCCATGCCTTTTTGCCTCCTTCAGGGAATATTCCAGGTAGTCACCCATTAACACGTACACTTCTTCCGGCAGTCTGAATTTCTTCATGTGCGCTTTTTCCGAAGAGCGCCCTGCGGAAATAACGATCTCCTCATGCCCCATTGCCTTTGCAACGTCCATGGATGATGAGATGGTCGCTGTCCAGGCCTCGGTCGAAACCGGTTTTACTATGCCTGTGGTGCCCAGGATAGAAATTCCGCCGACAATGCCGAGACGGTGGTTCAGGGTCTTTTTTGCGAGTTCCTCGCCATCAGGGACGGAGATGGTGATTTCAAGAGCAGAACCCGGAGCCCAGAGCCCAGAACCCAGATTGTCTATGATATTTTTATTGTCTGTTCTCTGTGATCTGTCCTCTGTATTCTGTCTTTCGTCTGTGCTCTGTGTTCTGTGTTCTGTGTTCTGAATTAACGCTTCCATAACAGCTTCTTTTATCATCTTTCTAGGAACAGGGTTTATCGCAGCCTCCCCGACTGCTATGGACAGGCCGGGCTTTGTGACTGTGCCGACTCCCTTTCCACCTTTAATAATGACAGAGCCCAGATTGTCTATGATATTTTTATTGTCTGTGATCTTTGTTCTGTGCCTGCCTGTCCGGTAGGCAGGTTCTTTGTTCTGTATTTTTACTTCCGCCACAATCTCCGCCCCGTTTGTCACATCAGGATCATCACCCGCATCTTTAATAACTGATGCAGAGGCTATGCATTCGTTCCCAGTGATCTTGATTTTTGAATCTTGAATTTTGAATTTGACCCTGCTGCCGTCCGGAAACGGAATCTCAACTTCTTTTACGCTTCCCCGCTTCCCCGCTTCCCCGCTAAAAAGCAGCACTGCTGCCGCCTTTGCTGCTGCCGCCGCACATGCCCCCGTAGTATAGCCGGACCGAAGAGCCTCTTTTTTTCCCCTGCCCCCTGATCCCTGACTACTTACTCCTGTCTTTTCAGTATTGATATTCATACTCCATCTGCTCCAGCGAGTCATCCCGCAGGAGATACTTTACATTGTCCTCAGCTATCATCTTAAAGGCATGCACGATAATCTCCTTGTAGAAATCACAGAACACCGCCTTTTTATTAATGTTGCCACGCGCATGCATTTCCGCAGGACATGGCGAGCCGCATATATGCCTGAAGTCACAGGTATTGCATTCATCGATGTTCTCCACCATCCTTGACCTGATAGCTTTAAAGGGTTTTGACTCCATCGCCTTTGCGATTGAGCTCCTGAATATATTGCCGCCTGAGAATTCCTTCATGCCGATAAATTCCCCGCATGGGACCATCGATCCGTCCGCTGTTACTGTAAGGAATGTCCGTCCGCCCCCGCAGGGAGAAATATCGCACATCATGCGCCTTGCTGTAGGCGCAATGATCGCCAGCAGGACATTCGCGAAGTTGCCGACAACTATCTGGCGTTTGGTCTTCTTTGTAAGTGACATTGCGGTGTCCACGGCCTTTATCAGGTTTTGTGCGAATGCCTTATCGTCAGGCTTTACCTGATCGGAGCGCTTCTGAGTCAGTCGGACAGGATTGAGCAACACCATCGGGACCTTCTTTTTGTGGAGGAATTCAACAAGGGCTGAGAGTTTGTCCACGTTGTATTTATTTACCGTGCAGATAACATTCAGCCCCGGGTACCCTTTAAACCAGTCGAGCGCCTGCACCGCCTTTCTGAAATTCCCTTCGCCCTTCCTTGAGACACGGGAAAGGTTATTGACCTCGGCAGTGGAAGCATCCAGTGATATGCCGATGCCTACCCGGTACTTCTTTATGAATTCAACATCATCCTTTTCGAGCAGCAGGGCATTGGTCTGGATGCCGAAGAGCATTTTTTTGTGATACTTCCTGATCGCGCCAAAGAGAATGTCTTTCACAAGCAGAGGCTCGGCAGCGTGGAACACGATCACGGGTTTCTTCTTCACGCCCCTGAAGTGCTCCACTATCTTGCTGAGCACTGTATCCAGCTGCTCAGCGGTCATCTGGGTCCCATGCTGCCTTATCTTTGAAGGGATATAGCAATACGGGCAGTTGGCATTGCACCGGTCCGTGGGGTCGATGTATACGCAGTTCAGCGGCTCATTGAACCTGAAATCATGCATCTCCTTATCAAGGTGTTTCATCTCCTTTTTATAGAGGTCGATCATATGCTGTGACAGCATGAACTCGCCGTTTTCCCTCGGCAATATACTCCAGAAAATATTATCAGCATCAAGCGCCAGTTTCCAGTTCTCGTCAACATCGGAAAAGGAAAGGCCCCTTTCAACATCTCCCTGTGAACATCCGCATGTGCATCCTTTGCTCATTATTTTCAGTCTCCTTTTAATTTAATTTTTAAATATAATCCGTAACTTCGGTGTCATTCCGAGTGAAACGAGGAATCTTAAGATTTCTCCCTTCGGTCGAAATGACAGCAAAGGTGAATATCATCGTGTGATGTCTGCAAAACCGGGAATACGTAGGGGCAATTCATGCCTGTGCCCTTCAGGCTAAATTGCCCCTACATGAAAATTCTACAGTGGCATTTTCTTTTTCGGGATATCCCCGTACATCACAAAATGGGTAAGGCCGTTCGCTGTCTTTGCGCATTTCATGTGATAAGATATTGCAGCGCTTCTGGTCTTCTTCTCATTCTTCTTTGCCTTGTTCAATTTTTCACCTCCCTTCATAATTTACCCCTCTTTGTAAAAGAGGGGTTAGGGGAGATTTTGTTAATGAAAAAATCCCCCCTCGCCCCCCTTTACCAAAGGGGGGATACTAACTCTCTTTCTTCTCCATGGTCTTAATAATCTCCCGTCTCGCCTCACCAATGGTAAGAGGGATTCTGCCGAAATCCAGCTTGTCTTCATGTTTCAGCCTGTAAATAAGCTCTGCTATATGCGGAAGCCTGAGCTTGATATTGGCCATGTCTTCAGGCGCGTTAAAGACCTCCTCCGGTGCACCGCCTCTCTTAATCTTCCCTTTACTTAGAATGTAGAGTTTATCGAGAAAGAGCGGGACCAGATCAACACTGTGGGTCGCCATTACAATCGTCACCTGTTTCTCCCTGTTGAGCTTCTGAAGCAGGCCCATCATCTTGTATTCCCCCATCGGGTCAAGCCCGGCAGTCGGTTCGTCGAGCAGAAGCATTTCATGCCCCATTGCAAGGAGCCCTGCGATGCAGGCCCTCTTTCTCTGGCCAAAGCTCAGGTTGTGGACCGATTTTCTTTCGAGTCCGGTTAATTCAACCTCATCGAGCGCGTTCATCACACGCTCTTCGACTTCCTTTGACCTGAATCCCATGTTCGCTGGACCAAAGGCCACATCCTCAAAAAGGGTCGGCGCAAATAACTGGTCATCCGGGTTCTGAAATACAAGTCCGACTTTTCTATATATTTCTTTTGGTGAGAGGGTCCTGATATCTATGCCATCCAGATAGACGCTGCCCTCAACCCCCTTGAGGAGCTTGTCCATGGCCCTGAGCAGGGTCGTTTTGCCTGACCCGTTGGCACCCAGCAGGCCGACGAATTCACCTTTCTTTACGTCAAGGTTGATATCAGACAGGGCATGAGTGCCGTCAGGATATTTGTAAGAGAGATTTCTGACGCTGTACATCAACTCACTATTCCCTGTCTGTGTTATGTTCTCTGTGTTATGTGCTCTTTTCAGATCATCCACGCAGCACCTCCGAAGATGACAATTAATAATGCGCCTGCAAGTTCCAATGTGCTCAGCGGCTTCCCTTTAAGTAAAGGCATATCGCCTGTGTAGCCCCGCTGCTCCATTGCATCAGCGGTCTTCTGGCTCTGCTCAAGTCCGCGCAGAACGAGCGAACCTGTCAGGACTCCGAAGGAATTCAGCCCCTTTTTTATCCCTGTATAGCCAAGTCGGTTTTTCTGTGCGCTGTAGATAGTTGTTGCGTCCTCGAGAAAGACAAAAAGATACCTGTATGCAAACATCATGATTTCAATAAAGGGCTTCGGGACACTCAGCCATGAGAGCGCTCCCATAAATTCAATAAAAGGTGTTGCAAAACCCACAGCCGCAAGAAGTGATACCCCTCCCAGTATCCGCGCGCTTATAAGCAGGCCCTCCATGAGACCGTCCCTGTAACCGGTCAAAGTCAGAAGCGGGAAGTGGGAAGTGGGTAAAGAAAAAACAAACATCGCATCTTTTCCTGAAAAAAAGATCTTCAGCAATAAAATCACGAGCGCCAGAAATAATGGCTGCGCCAGTCTGAAAGCCAGCACCTTTACGGGAATCTGCATCTTCATACAAAGCATGATGGACACCGCAGCTATAAGCAGCGGGAACATTGTCCCTTTATAACTCAGTACCATTGCAAGAAGCGCAAGGGTGACAATCAGCTTGACCCTTGCATCTACCTTTGAAAGGAAGTGCTCTGATTTAAAATGTTCGGATAAAATTTCCATTTTGTTCTATTGATGCTCCCTCACCCCGACCCTCACCCCGCTGAATGTCGATTCCTTCTTTGAGGGGAGAGGGAGTGTGATTATGCTTTATGTATTTTTTGTCTGTGTTCTGTCATCTGTGCTCTTTGTTCTGTCAGTGTTCTCCAGTAATATCCTGCTGCAAACCCTCCGACCGTGCCGGCAAGCAGAAAGACAAACAGGAGCAGATCCCCCTGGTCCGTATTAATAACAGGATCTCTTGCTGCCCTGCCATGCTCTTCCGCATATTTCTCAACAACTGACTCGTCAACACCGCCCCATTTAGCCGCAGCCGAAGAAGTGAAAATCAGAGCACAGATTACAGAACACAGAGCACAGACTAAAACAAAAAAGAAGATAGTCTGTGTTCTGAGATCTGAATTCTGAGTTCTGGATTTTGTGTTCTGACTTATCATGCCGCACCTCCTGCATGTTCAGGTTTTATTACGCCAAGTTTAACAAGCAGGTCCGCCCTTCTCTTAAAAAGAAGGCTGACCATCCCCGCGGTCATGGCCCCTTCGAGAATACCGAGCGGGAGCTGTGTAGGTACAAAGGCGATAAGTATCTTAGTAAATAAAGGCAGGAAAGGGGCATCTCCCCTTATACCCGCAGCAAGTTCAACAGATGTTGTAATGTAGATCGCCCAGTCAGACAACAAACCTGCAAAAAAGGCCGAGACTGCAAGAGGCGCTTTAAGCTTTCTCAGAAGCTTAAAGACTGCAAAACCAGTGAAGGCCCCCATGACCCCCATAGACACTATATCAGCACCCCAGGTGCTCAGGCCCCCGTGTGCAAGGAACAGCGCCTGAATGAGCAGCGCAACTGCGGTGATAAGCACGCTGATCGAAGGGCCGACCAGTATGGCCGGTATTGCCGTGCCTCCGGGATGGGAGCATGTACCTGCGGTCGGCACCGGAATAGGCATGCAGGAGATAACAAAAACTATAGCAGCCATCAATCCTACGAGAGGCTTGATCGACAGATCGGTCTTTGAAAGGATTTTGAGCCTTCTTATTCCGTATGCAACAAATGGCAACGCGACAAGGAACCACAGGGCTGCCCAGTTAAACGGCAGTATGCCTTCAGAGATATGCATGGCATGAGCGTCAGAAGTAAGAGCACAGAACACAGAACCCAGACCCCAGATTATCTGTGCTGTTTTTCCTGTCTGTGTTCTGTAATCTGTGCTCTGCGCTCTGTCTTTTGTCTGTGCTCTGATTTTCACTTCTCCTCCGCCATCTTCAATAATGCATTTACAATCGCCACAGCAACGGTAGAACCACCCTTCCGGCTCAGATTGGTAATAAAAGGGAACGGCTGTGACGCAAGCAACGCCTTTGATTCCAAGGCTTTAACGAAACCGACCGGCACACCGATGACAAGAGGCAAGAAGGGGTCAGGTTTAAAACCTGACCCCTCAAGGGGCAAGGAAAGAATCTCAATCACCTTCAATAACGCTGTCGGTGCGTTTCCGATCGCGATAATGCCTATGTTGTCATTTTCTATTAAAGCGGCCTCAATACCGAGTTCAGTCCTGGTCTTGTTGTCTGTGTTCTGTATTCCTGGTTCTGTGTTCTGGATTTTACAAATCACCTTCCCGCCCCATTTCTCCAACAGCCTCTTATTTATCCCTGTCCGTACCATCTCAACGTCAGTCAGAATGTCTTTTCCCGCTTTAATCGCTGCAACACCTGCCGTTACAGCATCAGGGTGGAACACCAGGCTGCTCTTGAATTCAAAATCAGCAGTCGTATGTATAACGCGCTTGATGATCGGATGTCTTTCCTCAGGAATATCGCTGAGGTCTGCTTCACCGGAGATGATATCAAAACTCCTTTCCTCGATCTGCGCAGGTTTAAGGCCTGTTGCTGCGATTATCCTTTCGAGGACGACCTCGGCCATCCTGTTATGTATGCCGAGCGGCTCGGTATAAACGAATTCAACTCCCGGATATTTTTCCTGAGCGTCTTTGATAATGCCCGGTATATCGGTTGTGACATGCATGCCGCTGCTGAGAAAATACGGATGGACGATTATCTTTCCGGCCCCGTCTTTAACGCAGTCAGTAATAGCCTGCATGATATCAGGCTCCGCAAACTGCAGGTATGCGACCCTTACACATTCTTTGCTGCACCCGGGATGGACCATGCCGTGGAGCAGCCGTGCTACCTGTTCAATGTTATTTGCATCTTTCTTGGGACTCCCGTGTCCCGCAATTATTATCTTTTCCATGACACTCCTTTATGATGATCTTTTTGTCATTCCGGCTTGCCTGTGCCCGATGTTTGGGTATCCGAAATCAGATTCCCGACGCGCTTCGCTTGCGGGAATGACACCCACCGGGACTTACTTTTTGCAAATCCAATAAAACTATTCGCTATGGTTAGACTGCTTCCGAAATGCATGTGAATATAGCTGCCCAGCGTGTTCCTGACCCTGTACCCTTCATCATAGATGTATTGCGCTTCCCCGTTTTTGACGGAATATATCTTTTCGCAATTCAAGGGCGAGGGCACCTCGCCCCTACATTCATGCTTTCCCGCTTCCGCACTTTTGACTATTTCTGAATAATGAAATTCATGGCCTCTGATCACGGTCCCTTTATTCCCCAGGATAGCCCGTTCCTTTAAAACCGCTTCCCTGTATCCCAGGCTTGCCCTTCCTTTTTTCATCATCGTTTTAAAAGGGAATATCCCGCACATCAGATGAAGCACATTGTGAAAATCATATATCCCTTCGGTCAGGTACATTAATCCCCCGCATTCCGCATACACAGGTCCTCCTGCACCAGAGAATTTTCTTACGGACTCAAGCATCGGCTTGTTGGCAGACAGCTTCTCAGCATACAGTTCCGGATATCCTCCCCCGATATAAAGGGCATCTGTGCCATCCGGGATCCGGCTGTCTGAAAGAGGACTGAAGGTCACGATCTCAGCGCCCGCCTGTCTTAAGAGATCAAGATTGTCCTCGTAATAAAAGCAGAACGCCCTGTCGTAAGCAACGGCGATCTTGACTTTAGAGCCCAGAGACCAGAGCCCAGACACCAGATTATCTTTGCCTTTTTTTCTGTCTGTGCTCTGTGTTCTGTGTTCTGTGTTCCGAATTATCGCTTCTATATCAATATGTCCCAGCACCGCATCCGCCAGTTTATCAATAGCCTCTGCTGAAATCGGTGCTTCCTCCGCCACTGTCAAACCGAGATGCCTGTGAGGGATATTGAAATCAATGTCCCTCGGCAAATACCCGAGGACAGGGACATCCTGAACACTCTCTCTGACTCTCTTGTAATGTCTGTCTGAGGCGATGCGGTTGAAGATGACACCGGCGATTGAGAGTTCAGAGTTATGAGTTAAGAGTTTTGAATTTTGAGTTTTGAATTTTGAATTTATTTCCCTTAACTCATAACTCATACATCTAAACTCTTTAAATCCCTTCACCACCGCTCCGGCGCTTTCCGCCATACCATGTGCATCAACGACAAGTATTACCGGCAGACCGAGCGCAGCAGCGAGGTCAGCGGTGCTGATATTGCCGTCATACATTCCCATGACCCCTTCTACTACCGATATATCAGCATCAGCGGAATGTCGTGAAAAACAGTCGGCAACATAATCCCGTCCGCACATCCACAGGTCGAGGTTCCTCGATGTCCTGCCGGTAATGAGCCGGTGAAGGCCTGTGTCAATAAAATCAGGGCCGGTCTTAAACGGCTGTACTGTCAGACCTTTTTTCTTTAACGCGGCCATAATACCAAGAGTAATGGTCGTTTTGCCGCAGCCGCTGTTTGTACCTGCAATGACTATCCCTCTCATTGTGTTCCTCTGTCATTCCGGCAGTCCTCAAGCCGGAATCCAGTTCTGGTTTTCTGGATTCCCGTTCCCCGATTACGACCTTCGGGGACAAGCTTCGTGGGAATGATTCTACATATGTCTTTTAATTCGTTAAGCAGAAGCCTGTTGTGTCTGCGTGACTTCACCGCAATCCTGACATACGAGTTATCAAGTCCCTTGAAGTTTGAACAGTCCCTGACGAGTATGCCCTTGTTCCTCAGGCGGCCCACCAGTTCACCCGCATCCGCTACCTTCAACAGATAGTAATTGGCTGTTGAAGGAAAGAAACGAATCCCAAACTTCTTAAGATTCTTCTCAAGATATTTTTTTTCACGTGCAATCATTCTGTATGTCTTCTCAATATATTCCCTGTCATCAAGTGCCGTGACTGCTGCGTCCTGGGCCAGATTATTAACAGTCCATGGCTCCTTGAATTCCTGTATACGCCGTATAAGGTCTGTGTGAAATACCGCGTAACCGATCCTGAGGCCGGTCAAAGCGTGAAATTTTGTCATTGACCTCAGCACTATGAGATAAGGATTGTCCTTTACATCATGTATCACAGATTCTTCAGGTGTGAAATCAATAAACGCCTCGTCTACCATAAGGTAACACCTCTGCTTTCTCGCAGCTTCTGCAATTTCCAGTATCTCTGATCTCTGCAGGAGAGCCCCTGTGGGATTGTTCGGGTTACAGAGAAAAGCCATACAACCAGAACTCAGAGCCCAGAGCCCAGAACACAGACCATCTATGTTCTTTGTTCTTTGCTCCCTGCTCGGATTTAACATTCTTATTGCAGCAATAAAATCATCATGTTTTATTCTAAAGTCATCACTCTTTTCAATCTCCAGGTACTTTATCTGTGTTCTGTGTTCTGTGTTCTGTGTTCTTACGGCCCTCTCATACTCCGAAAACGTAGGGGCTGGTATCAGCACCTGCACCGGTTTGAGAGCCCTTGGGATGAGATAGATGAGTTCGGTGCTTCCATTACCACATAGTATAGTGGCAGGATCTATATCAAGGTGTTCAGCCAGCTTAAGCCTCAGTACAGATGTGTCCGGATCAGGATAATTGATTAAACCATCCATCCCCGTTCTGATTGTCTCCTTTACCTTCCTTGACAGACCGAGAGGGTTGATCGACGCACTGAAATCAATAAGCTCATTCTCAGGAATACCAAGCTGCCCGGCAATTTCATATATATTCCCTCCATGCTCAAAATCAGAACCCTGAACACAGCTCCCCGGACACAGACCGTCTTTGCTTTTCTCTGTACCCTGAATCCTCATGTCGCTGTCCTTATATATAACAATCCAAGTGCTCCGGCGAATCCTAATAATGATGTAAGCCTTATTATCGAGACCGCCTGCCGCGCAGCATTATAATAAGAGTCATCTGCAGTCTGTGTTCTGTGTTCTGTTGTCTGTAGTCTGTGTTCTGTAGTCTGTGTTCTGTTGTCTGTTTTCTGTGTTCTGTTGTCTGTTTTCTGTGTTCTGTTGTCTGTTTTCTGTGTTCTGTTTTCTGTGTTCTGTTTTCTGTGTTCTGTGCTCTGTTGTCTCTCCTCTCCGATAAACGGTTTCTCAACCAGTATGCCACCGTACATGGACGGCCCGCCAAGTTGAACACCGAGTGCTCCCGCAATGGCAGCCTCAGGGACCCCGCTGTTTGGGCTGGAATGTTTCCTGCCGTCACGCAGCATCATTTTAAGTGAATAATGAACAGTCGGCAGAGAATAGTGAACAAAATAAGATGCGACAACAATGAGTATCCCTGTTATTCTTGCCGGAATGTAATTGGCGATGTCATCGAGCCTTGCAGCGGCCCAGCCGAAGTTCCTGTATGTTTCATTTTTATATCCGACCATCGAATCAAGAGTGTTTACTGCCTTGTAGGCCATGGCAAGAGGCAGACCGCCAAGGGCGAAATAAAAGAGAGGGGCGACGATACCATCCGAGGCATTTTCAGAAAGGGTCTCGATAGTTGCCTTCAGTATGCCCTTCCGGTCCAGGGATTGTGTGTCCCTTCCCACGATCATTCCCAGCCTGCCCCGTGCTGTTTCCACATTCCCTGTCTTGACTTCATCAATAACAGCCTTAGCAGAATTAATCAGCTCACGGGTCGCGATGGTGGTAGCGGTCAGAATGGCAAGGACGATAAAAGACAGGTAAGAAGTCAGAAGCGGGAAGTGGGAACTAAGGATGAGTTTATTAATAAAGTAAAATGCAGCATATGTTACGCCGACTATGATAATTACAAGCAGAACTCCTGCAACTCTGTCCATATTTTGTGTTCTGTGCTCTGTGTTCTGTAGTCTGTGTTCTGCGCTCTGTCTTCTCAACACCCTCTCCATCTTCTCAATCGCCCATCCCATACCGCGTACCGGATGGGGAAGCCACTTCGGATCACCGATTGCAAGGTCCAGTAAATAAGCTGCTGTCAATGTAATTGCCTCTGTCATGTCTTATAAAGTCAGACAATCAGAACACGGAGCACAGATGACAGACTAAAAAGCAGAAATTCTTTCTTCTTCAGTCTGTGTTCTGTGGCCTGTGATCTTTTGGTCTGTTTTTCATACAATATTCCATGCCAACCTGTCTTAAAATAAAACAGATATCAATGCTGTTCTTTAAAGTATCAGCCCATTTGTTTATCGCTTCTTCTCTTTTTGCCTGATAATTGACTTCCACGCCACGGGACAAAAGGCCTTTCTTTTCCCTCAGGGAATTAATGACGGATGTCCGGAATTCATCATTGTCGAATATCCCGTGGATGTACGTGCCCCAGACATTGCCTTTTGCAGAACCATCAAAAACATCAGAACACCGAACCCAGATCCCAGATCCCAGACTATCTTTGTTGTTTTTTTTGTCTAAGGTCTGTGCTCTATGTTCTGCGTCATGAAATCTATTCACTTTAAACAATCCTACGTCTCCCGTCGTATTCCCCATATGAATCTCATACCCCTTCAATATAGAACCCAGAGCCCAGAACCCGGAGCCCAGATTATCTTTGCTGTTTTTTCTGTCTGTGCACTGTATTCTGTGCTCTGTATTCTGTCTTTCGTCTGAGTTCTGTGTACTGTGCTCTGTGTTCTGAATCTCCGCTTCCACCTGACATGTAGTCTTTGTCCTGTCGAACTTCGTAACGGTATCAAGAAATCCCATGCCTTCCACTTCCCTGAGGGAGCTTTCAACGTTATGCGGATCAAAGATCTTTTTTCCGATCATCTGATAACCGCCGCATACACCGATAAGGGCGGCCCCCTTGCTGACAGCCGCCTTCACACAATCCTCAATCCCGTTTTCCCTCAACAGCATCAGGTCGCTGACCGTGTTTTTTGATCCCGGGATAATGATAAGGTCAGCGCTGCTGATATCTTCCTCCCACATTGTGTACCTGATCTCAACATCCGGCTCATACAAAAAAGGGGCAAAGTCGGTGAAGTTTGAAATATATTTCAGCCTCAGGATAACGACCTTTAACCGTTGCAACGCTTGCAACGGTTGCAACCGTTTTAACTGTTCAATCGAAAGCCCGTCCTCCTCATCAAGCCCCATATGGTTCTGATAATAAAGGGTGCCGATGACCGGCCTTCCTGTCTTATCTTCTATCATTCTCAACCCCGGCCTTAGAATATTTATGTCACCGCGGAATTTATTAACGATAAACGCCTTAATGTAATCGGCGTCGGATGACCCCTCCTTACTCCTCCCCTTAGATAAAGGGAGGCTGGGTGGGGTTACATCTTTCAACAATTCCACCGTCCCGTAAAACTGCGCAAACACCCCGCCTCTGTCTATATCACCTACGAGAATGACCGGCGCCTCTGCATAGCGGGCAACACGCATATTGACGACTTCCTCTTCCTGAAGGTTTATCTCTGCGGGGCTTCCGGCCCCCTCGATTATTATCAGCTCATATTCTTTTGAAAGCCTGTCATAGGCTGCAGTTATTTCCTGCCAGACCTTTTCCTTGATCTGGTAATACTCATGGGCCTTCATGGTCGCATGGACTTTACCGTTAAGCATGACCTGACAGCCGGCCTCTCCTGTTGCCTTCAAAAGAACAGGGTTCATATCATTACATGGTTCTAATCCGGCCGCCTCAGCCTGAAAGGCCTGCGCCCGTCCTATCTCTCCGCCTTCTTTTGTAATGAATGAATTCAGCGCCATGTTCTGTGATTTAAATGGCGCGACCCTGATCCCCATGTCTCTGAATATCCTGCACAGGCCGGCGACAACAGCGCTCTTGCCCGCACCGGACCCTGTCCCCTGTATCATTATCGCTTTAGACATAAGACAGATCACATAAGACAGATCACAGAACACAGACTAAAGCTGCTTGGCAAATCCAACAATCATTGCAGCTATTTCATCTGATTCCGCAATTAGCGTCTTATACTCCTCCTTTTTACAATAATTCAATCTGAGTGCAATTTCGAGCCAAGACATCACTTCATAGTTAGATCTCAAGGCTATTTCCAGAAACCTCTTGAATTCCTTATTCGATTTATTTCCACTTCCTTCCGCTATATTTAGAGAAACAGATATCGCAGCCCTTCTTATCTGACTTATCAACCCGAATTGCTCATCTTTTGGAAATGTCTTTGTGAATTTATATATTAGAACTGAAAAATCTACGGACTTCTGATAGATAAAAATCTTCCTGAAATTATGCATTCGTCCCCTCTTTTGTCTGAGTTCTGATATCTGGGTTCTGTATTCTGCAGTTAATCAGTTTTACCACCGGATAATCCCACATCTCTATAACATTTAACGCCGCAAAATCCTGCTCTATCCTGAAGATGTTCTCAAGGGGAATGCCGAGCAGTTCACAAAGGATTACTCTGATGACTCCTCCATGTGACACAATTGCTATGTTCTGTCCATCATGCTTTTCTGCAATTTCATTAAATGCCTTCATACCCCTGTCTCTTACATCAAGCGTGCTTTCCCCATCCATAGGGCTGAACTTCAGCGGGTTTGCCGCCCACGCATTAAAGGCATCAGGCCATCTCATTTTTATCTCATCAAAAGACATGCCTTCCCACACCCCGAAGCTGCGCTCTTTCAGTCCCTTAACGATAACAGGCTTCAGCCCATGGGGCCCGGCAATAATCTCAGCGCTTTTTTTCGCCCGGCTTAGATCAGAACAATAGACGGCGTCTACCCCCCCGTTGCCCCCCCTTACTAAGGGGGGGATAGGGGGGGTATCTGTGTTCTTAAATAGATATTCCGATACCCTTTTAATCTGCTCAATCCCGTTCTCAGACAGGGGCACATCAATATGGCCTTTATAGCGCCGCGATTCCGCGCCTTCTGTCTCTCCGTGTCTTATTAAATAAATCTTTGTCATAATTCTGTTCAGACAGGTCCGGTATTATTAATAACTGCGCTTAGTAAAAAGATAAGGACTGCAAGCTCATTGACCGCGCCGAATGAGTCTCCGGTCATACCATCAAACATCTTCCTGAAAAACCATACCGCCCCGAAACTGAATGCGTACAGCACCGGCATGGCAAACATTACATAAAAAATCAGGAATGAATACTCCGAAACCATTATGCAGACAAGGGCCATCAAGACCATTACGGCAGCTGTAGCTAAAATCAGCTGTCTCGATCCGGTATGTTCTATGAACAGCCTTCCAAGTCCGTCCTTTCTCGCAGGACTGCTGTAAAAGGCCGCGGTAACCATAGACCACCTGGACAGCAGCGGCATTGCAAGAACAGTCATTAAATAAGTGACAGACGTTGATTCAAAAGAGACCGCATTCAGCAATACATACTTGAGCAGCAGAGTCATTACTATTGCTATGACTCCCATGGGGCCGACTGAACTGTCTTTCATGATCTCAAGCTTTTTCGCGCGGTCTCCCCTTGAGGCAACTGCATCAAAGGTGTCCGAAAGGCCGTCAAGATGAAACCCGCCGTTCATGATTACGAGCATAAGGACCAGCAGGGCATTGGTCAGTTCTGCGGGAAACACCTTCAGTAAAAGAGCGGCCAGAAAGGCAAGTACAACACCTTCGGCAAATCCCACTACAGGGAAAACCGCGGTTGTCTTTCCCATGTCTTCATCGGAAACATTGCCTGTATCCTGCTGCATCGGGATGATCGTTAAAAACTGAAATGCCAGAATTATTTTTCTCATGCTGTCTGTGCTCTGTGTTCTGAGTTCTTATGTCTGGTTTTTACCCGCTACCGCGGCCTCTGCAAACGTGGCCATCTCTTTGTATATCTTGAGGCCCGCTTCAATGATCATCATCGCGAGCGCAGCACCCGTACCTTCACCGAGCCTCATGTCAAGGTCGAGTATCGGCCTGAGCCCGATCTT
>QZIL01000113.1 GCA_003599025.1 Nitrospiraceae bacterium | reverse complement strand
CGGTGTTAACCCGCGTAATCCGGAAAATATCCTCGGATACCGGCCCTGTGTTGGAATGGTGGGCGGGGCCGTATATTTCCGCGGTCCGATACAGGGATACAGTGCAGGCGATGTTCAGCTTCTTGATTTAACAGACCAGGACTGGCAGTGGATAACCGAAAACATGAGACCGTATCTTGAGGCCATAGAGCGCACTGAATATTACGATGAACTGACCCGCTCAAAAGACGACTGGAAAAAACTGATCCCATTCACTGCACAGGAACGCGCAAAAAAGAAGGTCTTTAAGATGTCTATTTCTGAATTCCGTTCAAATGTCTGGGAGGCTGATGTTGGCAGGGGCGGTATTTTTGCGGAGTATCTGACCCACGATGCAACGGTCCTTCCATATGTGACAGCTGGAGAAGACAGGAGATACAAGCCGTTATGGAATAATTATAAATATGCCCCGCCCTGCGAACACGCATGTCCAAGCGGTATACCGACCCAGAAACGCGCTCAACTGATGAGGGAGGGAAAACTGAAAGAGGCCCTTCAGCTTGTGCTTCAGTACAGCCCGCTTCCGGCGTCCGTATGCGGAGAGATATGTCCCAACCTCTGCATGCAGTCATGCACAAGGGCACAGGTCGATACCCCGTTTAATGTGAAGGAGCTTGGAAAGGCAAGCAAAGACCTCAAACTTCCCAAACGCGCAAAAAAGACCGGCAGGAAGGTCGCTGTGATCGGCGGCGGTCCCGGCGGTCTGTCCGCTGCATGGCAGCTTGCTCTCAGGGGACATGACATTGACCTCTACGAGTCAGCGGAAAAGCTCGGCGGAAAGCTTGAGCTCTGCATCCCGCGCGACAGAATGCCTCAGGAGATCCTGCAAAAAGAGCTTTCACGTTTTGAAGAGATAGGCATAAAAGTCAATCTCGGCATAAAAGTAAACAAGAAGAAATTTGATGATATCTACAAAAAACATGATGCGGTTGTGGTCGCCTGCGGAGCGCACAAACCGAGGATGATAAATGTCCCCGGTGCAGATGATATGGTCTCTGCATATGACTTTTTAAAGGGAATAAATATCGGTGATGTCCCGAACCTGAAAGACAGAAGGATAGTCGTCATAGGCGCAGGCAATGTAGGAATGGACGTTGCTGCACAGGCCTACCACTGCGGTGCAAAGGAAGTCATCGCTGTTGACATCCAGAAGCCAGCAGCCTTCGGAGCAGAACTGGAGATCGCCAAGTCGCTTGGTACAAAGATCGTCTGGCCGAAATTTACCGAAAAATTTGTGAAGAAGGAAAAGAAGATCTACTTTACAGACGGCTCATCGCTGGATGCCGATGTTGTCGTGGTATCCATAGGCGATACCCCGCTGACAGAATTCCTGCCACCCTCTGTTCATTCAAACAATCAGGGCTGGATCGAGGCTGACGAGGTCGGACATACTTCTGATCCAAAGGTTTTCGCAATCGGCGATGCCACAAAGCTCGGACTGGTAACACACGCAATCGGTCACGGCAGACAGTCAGCGGATGCCATTCATGCACTGCTTTCAGGGAGGTCTTATTACAGGCCCGCCCCAAAACCGATGGTACCATACGACAAGATAAAGACTTCATATTACGACATCTGCAGAGGCGAGCCCTTCAAACCCAGGACTGAGGCAAACCGCTGCATGTCCTGCGCCGTATGCCGCGACTGCCACATGTGCGAGGCGACCTGTTACTACGGGGCCATAAGCAGGAAGGAAACACCTGACGGTTCGTACGAATACGTGGTTGACGAATCACTATGCATTGGATGCAGCTTCTGCGCCGGCATCTGCCCCTGCGGCGTCTGGGAGATGCAAGAGAACGTTTAGTAGACAGACTTTATTTTGTCTCTGTTTCCGGGGGGACAATGCCTTCAAGGTTCTCGATGAGGGTCGGCAGGTCATCTCTTAATGTCGTCCATACCCTTTCAAGGTCAACCCGATCATATGCGTGAATAAGCACATCGCGCATCCCCGCCATTTCAGACCAGTGAATTAACGGATGATTTTCCCTGAATGTTTCGGACAGTCGTTTCGTTGCTTCTCCGATCACTTCAAGACAGCGCACGACTGCCAGTTGGCATTTTCGGTCGTTAAGAAATGCTTCGTAGTCCATTCCTTCAGTAAATTGCCGGGCGTCTTTGGCCGACAGCAATATATCGAGGACATAGGCAATATCACGCTGCATGAATAACCTGCATGGAAGAAAGGATTTCTTTACGCCTTATGTAATTCCGGCTCTGCTCCACGCCTCCACGCGTCAGCAAATCCACATTGCGCCTGAAAATCATGCGCAGCTCGTCTGTCATGGAAACCAGGTCAAAAAGTGAAATGCGAGCGTTGGGTTCAAAATCAACAATTATGTCGATGTCGCTGTCAGGACGAAAGTCTATGCGGAGTACGGAGCCGAAGACGGCAAACTCCTTCACCTTCCACTTTCTGCAAAATTCGGCTATTTTTTCTTTTGGCAGATCGATCTGGATTTTACTCATTGTTGTTAAAGCCCTATCCCTTCTTTTCCTCTGACCGCTTTCGACACCAGCGATCTCTTCTATGGGACTTCTTCCATTTGATCTTGCAAAATAGTTCTTATTTCCTCAAGCGTCTTTACGGCATGCTTCTCATGCAGATAGTTTACTGATTATGGCTTTCAGCTGCAATTGAAATCTGCAAATGAGCAGGAATTATTCCCTCTCAAATCCTCTCTGTCCAAAGTTATACTTACGGAGGCATCTGCCCCTGCAGCATCTGGGTGATGGCGGAGAACAGCTGATCCTGCACCGGATAGTTTATAGACCCTATCTCAAAATAGAATATTATTGATAAACGCCTTTATTGTTATCATTCCCCGACTTGATCGGGGAATCCAGCATTTTCAAGGCCTTCTGGATGCCCGCTTAAGACCTGCGGGCATGACAAAAACCGAAAACTCAATTTTGAGACAGGTTCTAGTCTCACCGCCGAAATTCGCCGGCGTCCTCACCCCGATGTTTCCTGATCTTCAGTCTGATTTAATATACGCCGATAAGATAAATGGATTATATACGAATGGCAATATGATACAACCGTATAACAGCAACTATTATCTTGCAGCTTCCTCTTATAAGCCCGCTGATTATTCCGGCCAGAACAGGTCCGCTTCTGTCAGTAAGGCAGCTTTAGAAGCATCTCCGGCAGAGAAGGGCAGCGGCGTCAGCGGGAAAGACTGCAAGACCTGAGAGAACAGGAAATACAGGGATCGGTCCGATGATCCCTCAGTGTCCTTCCAGACCGCTACCCGTGTGTCCCCGGATGCTGCTTTCGCCGCTGTAAGCTCTCATGAACAGGAACATGTCAGAAACAATGCCCGCGAAGCTGAAGAAAAAGGCATGAAGGCCTCTTCCACTGTAACTGTCTCAATGTCAATGTGTCCCGAATGCGGGAGGGGTTATGTGTCAGGCGGGAAGACCTCGACTGTCTATACTTCAAAAAACAGTATTGAAGGCAATGAAGACGTCAAGGGGAATTTTGTAGATATAACAGCCTGATATTACCTCATCTTCCCTGAGCATCAATAGTTCACTGCAATAAATTAAGAGGATTAATCTATTTTCTTCTAAGGATATTCCAGATATGTCCCGATACGTAGGAATATATGTCTAAGGGATATTCACTATGAACTTGTTTGCCATATCCGGCATATCAGTAGGAATCCCCTGCGTGATACTTGCGGCGATTACGTTTGCCTTTGGCAGGACGAGACTGCACCGCTGTCTGATGAATTTCAACCTGATAGTTTCTGTCTGGGGCTTCGGCTTATTTCTGGCAGGTATCGCTGATTCCCATGAAAAAGCATTAGTTGCGTGGCAGCTGGCCCATGCAGGCGGCTTCTTTGTAGGTCCGGCGTTTTACCATTTTGCAGGTGTCTTCACCGGTACTCTCAAAAAGAAGCTGCTCGTCTTTTCCTATGTTCAGGCAGGCACATGCGTTCTATTTACCCTTGCCACAGACCTTGTACTGAATAAAACCAGGTATGTTTACGGCCTGCATTATATTCAGACAACGCCTCTTCAGATCATGGGACTTATTGCCTATTTCATATTTGTAAGCGTCAGTTACTGGAAACTAATCACGTTCCTTCCGCAGACCCGCGGCCGCAAGCGTCAGCAGACCCTTTATATAATCTTCGGTTTCATGTTCGGCTTTACCGGAGCTACTACTACATTTCTGCCAATGTTCGGGATCGACCTGTTATACCCTTCAGGTAATTTCGGCATAACTTTATATAGCATTGTAGTGACATATGCCATCCTTCGCCACAACCTTCTGGACATAAATCTGGTGTTCAGAAGAGGCCTTGCCTACTCGCTTTCAGCAGGGATCCTGACAGGGCTTTTCATGCTGCTTGCGCTCGCTCTTACAAAGCTTTTATCATACTTTTCCGGAATTGATTCATCTACCATTGCAGCATTATCAGCCCTTTCCATAGCAATACTTTTTGCCCCGGTCAAAAACAGGGTACAGTCATTAATCGACAAATTATTTCATAAGTCTGTAATCGATTATTACTCTGTTATCAGGGAAGTAAGCAACGAACTTGCATCATCATTGAATCCCAAATATATTTGCAGATTTATTACTGACACTGCTTTTTCGACCTTTAAACTGAATAACGCCTTCCTGCTGGCCGCGAATAATGACCATTATGAAACGATGTACGTCAGATCGCATGAAGATGCTAATGTACCCCTTAACACTCCCTCTTCAAAGGGCGGCAGCACTGAACCGATTAAATCTGATTTGAACAAATGCGCAAAAAGGGAGCTCCCTGCCATGCAGCTTCCGAAGGAGTTACATCTTGTCAGGTTGCTGAAAGACCGGAAGAAATCCTTTTCGATTGATGAATCCGGGGATGATTCATCTATGGAAAGATCAGACGAAATCGGCCTTGAGTTAGCGCCATTTCAGGGCAAGGTAGCAGTCCCGATATTCATTGATAACAAACTGACCTTTCTGCTGGTCCTTGGTGAAAAACTCTCAGGTGATGCATTCTCTGCCGGGGACATCAATATGCTCGACACGCTTGCCAGTCAGGCGGCCATGTCATTAAAAAATGCCCTCCTCTATGACGACCTTGAGATACGTGTAGAAGAACGTACCAGGGAACTCGAAAGGACAAATTGCGAAATCGAGATAAACAGGAAGAAACTCCAGGCCGCTCTTTTAAAGATCTCTGCGCTTATTCAGGATGTCATAAGCAGAAAAGATACGGACATAGGATACGATAATCCAAATCTTGTCAAATGTTACGATACCGTGAAATGCAGCAGGGACAACTGCCCCTGCTACGGGAAAGAGGCTTTACGATGCTGGCAGATTTCGGGTACATTCTGCACGAACACGCTGCAGGGCGGTTTTACTGAAAAGCAGGAAAGCTGTATCAGCTGCATGGTCTTTACAAAGGCCACCTCTGATCCTATTTATGAGATCGGTGAACACTTTAACAACATGCTCCATATCCTCGAGACAAAAAACAGAGAACTGGAAGATGCTTATTCAGACCTTAAAAACGCCCAGTCTCAAATGCTGCAGCGTGAAAAAATGGCGTCCATAGGACAGCTTGCAGCAGGAGTTGCACACGAGATAAACAATCCTACAGGATTCATTTTAAGCAACCTCGGGACTCTTGCCAGATACACAGACAAAATAACTGAATACATCGATGCACAGACAGAAGCAATAGAGTCCCTGAAGGCCGGGAACATCTCAAATGAACTCAAACAGAAGCGGCAGAAGCTTAAGCTTGACTTTGTACTTCAGGACATAAAAGAGCTTGTAAATGAATCAGTTGACGGGGCAGAAAGGATTAAAAAGATAGTACAGAATTTAAAGAGCTTCTCCCGTGTTGATGAAGCGGAATACAAACCTGCGGACATCAATGAGTGCATTGAAACTACGTTAAACATTGTCTGGAATGAGCTGAAGTATAATGCGACCGTTGAAAAGGAATACGGTGACATTCCCTTTACCAGATGCTATCCCCATCAGCTCAACCAGGTAATTATGAACCTCCTGGTCAATGCAGCCCACGCCATTGAAAAACAGGGGGTAATAAAAATAAAGACATGGAACGGAGACGGCTCAGTCAAAATCTCCATTTCTGACACAGGCTGCGGGATACCTGTGGACAGGGCCGGCAGGATATTCGAGCCTTTCTTCACAACAAAAGAAGTAGGCAAGGGCACCGGCCTGGGACTGAGCATCAGTTATGACATAGTCAAGAAACATAAAGGGGAAATTACAGTAGAAAGCGAAGTGGGCAAGGGAAGCACATTCACAGTTAAAATTCCTCTTGTCGAGGCATGATAAACCGAATCCTTCTGAACCTTCAGACTCCAAGCCTTTCCCTCAACACCCTTAAATTCACTACATCTTCTTCGTTATATTTTAACAGTGCTGCGAGGGCCTCGCGGTCTCCGTTGTTGACATAATCCCACCACAACTGCACAGCGATCCAGCCGTCTATATCAGTCGATTCCCGCGTGATCCCGAGTTGTCTTTCAACGCTCTTTAACCCGCCCCTGAGGTTTCTCTTCCAGCAGGCATACATAAGGTCTTCATGATTACAGCATTCAGTTAGGTCTATATTGAGCTTTGCTTTAATAAACGGCAGATCAAACCGTGACCCGTTATATGTATATAGCTTGGTAACACTCCCCATAGCCGTTATCAGACTGCCGGCCGATATATCGTCACCAACCAGCTGCATGACCAGGCTGTCATTTCCATTTTCTTTATAAATACCAATCACAGTTAAGTCACTGTGAAACGGGCTTAATCCCGTAGTCTCAATGTCAAGATAGGCGCAATTTTTCACTCAGTCCTCCATCTTATTTCAGATTCTATAGATTAGGGACATATCAAGTCAACCCGAAAAATGCATTTAACATAATGCGGATGTTGGGAAATTATCTGTTTTTCGACCTGCCTGCCGGCAGGCAGGTTCCTTAAACGCATTTTCAATCAAGGCTTGGATGCATTTATTTAGTCAAAGCCATATGCACAATAATAATTAATATATCGAGTTAGTATCTGCTGCGGAAAGTGATAAATTGATATTAACATGTCATTTCGAGCGAAGCGAGAAATCTTAACCAGTTGCAATACCGAAAGATTTCTCCCGCTGGTCGAAATGACAATCCAGCCAAGTAAGTATTTTATAGTTTCCGCAACAGGAACGAATTAAACGGATTATAATTCCAACATCCGCATTATTTGGGTCAAGAAATCCTGACAGGTTCGCGCATCAGGCAGAGGTATTTATTGCGAATACCCTTTTGTTACACTTAAGCAATGAAACCTGCTGTCAATGAAATAACGTGCAGATCGGTCCTGACCAAATCAGGCATCCCCGGCATGAAATACTGCATCAATCCATACGTGGGATGCGCCCATGCATGCCGCTACTGCTACGCGACCTTCATGAAGAGGTTTACAGGCCATATGGAACCGTGGGGCAGTTTTGTTGATGTTAAGGTAAATGCCCCGGAAATTTTGCAGCGTCAGCTCAGGCGTGCTGAAAAAGGCACGGTAATGGTGAGTTCTGTAACCGATGCATATCAACCCGTTGAAGCGAGGTATGAATTAACACGAAAATGCCTCGAAATCCTTTCTTTCTATAACTTCCCTGTCAGCATCCTTACAAAATCTCCGCTCGTTCTGCGGGACATGGATATTATTTCCAAATTTGAAGATGCTGAAGTTGGCCTGACCATCACAACAGATGATGACCGTATGAGAAATATCTTTGAGCCCTATGCCCCACCGGTCCAGGCCCGCATAGACGCATTAAAGAAACTGCACCAGGCAGGAATTAGCACATATGTATTTATCGGCCCCCTGCTTCCCATGGACACTGAGTCACTCGCAAGAAAGATAGGCCCTTACACAGACAGTGTCCTCATTGACAGCATGAATTATGTCAGCAAAACAGCATGGTTGTACAAAAAACACAGGCTCGAAAAATGGCTCGACAGGGGATTCATTGACGATATCATCTCCCGTCTCAGAGCAGGCTTATTACATAAAAACATATCCGTTATTTGCTGACCCCGGTCACAATTGCTTTTCCCGTTTCTGCTTTGTCATACCTGACAATATCATTTATTCAATAAGTTACATGGTCTCGCAGGATTGAATATAAAAATCACAGCACGTCTTTTCCCTTAATGAAATAACTTAAGTAGTTCAACGACATATCCGATATAAATAAAAAAACAATACGGGTGTGCGATGATACCCGAAGAATTCAGCCTGGTTAACGGACTGTTATGTTTAAGAATAAAATACTGAGATATTTATTTTTCATCTTCTTAATTCTTGGAATAGTATCCAACGTTGCGAATATTTATTTTGTCCTGCCTCATTTTGAAGAACTTTTTATTAGAAATGTTGAAGATGAGGCTGTCCGGATCGGAAACCATCTGTCAGACATGTATTTCACTGAGAACAAACCTGTTAAAGCAGATGACGTAGCTGTAATTGAACACAGCATCAATGAGCATATTAAAAACCTTCACCTGATAAACCTGAAAATATTCTCTCCTGATGGAGAGATATTGTATTCACTAAACAGGATGGATATCAGCACAGTCAACAAGAAGGAATATTTTCATAACATTGTTGCAAATGGCAGGCCTTATACCAAATTAGTAGAAAAAGACACCATATCCCTTGAAGGACAGAATGTTATTGCTGATGTCATAGAGGCGTATGTGCCTATTATGTCTGAAGGCAGGTTTATGGGGGCCTTTGAAATATATTATGACGTAACAGGCAAAAATGACGCTCTGCATAAGGCCATATTTAAGGCATCCGTCATGCTTGTTGTCATGACTGTCGGCGGGTTCATACTGAGCATAATGATACTTATGCAGTTAGACAAGACCATGACCCGGCAGAAAAAAATCGAGGAGGACCTGAAAACCTATTCCGACAGGCTGCAAAATACCAACAGGGAGTTGCAGGATTTCGCACATATAGCATCTCATGATCTTCAGGAGCCTCTCAGAAAGATCACTGCATTCAGTGAGAGACTGAAAACCAGGTACGCCTCTGTCCTTGATGAAACCGGATTGGATTATATGAAGAGAATGCAGAACGCAGCGCATAGAATGCAAAATCTCATCGAAGGACTGCTGGCCTATTCCAGGGTAACATCAAAGGCCCGGGCATTTGAAGCGGTTGACCTCTCAGCAGTAGCCCATGAGGTTCTGTCAGACCTTGAACTGCGCATCCACAATTCAGGCGGTAAAGTAGAAATCGGTGAATTGCCCATCATACAGGCCGACCCCCTTCAGATGAGACAGTTACTGCAAAACCTGATTGCCAATGCCCTGAAGTTCCACAGAGAAGACGAACACCCTTTTGTAAGGGTCACCTCCAGCAGTACAAATGGTGGGCATCCCGCCAGTGGCAATCTCTGCCACATATCAATAGAGGACAACGGCATAGGATTCGATGGAAAGTACACTGAGCGCATCTTCGGTGTATTTCAGAGGCTTCATGGAAGACAGGAGTACGAAGGTTCGGGCATTGGACTGTCCGTATGCCGCCGCATTGTTGAACGCCACGGCGGCAGTATTAACGTAAAAAGCACCCCCGGCAAGGGGGCGAAGTTTATTATTACACTGCCTGCAGAACACAGGGAAGGAGAAAGTAATGTCTCATAAATCTAAATCCATACTAATACTTATGGCTGATGATGATGAAGATGACCGTCTGATGACAAAGGAGGCCTTTGAAGAGGCCAGGCTGGCAAATGAGCTGCGTTTCGTTGAGGACGGTGAAGAGCTTCTGGACTATCTCTACCGGCGAGGCGCATACAGTAATCCCGAGGACTCACCGCGTCCGGGCCTGATCCTTCTTGACCTGAACATGCCGAAGAAAGATGGCCGGGAAGCGCTCAGTGAGATCAAGGCAGACCCGGAACTGAAACAGATACCGATTGTAGTGCTCACAACTTCCAAGGCTGAAGAAGACATATATCGCAGCTACGATCTCGGAGTCAACTCCTTTATCACAAAACCTGTCTCATTCGAAGGCATGGTCTTTGTGATAGGCACGCTTGCACAGTACTGGTTTCAGATCGTTAGACTGCCGGAAAACACTAAATAACATATGAACAGCGAACGGATAAAAGTACTGCTTGTAGATGATGACGAGGATGATTACTTCCTGACCAGGGACCTCTTCGCAGAGATCAATCCGTCATATGATCTGCAATGGGTATCATCCTACGCAGAAGCTCTGAAAGTGATCGGCCGGACCGAACACGATATCTGTCTGTTTGATTACCGGCTTGGTGAATATACCGGACTGGACCTGCTGCGGGAGGCAGTCAGTGCAGGATGCAAAGCACCGATTATTTTATTGACCGGTCAGGGCGACAGCGGCATAGATATTGAAGCTATTAAGGGTGGCGCTGCGGACTATCTGAGCAAGACAGGAATAACGTCTCATCTGCTCGAGAGATCAGTACGCTACGCAATCGAGCGCAAGCGTACGGAAGAAAGAATCGTCCATATGGCCTATTAC
This sequence comes from Nitrospiraceae bacterium, assembly GCA_003599025.1. Taxonomy (GTDB): domain Bacteria; phylum Nitrospirota; class Thermodesulfovibrionia; order UBA6902; family UBA6902; genus UBA6902. The sequence continues at coordinate 22,946 of QZIL01000113.1, read as the reverse complement.
GATGGCCTGACCAATCTGCCCAACCGTTCCCTTTTTCTTGACCGGCTCAGTCAGGCTCTTACGCACTCAAACCGGTACAAGGACAACTGTGCCCTGCTGTTTATAGATCTTGATAATTTCAAAAAGATAAATGATACACTTGATCACCGTATCGGCGACCTTCTGCTTAAGGGCGTCGCAGATCGGCTGAACTGCTTTGTCCGCTCCGCAGATACTATCGCCCGCCAGAAAGCCAGGGCACTGGCAAGCACTGTGGCCCGCCTGGGGGGTGATGAATTTACAGTTCTGCTGACCGAGATCTATTCCATGCAGGACGCGGCAAAGGTCGCACAGCGTATCCTGAACTCCCTCAACAGTCCATTCAATCTTGACGGTCACGAGGTGTTCATATCAGCCAGCATAGGAATAGCCATACATCCGGCTGACGGCGAGGACATGGACACCCTTATAAAGAATGCCGATACTGCAATGTACCACGCAAAGGAAAACGGCAAGAACCATTTCCAGTTTTACAAGTACTCAATGAATGAGACCGCTCTTGAGAGACTTACCATGGAAAACGATCTCAGGAGGGCGATCACCGGCAATGAGCTGTCTCTTTTATATCAGCCGAGAATAAATATCAGTAATGGGACGATTGTCGGCACTGAGGCGCTTGTCCGGTGGGAGCACCCTGTGCACGGAACGATCTCCCCGACCCGCTTTATACCTCTTGCAGAAGATACCGGCCTTATCGTCCCGATAGGAGAATGGGTACTTAAGACAGCATGCAGACAGAAAAAAATATGGCATGGGAAAAGCCCTGTTCATGCCCCTGTCTCTGTTTCATTAAACATCTCAGGACATCAGTTCAGCCAGGGGAACCTGGCAAGCATAATGGAAAAAATACTGGAAGACACCGGCCTTGATCCCTCTTTTCTTGAGCTGGAGATTACCGAAAGCGCGATCATGAAAAACGCGGACGCAACAATCGCCCTCCTGCACAAGCTGAGAGACATGGGAGTGAAGCTTTCAATGGATGATTTTGGTACAGGGTATTCTTCATTTAATTACCTGAAGCGTTTCCCTCTCGATATTATCAAGATCGACCGGTCGTTCATAAAGGATATAACCAACAGCCGCAGAGATGCAACAATCGTCAAGGCAATAATTGCGATGGCCCATACACTTGAACTGAAAGTTGTGGCCGAGGGGGTAGAGACCGAGGAGCAGTTAAGATTGCTTCAGGATATGGAGTGTGATGAAATGCAGGGTTACCTTCTGTGCCGGCCTCTTCCAGCAGTACATGTCCACGAATTTCTTGAGATCTGGGACAATATGATCAGGAAAAATGAAAAGCGGTAATTCATCAGGCAAGAGGCGGCACAAGCGCTTTGTTATAACCTTACACGCTAAAGTCATTATTGGAGAGAAAACCTACGCAGGAGTTATTGGCAATGTATCAGAGGAGGGTCTATCATCAACCATCACAACCTTCATTAAAACAGACGAGCAGTTTACTCCCGACAGGATTATCCACCTTGTCTTTGACCTGCCGTCAGGTGATCCCGTTGACCTGCCTTGTGAAATCAGGTGGTATCTGAGACCCAGGGATGATGCTCCGACCCTGATACTCGGCCTGTACATCCTGGAGCCGCCATCCCAATATACTAAGTGGATCAGCCGCTTCAGGTGACGTGAGATAGTCTGCTTTCAGCTGAATCCATGAAGGATTATAGTACCCCTGCCTTAATTGACCACTCTAAAGATTTCTCTTCCCCTGCCGATAGTAATAAGCACTCTTCAAAAAAGAGGGGGAACAGCCTGGCGCCAATCTGCAGTACGCATGAAGCCAAAAAAATTGGCTTATTTATTAATGTGGGGATGCCAGGCTCAGGGGACTACGCAATAAACAAGTTTAACGGTGAGATAACTTATTATGTGTATGAAAAACTTCTCGGGACATAACGTATACAGGGTCATATGTTTAAATCACTAAAAAGCAAAGTGCTCACATCTCATCTGATCGTTGCCGGAGTCGCTGCAATAACGGCCGGACTGTCCGGCCATTATGCTGTTCTGCAGGACAATGCCTTTCTGGTAAGCGCTGTTATACTGTTTTTTACCATATGGGGAGCCAATACACTCGCATCAAAGATAACCTCCCCGCTGGCCAGGCTGGCAGCCGCATCAAAGTCTGTCGCGCAGGGAAAACTCTCCCAGATAAGAGATGCGGATGCTAAAGATGCAGAGATTATCACCCTTGTTGAGGCCTTCAATGAAATGACGGAAAGCCTGTCAACTACGCTTATTTCGAGGGACTATGTAGAAAATGTGTTCCAGTCCATAGGAGATTCCATAACTATTATTAACGAACAGGGCAAAATAACTACAGCCAATCCCGCTACTTTTGTCCTGCTCGAGTGTAAAAAGGAAGAAGTCATCGGGAAGAATGCGGGGGTCATGTTTGGGGAGACAATCGGCGAGGGCGACATAAGAAAGATACGTTACCAGTTGACTCACAATCAGGGTTTTGACAATCTGGTTTCGACGTATGTCACTAAATCCCGCAAACAGATACCAGTCATTATTTCCGGATCAATACTCACAAATAAAGACGGCACAGGATATGATCTCGTCATTGTTGCCAAGGACATAACCGAACGTAAAAGGCAGGAAGAAGAGCTGCAGTCCATGGTGATAAAGCTGGAGCACAGCAACCATGAGCTCCAGGACTTTGCGCATATCGCCTCTCATGACCTGCAGGAGCCACTGAGAAAAATCCTGGCCTTCGGGGACCGTCTCGATTCTAAATACATGAACGTTCTTGATGACCAGGGGCGTGATTATCTCAGAAGGATGCGTAATGCAGCTGCCCGGATGCAGTATCTGATACAGAGCCTGCTTATGTACTCGCGCGTAACGACCAAGGCCCGGCCATTTGAGCAGGTAGACCTGTCAGAAGTGAAACAGGAGGTATTATCAGATCTTGAGTTCAGCATAATTGAAAAGGGAGGACATGTGGTGGAGGCTGATAAACTGCCAGTGGTAAATGCAGACCCGCTTCAGATGAGACAGCTGTTCCAGAATCTCATCAGCAATGCACTGAAATTCAGTAAAAATGGAGAGCCCCCGCTCGTAAAGATATCCTGCAGACCTGTCAGCATCAACGGGAACGGCAAAACATGTCATGAGATAACCATTGAAGACAACGGCATAGGATTTGACGAACAGTATGCTGACAGGATATTCGGTGTTTTTCAGAGACTTCACGGGAGGAATGAATATGAGGGTTCGGGTATAGGCCTTTCGATCTGCCGTAAGATCATAATGCGACACGGCGGACATATCACGGCAAAGAGCAATTCTGGACATGGCGCCAGGTTTATCTTCACAGTACCTGACTCAGTACAGAACGTGGAGATAGCAACTGCAAATGAATGACACATATATAAGAATACTGCTTATTGATGACGATGAAGATGACTATGTAGTTACGCGCGATCTGCTTTCTGAGGCCAGTGGCCTCAAACATACCCTTCACTGGATATCATCATATGATCAGGCCCTCGGCATAATCTGTGAAAACAAGTATGATGTATATATTGTCGATTACCGGCTTGGCGAACGCACCGGCCTGGACCTTCTTTATAAGGCCTCATGCAATGGCTGCCGGGCGCCATTCATATTATTGACTGGTGAGGGGGACCATGAAACAGACCTGAAGGCCATGAACGCCGGCGCAGCCGACTACCTTGTCAAGGGCGAGATAAGCGCCCCGTTACTCGAGCGCTCCATCCGCTATGCCATCAGGCAGAAACTGACCGAGGAACGCATTTACCACATGGCCTTTTATGACAGCCTCACTAACCTTCCTAATCGCGTACTTTTTCAGGACCGCCTAAGGCTGGCACTTGCCAATGCGGAAAGGCATAATCACATGAGCGCAGTATTATTTCTGGACATCGATAATTTTAAACGCATAAACGACACCTTCGGCCATATCCTCGGAGACCGTCTCCTGAAAGAAGTAGCAGGTCGCCTCTCCTCGATAATGCGAAAATGCGATTCAGTTACCAGGGAGGCCCCGGACCTTTTTGCCAGACTGGGCGGAGATGAATTTACCGTCCTTCTAAATGTAATAAGTGAAACACAGGATGCAGCCAGGGTGGCAAATCGGATAAAAGAAAGCATTTCAATGCCGTTCAATGTGGACGGCTATGAAATTTTCATTACTTCCAGCATAGGAATAGCCATATATCCGGTAGACGGCGAAGAGATGGAGAGCCTCCTTAAAAACGCCGATGCCGCGATGTACCATGCAAAAGAACACGGCAGGAACAACTACCAGTATTACAAACAATATATGAACGCTGCTGCCTTCGAAAGGCTTACCCTTGAGAATGACCTGCGCAAAGCTCTTGAAAGAGATGAATTCCTCCTGTACTATCAGCCGTTGATTGACCTTAATACCGGATCTATAACGGGCATGGAAGCACTAATTCGCTGGAAACACCCGGACGGGGGAATAGTACCGCCATCTGAGTTTATACCTCTGGCTGAAGAAACGGGCCTGATACTGCCCATAAGCGAGTGGGTGCTTAAAACAGCCTGTGCCCAGAGCAATGCCTGGCGGGCAGAAGGCAACAAACCTCTCCCGGTGTCTGTAAATCTTTCAAGCCAGCAGTTCCAGCAGAAGAATTTCATAAATAATTTGTCCGGAATACTGAGTGAATCGGGAATAAGCCCCCGGGACCTGTCACTCGAAATTACTGAAAGTACGGTCATGCAAAACACAAAGACCTCCTTTGCCTCACTTCACAAATTGACTGAAATGGGACTGCTGCTCGTCATAGACGATTTCGGCACAGGCTATTCGTCGCTGAGTTATCTCAAGAGCTTCCCCATCCATTCAATAAAAATCGACCGCTCCTTTGTTAAGGAAATCAGCACTGATACTGATAACGCTGCTATTGTAACCGCGATTATCTCAATGGCCCACAGCCTGAGATTAAAGGTAGTCGCAGAAGGCGTTGAGTCAGCAGACCAGCTCGAATTTTTATGCAGGCAGGGATGCAACGAGGTACAGGGATACCTGTTCAGCCCTCCCGTGCCTCCAGAAGAAATATCCAGGCTTCTTCTGGCAGAAGCCCGGGGAGAAGGGATAGGCGACTTAATACTGAAAAAAGGTACTGGACACCTTAAAACCATATAGTGTTATATGACAGGGCAGCAAGACGGCACTTTTCGTTTCTGCCCTGATAACAGGAGGTATCAAATGATTAATGATAAGGAAAAAACCATAACTATTCTCATGGCCGATGACGACGAGGACGACCGTTTTATGGCGAGAGAGGCATTACTGGAGGCGCGGCTCGCAAACGATCTGCATTTTGTCATGGATGGTGTTGAGCTTATGGACTATCTTTACCACAGGGGAAAATACAGCAACAGTACCAGTGCCCCGCGTCCAGGCCTCATTCTCCTTGACCTGAACATGCCGCGGAAAGACGGCCGTGAGGCACTTAGAGAAATCAAGTCCGACCCGGAATTAAGACAGATACCTATTGTCGTGCTGACAACATCAAAGGCAGATGAAGATATCTACCGCTCGTACAACCTCGGGGTAAATTCATATATAACAAAGCCGGTATCTTTTGAGGGTCTGGTGGAAGTCATGAAGGCATTGTCCATGTACTGGTTCAAGATTGTTCAACTGCCAGTGAATGACTGTATTGAATCAAAAGCATAAAAACCGAGATATTCTGACAAGAGCGGTAAATACCTGCATATTTGCAGCAAAAAAACCTGTAGTTACCTGACTCCGGCCTAACCTGCACTTCTTAAGATTCATTCTGATTTATCCGATATAAATACATATAAAATACGTACGGTAAAAGCGCATTAGAATATAAACACATCAGGAGACAACGGTTATTATGAAAAAGATGTTTTTATTTGTGATTATTCTGATAATCTTCAGTTTCACATCCGGCTGCAATCAAAACGAGGATATCAGCAGAATCAACCTTTCAAATAAAATCGACGACCAGCAGCTTCAACAAAGTGCTGCTAATCATACTGCCGACGCGCCGATACGTATTGCGGTCGGCGGCATGATCACACCAAAGGAAGGATTTGCCTATTACAGAAAACTTCTGGACTATATAGGGGAAAAGTCGGGAAGGAAAGTCGAATTCGTGGACAGGGAAGATTACGCGGAAATTAACGATCTCGTAAAAAAAGGTGAGGTCGACGTTGCTTTTGTATGCGGCGGCCCCTATGTTGACGGGCATAAGGAATTCGGGATGGAACTATTGACGGCGCCTGTTGCATATGGTGATATGGTGTATTATTCCTACATCATCGTATCAAAAGAGAGCCCTGTTAACAGCCTTGAAGAATTGCGCGGGAAGAGCTTTGCATTTACCGACCCTCTGTCCAATACAGGCAAACTGGTCCCGACATATATGCTTGCAAAGATCAACTTCACTCCGGAATCCTTTTTCAAAAGATACGATTATACGCACGGTCATGATAAATCAATCAAGGCAGTGGCCACAGGGATTGTTGACGGGGCAGCTGTTGACAGCCTTATATGGGAATATGCGAACCGTACAAATCCTGAATTCACGTCAAAAACAAAGATAATAATAAAGTCTCCTCCATACGGCATTCCGCCTGTAGTCGTTCGTCACGGCCTGGATTCTGAATTAAAAGAACGCTTACGGCACATTTTTCAAAATACGCACAATGATGCAAAAGGAAAAGAAATTCTTAAAGGTATGATGGTAGATAAGTTTGTACCTATTACGGACAGTGCATATGATTCAATACGGGAAATGAAGCAATGGGTAGATATGCAAAAAGAAAGCAGCTCATAGAATGATCCCCCAGTGTCTTGTTCAAGGAGGAGTCATAAGGGATCATCGGAGTGGATTTGACGAGATAATAGTTAAGAGAGTTCAGATTTATGAAGTTTAGTTTACGAAGCAAGATTTTATCGCTTACCATCGGGCTGATCATCCTGCTCGGGCTGTCTGCCATATTTCTTATCAAGACAACCCTTACACAGCGGCTTCTGTCCGACCTCAAAGATCAGGGCGTCCTTTGGGCCAGACATATCGCCGTCATAAGTGTAGGCGACATGTTAACTGAGAACAGACTGTCCCTTAAGATGAAGATACAGGAACATGTTAGTAAAGACGGTGATTTTGTATATGCCTATATCTGTAATTCGGACGGGAAAATTTATGAGCACACGTTTGACAACGGCTTTCCCTCTGAGTTGATAAATGCCAATATAATCGAACCATCTGAGGAATACAGTATCAGGACCTTTATTACTGAGAGAGGAACTATCCTTGACATTGCAGTACCTGTATTAGACGGACAGTTAGGCGTTCTGCATCTGGGAGTATCGGAAGCTCCTTTAAAGGAGGGAGTTAACAATGTCGTAAAACTTATGCTGCTTATAATTATAGTTGTATTGGCTGTAGGCAGCGGTACAGCCTTTGTCTTCGCCTCCATAATAACCAAACCGGTCACAGAGCTTACTGCTGCGGCAAAGGAAATCGGCAGAGGAAATCTGAATTACAATCCGAACATAAGCAGCAGTGATGAAATAGGTCAGCTTGCACTCAGTTTCAATAAAATGGCAGAGGACTTAAAAAACACAACGGTTTCACGTGACTATATGCGAAATGCCGAGGAAAAAGCACGGGCCGAGCGGGACAAGGCACAGAACTATCTTGATATTGCCGGAGTCATGCTCCTTGCAATTGACAGAGACCAGAAAGTCACTCTAATTAATAAGCAGGGCTGCAAGATCCTCGGATATGAAGAACAGGAGATTATCGGCAGCAACTGGTTTGACAGATATCTCCCGGAAAGACAGCGAATAGAAATAAAAACTGTCTTTGACCGATTAATGAATGGAGATACTTTAGGTGCAAGGCAATATGAAAATCCTGTCCTGACTAAAAATGGAGAGGAAAGGTTAATTGCATGGAAAAATACCCTGCTAAAAGACGAGAACGGCAATATCACGGGGACCCTCAGCTCAGGAGAAGATATAACTGACAGGGTGCGTGCGGAAAACGAAGTCAGACGCAAACAGCAGGAAATCGTTAATAATCACAATGAGATGAACAAGACCTTCAAACTTATGGAAATCGCAAAAAAACAGTGGGAAAGGACCATGGACTGTGTAGGTGACATGATCATACTTACCAACGAAGCAGGGGCAATAAAAAGGACCAACATGGCAGTAAGGATGTTCACTGGAAAATCATACAGTGAACTGCTTGACGTATCGTGGGAAGACCTGCTGCATGAAAATGAACTGTCGGCCACGGTCCTTTATGAAGGCAGCACAGAGCTTTTCCACAGTCCGACAGGGAAATGGTTTGAGCTTAATGCGTATCCTTTTGAGGACACGGATTTGAATTTTTCGGGGAATGTCATAACGATACATGAGACCACGGAAACCAAACAGATATCAGAGCAGCTCGAGAGAAGAAAGATGGAGATAGAAGAAAACAGGAACAAGCTAAAAAAGGCCCTCGATGACTTCTCCGTCCTGATGGAAAGGGTCATACAGGAAAAGAACCTGGACATCAAGTTTGATAATCCCCATCTAAAAAAGTGCTATGAAGAAAAGAACTGCGGCAAGACAGACTGTCCGTGTTACGGAAAGGAAGCCATGAGATGCTGGAAGGTGGCAGGTACTTACTGTGGAGGTCAGGTACAGGGGGCCTTTGCGCAAAAGTATGGTCACTGCAACCAGTGCTCTGTTTTTAAGTCTGCCACGGCTGACCCCATTTATCAGATTGGAGAGTATTTCAATAATATGATGCACATTCTGAGAGTAAACAATAAAAATCTTGCAGATGCTTATGCAGAGCTGAAGGCAACACAGTCAAAAATTCTCCAGCAGGAAAAAATGGCGTCCGTAGGACAGCTGGCTGCAGGTGTTGCCCACGAGATCAACAACCCGATGGGCTTTATATCGAGCAACCTCGGCACTCTCGGCAAATATGTCGATAAACTGACAACCTTTATTGCAGCACAGAGTGAATTAATTTCCTCCCTGCAATCTGCTGATGCATCGGGGAAATTAAATGAGCTGCGGAAAAAACTGAAGGTTGATTATATTACTGAAGACATCAGCCAGCTGATCAGCGAATCACTTGAAGGAGCTGACAGGGTCAAGAAGATAGTCCAGAACCTCAAAACATTCTCGAGGGTGGATGAAGCTGAATACAAACACGTTGACATCAACGAATGTGTCGAAAGCACCCTGAATATTGTCTGGAACGAGCTGAAATACAAGGCAACGGTATCAAAGGAATACGGTACACTTCCGCTTATTAAATGCTACCCTCAACAGCTGAATCAGGTGTTCCTGAATCTCCTTGTTAATGCTGCCCAGGCAATTGAGAAGCAGGGCGAGATAAAGATCAGGACCTGGAACGGTGACGGGTCTGTAAACGTGTCGATATCTGATTCCGGCTGCGGCATCCCTGCAGACAAGGTACAGAAGATATTCGAGCCTTTTTACACAACAAAGCCTGTCGGTAAGGGCACCGGGCTAGGGTTAAGCATAACCTACGACATAATAAAAAAGCACAAGGGCGATATAAAGGTAGAAAGCATTGTCGGAAGCGGGACAGTCTTTACAGTAAAGATACCCGTTGTGGAGGATGAATAGTTTGAGTACACATGGCACCACGGACAATCCCGGCAACGACGGGAAAACAAGAGAGCAGCTGATTGCCGAACTGGAGGCCCTGCAGCGCCGTATTGCAGAGATTGATAAATTCGCCGGGGACTGCAATGCCGATATACCCGCATCATCGACCAGCAGCAGTTTTTACCAGAGCATCCTGAACAATATAACCACAGGGGTCTGGGTTTCCGATAAGGACGATATTATCTATTACGCCAATTCAGGTATGGCCACAATAGCCGGGGTCCCCGCTGATGAAATTACAGGACGCAGCGTATTGTCAGATATTCCTGAGGAAACCGCACAATATTTCAATTCCTATTATTTAGATGCCAGAAAAACCCTGAAATCTGTTTATTACGAAGCTGTACCGATTATCACTTTATCAGGACGCCAGAGCTTTCAGTCCGGCTGGCTGGTGCCTAAAGTTACAAACGGCAGATTTGACGGGATGATCTGCACGGTTGAAGATGTAACTGAACACAAATGGATGGAAGATGCATTGAGATCATCGGAAGAATATTTCCGTTCATTTATTGAAAGCTCACAGGACTGCATGTGCCATATTTCCGTTGACGGGCTATACATGAGCATGAATCCTGCAGGCTGTATCCTTAATGACATTGACAGTCAGGAAGATATTATAGGAACTGCCTTACTGCCAAATATTACAGAAAACAGGGAGGCAGTTGAAAAGGCCCTCACGCAGGCCGCAAAGGGCGAGAAAATATCTATTGAGTTTCAAACTACAAGCCGAAAAGGCAGAGTAGTGTGGTGGGACTCGAAATTCACCCCTGTAGAGGACATTGACGGCAGTATAAAGAGCATACTGCAGGTTGCAAGAGACATAAGTGATTATAAAAAAATGCAGGGCTCTCTGGTCCACGCACAGGAAATGCTGATCAGGGAGCATAATGAATTAAGCCATTTATTTAAAAGGGTGGAAGCAGGAAAAGAAGAATGGGAAAACACAATGGACTGTGTCGGCGATATGATAATACTTACCGACACTGAAGGGGTCATAAAGAGATACAACAAAGCCCTTCCGGAGTTCACTCGTAAGTCACATGATGAACTTTCAGGGAAAGAGTGGGAATCTGTGATGACCGAAAGCGGGCTTGAAACTGTCACTTTCTATGCAGGAAGCATAGAGCTGTATCACCAGCCTTCCCAAAGATGGTTCACTCTCAGCTCCTACCCTCTAAAAAATGCCAGTCTGGAATTTGCAGGTGCTGTCATAACACTGCACGAGACGACCGAAGTCAAGCATATCACTGAAAAGCTGGAGCATTCCAACCAGGAAATAGAAAAAAACAGGGAAAAACTGCAAAATGCTCTTGATGAGATATCCAACCTGATACAGAACGTAACAACCTGCACTGATACCAGTATCAGGCTGCATAATCCCCGGCTCAGGGCATGTTATGAAGTAAAAAACTGCACAAAAAAGGACTGCCCCTGTTACGGGAAGGAAGTCACAAGATGCTGGCAGGTTGCGGGAACTTACTGCGGCGGACAGATTCAGGGTGCATTCGCCCAGAAATACGACAACTGCGCAGCATGTGAAGTTTACAAGGAAGCCACATCAGACCCCATTTACCAGATAGGAGAGCAATTCAACAATATGATGCATGTGCTTGAAGTCAGAAGCAATGAACTTGAGAATGCCTATTCGGAGCTGAAGGCGACCCAGGCCCAGATACTCCAGAGGGAAAAGATGGCCTCCATCGGGCAGCTTGCCGCTGGGGTTGCTCATGAAATCAATAATCCTATGGGCTTTATCACAAGCAACCTCGGTACACTCAATAAATATATTAGTAAATTTACTGATTATATTGATGCCCAGGCCGAGGCACTGGCCACATTTAACTCAGAGGAGGTTACGGCAGGGCTTAAAGACACACGCAGAAAACTGAAGCTCGATTATGTACTTGATGACATTGGGAAATTAATAGAGGAGTCACAGGAAGGCGCTGAACGCGTGAAAAAGATCGTCCAGAACCTCAAGACATTCTCAAGGGTCGATCAGGCAGAGTACAAACCGGCTGACATCAACGAATGCATAGAAAGCACGCTGAATATTGTATGGAATGAACTTAAATACAAGACAACAGTTGAGAAAGAATATGGGGAGCTTCCTCTGGTAAAGTGCTATCCTCAGCAGCTGAACCAGGTGATTATGAACCTGCTGGTAAATGGAGCGCAGGCAATAGAAAAGCAGGGGACCATCCGCATAAAGACCTGGAACGGGGACGGGTCGATAAATATAATGATATCGGACACCGGAAGCGGAATACCCGCAGACAAGCTCAGCAAGATCTTTGATCCCTTCTTTACAACAAAGCCTGTCGGACAGGGGACCGGACTCGGACTGAGCATAGCTTATGACATAATCAAAAAGCATAAAGGTGAGATCAGGGTCGAAAGCGAAGTCGGAAAAGGGACTGTCTTCAATATCAGAATTCCGGTCACGGAGGACAAGCGGCAATGAATGAAGATGTAAAAATATTGTGCGTGGATGATGAAAAAAGTGTTCTCAAGGCACTCGAGAGGCTTTTTCTTGACACTGATTATGAAATCATAACAGCAATGTCCGGAGATGAGGGACTTGAACTTCTGAGGAGCACCCCCCAGATTCAGCTTGTTGTATCAGACTACAGGATGCCCAAGATGAACGGCGTAGATTTTCTCAAGGAAGTCTATAAAATCCGGCCTGACACAGTGAGGATCGTGCTCTCCGGATATGCTGACACTGCAGCAATTGTCGAGGCCATTAATGAAGGCAAAATATATAAGTTTATACCTAAACCCTGGAACGATGACGACCTGAAATTCACCATAACAAAGGCCCTTGATCACTACTTTACAATACAAAAAAATATCGTACTGACAGCACAACTGGAAAAGGCAAACGCAGAACTGCTGGCAATCAACTCGAGTCTTGAAAAGCTTGTGGATGAAAGGACTTCTGAACTGATGATCCAGAACAGAATACTGACAGCCTCCCAGAACATCCTTGATGCACTTCCAGTCGGCGTAGTAGGTATTGACCCTGAGGGTTTAATAGTGCAGTGCAACAAAAAAGGCCTTGATATTTTCAGGCTAGACGAAGGCAATATCCTGGGCATGGACAGAATCGATTCTCTGCCGCAGGAGATAAACGATTTAATCGAAGAGCTCATAGAGAAAAAAACGATCACCGCAGATATTGCAAATAACGGCTCTCATCTAACGGTTAAAGGGGTTTATATGCACCACTCAACCGGACAGGAAGGTATCATCCTCGTATTTGACGACAGGGGTGAAAAGTGATGGAGACTGTAAATGAAATAAAATCCGAAGCCCCGATGGAGATACTTTTTGTCGATGATGAAAAGAACGTTCTCCATTCACTGAGACGCCTGTTCATGGATGAAGACTATGAAGTCTTAGTGGCAAATTCAGGAGAAGAGGCGCTCGAAATTCTACAGGTAAATCCAAATATAGGCCTGATAGTATCAGACCAGAGGATGCCCGGGCTGACAGGCGTCGATTTCCTCGAAAAGGCCAAAGAGATAGTCCCTGATGCGATAAGGATACTACTTACCGGATATGCTGACATCAATGCAGTGGCAGATGCAATAAACAGAGGCGGGGCCTACCGTTATGTAACAAAACCATGGAAGGACGAGGAGCTTATACAGGTCATTGGAGAAGCGGTACAGCATTATTCACTCAGGAAGGAAAACAAGCGTCTGAATGAAATTGTGAAAAAGCAGAACCTGGAGCTCAAGAACTGGAATTCCCAGCTTGAATTCTTTGTCCAGGAGCAGACCCTTGAAATACAGAAAAAGAACAAGGAACTGGAATCCCTTAATGAAAATCTCAAAAACAATTTCAAGCACACCATACGCGCTTTTTCGACTCTCCTTGAACTCCGGGACAGGAAAACCGGATCACATTCAAAAAACGTTGCAGAGCTTTCAGTAAAGATAGCCCGGAGGATGAACCTGCCTGAAAAGGACCGGGAGATGATCACGGTCGCCGCGCTTTTACATGACATCGGTAAAATAGGCATCCCAGATGCAATGTTGCTGAGGGACTTTGACGATATGGACAAGGAAGCTAAGAAGGAATACATGCAGCATCCTGTACGCGGACAGGCAGCCGTTGATTCAGTTGAAGACCTCAGGGGGGCGGGGGTCCTGATCAGACACCACCATGAGTGGTTCAACGGGCATGGTTATCCAGACGGGCTTGCCGGAGGCAAGATCCCCATGGGTGCCAGAATTATCGCCATAGCTGATTTTGTAGATAAAACCATGAGGGAACTGGAAGGTGAAAGCGCGTTTGAAATAGTGCTGGAAAAGACCGGCAACTGGCTCGGCACACGGTTTGATGCACAACTGTATCCACATGTGGAGAGTGAGATTAAAAGCGTATATTCTGTAACACTGCCTAAAACCAGGGGCAGAACAATTGAGGTGGAGCTTAACATAAATGATGTCAAGGAAGGAATGATCCTTTCACGTGACGTGCAGAGCGGAACCGGACTTATCCTTCTGTCCAGGGGGACCATCCTGAATACAAAGAGCCTTTCAGGCCTCAGACGATATTACCAGCTCGATCCGTCACGGACAGGCGTATTTGTTGCTCTGGAGAGATGAAGATAAATTGCTCTTAAATGCTGGATAAGAAATATCCGAAATAGCGTCATTCCCGCGAAAGCGGGAATCCAGTCTTTTCCTTCTGGATTCCGGGTCAGGCCCGGAATGACGAAAAATTGGACAGGACATTATTCAGACAGGTGTCACTAATATGATTGAATACGACGAATTCGAAAACAGAATGGTCCTGAAGCTGGTCTATTACGGCCCTGCCCTTTCCGGAAAGACGACCAACCTGCTCAGCCTTCACGATATCCTGGACCAGGAAGGAAGGGGCGACCTCACTGTGCTTGATACAAAGGACGACAGGACGATTTTTTTTGATCTGCTGCCTTTTTTCCTGACGGCCCCAAGCGGTCTTAAAATAAAGCTCAAAGTATTCACCGTACCCGGCCAGGTAAAGCATGATGCAACCAGAAAAGCGGTCCTTCAGAGGGCCGACGGTGTTGCCTTTATTGCCGACTCTCAATTGTCCGAAGAAACAAACAACTCAGAAAGCTTCGGAAATCTTGAAAACAACCTCGAATTTGTCGGACTTGATATTGAGAGCATCCCCCTGGTCATCCAGTTTAACAAGAGAGACCTGAAAGACACAGTTTCCGAAGAGAACATTGTCCGTACATGGGGACCTACAGGCATCCCCGTTGTTTTGTCTTCAGCCATTATGGGACAGGGAGTTGTAGAGACATTCAGCAGGCTTGTTGAGCTGACCTATGACCGCATTGACACGAAACACCTGCTGGAGAAAAACCACGGGCTTGATAAAAACATGTTCATACAAAAAATAACAGGAAGAAACCTGAATGAAGCTGTATTCAAAGACAAGCGGAACATGACCGCGGGATATTGATGATAAAAGACAATCAGGGCATTCAATACGACTACATTGTCGGCGAGGAAAAGAAACTGCTCGAACTCATCAAAGGGCCGGACATAATGCCCCTCCTTAAAAGCGCTGTCAATGCAGGAGCAGCATCGGCAGCGCTGGTTAATGCTGAAGGAGAGATACTGCATCAATATGGCGAAGCAGACAGGGCGGCTGGACTTATAGTCAGCAGGCCTGTTTATCTGGAGGGAGAAGTTGCAGGACAGATCGTCATAAGCGGACATAAAGACAGAGAACTTCTTCTCAATGCTGTCGGTGAGTTAATGTTCAACGCTCTAAAAATCATCCTGCAGTGCAATTTCAAGACCATTCTGGCCACAGAAACACACAAGACTGTTGTTTACCAGTCTTATGAAGAACTGCTCGAAACCAACGAGAAGCTTAAACTGTCTGAGAGGAAATACAGGGAACTGGCAGGCAGCCTCGAAAAACAGGTGCAGGAGAGGACAGAAGATTTGAAAAGGGCACATGCAAAACTTCTGCATCAGGAAAAACTGGCTTCAGTCGGACAGCTTGCAGCAGGTGTGGCCCATGAAATCAATAACCCCCTGGGGTTCATACTGAGCAATATTAACACCCTGAACCAATATTTTTATAAACTGAAAGAAATGGTCTTCTTCTACCGGACGGCCATGGAAAAAAAAGACGCCTCCGGAAAATACCTGGAAAAGTCAAAACAGCAGTGGGAAAGGCTGAAACTCGATTTTGTATTTGAAGATACGGATGACCTGATCAGAGAAAGCCTTGAAGGGGCCGGGAGGGTGAAGAAGATAGTATCTGACCTCAAGGGATTTTCCCACATAGATGAAGCGCACAAATCAGATGCTGATATCAATACCGAGATCGACAGGACCTTAAGCGTCCTCACACACGAAATACCTCAGGGAGTTCAGATCGTAAAAAACTATGGTGAACTCCCGCCGTTCTCCTGCAATGCCGCGCATATCTGCCAGGCCTTTTACAATATCCTTCTTAACGCCCTCCAGGCAGGTGGAGCAGGACTTGTGATAGACATTGCCACACAAAATGCAAACAACATGATCAAGATTAAATTTTCCGATAACGGGCCCGGAATACCTGACAGCATCAGGGACCGTATATTCGAGCCCTTCTTTACGACAAAGGAAGTGGGTACGGGTACAGGTATGGGATTAAATGTAACATACGAAATCATATCTTCTTATCAGGGGACTATAGAGGTGGAAAGTGAAGTGGGAAAAGGCACGGCATTCAGTATACTGCTGCCATTACCGCAGAAGGTGAAAAATGTCTAAGTACGCAGGATTATTCAAGAGATCAGCTGAAGACGAACCGCCGGTCATGGCGCACGAAAATAAGGGTGATGAGCATCTGAAGAAAAGCGACCCCTTCAGACTCCTGATCGCAGATGATGAGGAGGGGGTGCGGAAGGCTCTAAGCAGGGTTTTTCTGGAGGAAAATTACGAAATACTCACTGCCGGATCAGCTGACGAGGCCCTCGATATTCTTGAAAAGACAAAGGTGCATCTGATCATCTCTGACCACAGGATGCCCGGAATGACAGGCGCCCAGCTTCTTAAGGAAATCAAGCAGAAGTGGCCTGACACAATCAGGATCATGCTGACAGGGCATGCAGACATCCAGTCTATTATGGGGGCGGTAAATGACGGCGCAGTTTATAAATTCATAACCAAGCCCTGGAATGATGAAGACCTCAGGCTTACAGTCAGTCTCGCGTTTCAGCAGTATGCCCTTATACAGGAAAACAAAAAGCTCAAGGAGATAACCAGAAAGCAGGAAGTGAAAATTAAAAATTATTCTGCACTTGTCAACGAAGACCGCGGCGCCATGGGGAGCATACTGGTCAAATCAGGGGTCATCAGTAAAGAGGAACTCAACAGGGCGCTTAAGGAGAAAAACAAAGAGGAATTCATCAGTGAAACGCTTGTAAGGCTCGGCATGTCAACTGAATCAAAGATAATAAAGGCCATGCAGGCGCACCTGAATATTGAATATGTTGATCTTGAGGAAATAACACTCAATGCCAATGTCGTTAAATTTCTGCCGAGAGACTATTGCGAGCGGAACCGCCTTGTACCTTTAATGCTCGACGGCAGACAGATACGGATAGCTATGGCAGACCCTTCCGACATTTTCAAGTGCGATAATATTACATTCATGACCGGGCTGAAGGTTGTACCGGTAATAGCAAGCAGCTCCCGGATCATCCATCATCTGCAGAAGATATACGGTGATAGGAATGCTGACCTGGCTGAAAGCATTGAAGAGATATCCGATATCGAGCCCCTTGACGAAATCGATATCATCATCAGTGAAGAAGATCCTGACATAAACATCCAGGAACTGATCGGGACTTCAGAAGTCCCCCCCATAATAAGAATAGTAAACGCAATTATCTCTGAGGCAATCCGTTACAAGGCAAGCGATATTCATATTGAGCCCAAATCAAAATACACGATTGTGCGGTACAGGATCGACGGCATGCTCCATACAAAAATCAAGATACCCTGTGATTTCCACCTGGCCGCCATATCAAGAATAAAGATACTGGCAAAGATGGATATCGCAGAGCGAAGAAAACCCCAGGACGGCAGGATCACTGTGAAATCCGGAACACGACTGGTTGATATCAGGGTATCCACCATGCCGACCATAAACGGCGAAAAAGTAGTCATGAGGATCCTTGACAAGAGTGCTGCAATAAAACAGATAAATGAACTGGGGGTATTGCCTGACGACCTGCATAAACTCCTTACCGTCCTTAAAAAACCGCAGGGAATGATCATATCCACCGGCCCTACAGGCAGCGGTAAAACCACCATGCTTTATTCAATTCTGAACACAATGATAAACAGCACAAAAAATTTTGAGACCATTGAGGACCCTGTTGAATATTTCCTTGAAGGGGCAAACCAGGTATTTGTGCTGGACAAGATAGGGCTCTCTTTCGCTTCTGTTTTACGGTCTACCCTGAGGCAGGACCCGGATGTCATACTTGTTGGAGAAATAAGAGACTACGAAACCGCAGACGTTGCCTTCAAGGCCGCTTTGACAGGCCATATGGTGCTCTCAACTCTTCATACAAACAATTCGGTCGCTTCCATAACGAGGATGATAGACATGGGAGTAAAGCCATATCTCATCGCCTCTGCCATTGAGAGTATATTTGCACAGAGACTCGCCAGAAGGATCTGTAAATATTGCAAGGTTGAAAAACCTCCTGAGAAGGAGCTGCTTCAGCTGCTGAAAATTCCGGAGGACACAATAGGAGACAGGATATTTACCGGCAGCGGATGCGATAAATGCAACAATACCGGATATCTGGGCAGACTGGGGATATTCGAGATATTCGTCATGAATGATGACTTCCGCCATCTTATAAGCAGCTATTACAAGGAATCTGAACTCATAAACCTTGCCCGTACAAGCGGCATGCGGACACTCATTGAAGACGGAATAGAAAAAGTAAAACTCGGAGATACCACCCTTGAGGAGCTAATAAGGGTCATAGGCCCACAGACAAAGCATGAGCGCCAGTGTGAGCACTGCAGCAGGACCATAGATGCAAAATTCATTTTCTGCCCTTACTGCGGCGCCTTCAAGCAGAATTTCTGCAGACAATGCATGATCCCTCTTGGAGAAGACTGGAACATCTGTCCTCAGTGCGGATCATCCAGGTTTACAGGTAATCACTTGGAAATAAAAGGAGACAAATAATGGAAAGTTCAATATTGCTGGTCGACGATGAACGGAGCGTCGTTTCATCCCTTAAAAGGGCATTGATGGATGAACCATATAATATCTTCACCGCAAACAGCGGCATTGAAGGGCTCAGCATTCTAAAGGATAACAGGATAAAGATAGTGATCTCGGATGAAAAAATGCCGGGGATGCAGGGGAGTGAATTTTTGTCCGCAGTCAAAAAACTCTTCCCCGATACCATCAGGATCATCCTTACCGGACATGCAAGCATTCAGGCCGCAATGAACGCGGTCAATAACGGGGAGATATACAGGTTTTTTGCCAAGCCATGGAATGAAATAGAATTGAAACTTGCCATCCGTTCAGCTATTGAAAAATATGATCTGGAGGATGAAAACAAGAGACTTCTCAAGACCGTAAAACGTCAGGCATGTGAACTTCAGCAGCTTGAAAAATCATATCCGGGGATCACCAGCATGGAAAAAGATGATGAAGGGAATCTGGTCCTTCCCGATATCTCAGACTCTTCGGGAGATATGGCTGATATTGTCTCCCAGATTGAGATACAGCTTAAGGCAAAGGGTAATTTCGAGTAAATAAAAGCCGCTGCGCAGTGGTACCCGCATAATGCCTTTCCAGATAAACCTGTCGATTGAACAGGCTACGGCACATCTGTCATTCCCCTTCTGATTATCATCCCATCTTCCTTTGTCATTCCATTTTCCTTTGTCATTCCGGCTTCATGCCGGAATCTCAGCTGTATGCAATTGATTGAAACAATGTAGTCCCACCCCCGCAACTGAATGGTTACATGGCCCTGCCCTCTTTATTGTCCTTCCTTATACAGAGAATTGAAGCATAACGTTAATTATGGTATCATACTCCTATAATTTAAAGGAGCGTATATGATATATCCAAGGATTATGAAGAGTCTCATTGAAAAAGCCCTTAAATATTTCCCCGTTGTTCTGCTGACCGGCGCCCGGCAGGTAGGGAAATCAACACTGGCGCTCGATATATTCGAATCATACATGACCTTTGACGATATTACAGTATATTCCTCTGCCCGGTCAGACCCGAAGACGTTTATTAACAGCCTCAAAAAACCCGTTGTCATCGATGAAGTCCAGAAGATGCCCGAAATTCTTGATACCATTAAAATGGATGTAGATAGAAAGAGGACAAACGGGAGCTATCTGCTGACCGGTTCTTCGAATATCATGGCATACAAAAATATAGCAGATACGCTGGCAGGAAGGATTGCGGTCCTTGAACTTATGCCGCTAAGCTGCAGGGAAATGGCTTCAAGGAACGACAATGTCCTTGATGCCCTGTTCTCGCAAAAAATCTCCGGGGTCAGGCTGCCTGATATAAAGCACGGCAACATAATCATGCATGTCATTAATGGCGGATACCCCGAAATCCTGAAGATTGACGACCCCAAAGGCAGGTATCTCTGGTTCGGTTCATACATAAGCACATACATCGAACGTGATATTCGCGCCATCGGGGATTTGCGGCATATGGACAAGTTTCTCAGGATGTTCAATATGCTTGCCTCGCGGTCTTCGCAGGTACTGATTAAATCGGACATTGCTCGCGATGCCGGGATTGACAGCAAGACACTGGATAATTACCTGAAACTTCTGGAGCTGACTTATCAGATCTGTCTCCTGAAACCATACAGCAGAAACATAAACAAGCGGTTTGTGAAGAGCAATAAAATATTTTTCACAGACAGCGGCATTGCTTCATATCTTCTCGGCATTTCTTCTTCGCAGCAGTTAATGTCATCTCCCTATAAAGGGGCTGTTCTTGAGACCTTCGTTTTTGCAGAATTGCTAAAGGCAGTCAAATATGCGGAGCAGCCTGCAGAGTTGTTCTTTTACAGGACATCTGACAGAAAAGAGATAGACTTTATTATCGAAAGAGGAGATTCGATTGCTGCTGTTGAGGTGAAATTTTCCCAGACAGTAACAAAGAGTGATTTCAGGCATATAATTGATCTTCAGAAAAGCGCAGGCAAGCTTGCTGCGGGGTATGTCTTTTATATGGGAGAGCATATCCTGCCGTTTGGAGAAAATCTGTACGCCCTGCCGGTCAGGATATTGTTTTGATGCAGACCATTGAGGAGACACTTACACTCCCGTATGGGGAGAGCACTCCCGAAAAGCTGTGGACGTGATGCAGGGTCTGGCTGCGCGGACCGGTATAACCATTGAACTATCTCCAAAGACGGTCTGGAAGGACCTTATGGAAAAAGATGATGAAGGGAATCTGGTCCTTCCCGATATCTCAGACTCTTCGGGAGATATGGCTGATATTATTTCCCAGATTGAGTCACAGCTGAAGGCAAAGGGGAATGCTGACTATAAATGATATTATCTCATTTAGACAGATAATTGCATGGATCGGACATTTGAAAATCTGTGATATCATGCAGATCCTCTCTTACTAATACGCCGTATACCTACAAGGCCTTTAATTGACAACATGTCTTTTTATAAGGTATCTTTATTATTCCTGATTTATTCTGGCCTATAGCTCATTTGGTTAGAGCGGTCGATTCGACAGGTCAGTGGTTCAAAGCCATAATTAATTAATTGTTCTTTAAATACGTAAGGATTAAATGAGGGCCTATAGCTCAGTTGGTTAGAGCGCACGCCTGATAAGCGTGAGGTCAGTGGTTCAAATCCACTTAGGCCCACCATGAACACTGCATTGATAAATGTTCATTGAAAATTGTAAATTAGTACGTCGGGGGTGTAGCTCAGCTGGGAGAGCGCCTGGTTTGCAACCAGGAGGTCATCGGTTCGATCCCGTTCACCTCCACCATTTTTTTTATCGGACCTGTTGCATTTTGTTTTTGCTTAATGTTATCATCTTTACCTGTTTGATAAAAATTTCCGGTGACTATACCGGAGGGGTCACACCCGTTCCCATTCCGAACACGGAAGTTAAGCCCTCCCTGGCTGATGATACTTGGGCTGCGAGGCCCTGGGAAAGTAAGTAGTTGCCGGATTAAAAAATACCTGAAAGAAGGCCTGAGTTTAAAATTCAGGCCTTCTTTTTTTCCTCTTTCCCCGCTATTCCACATTGTTATACCGTACATCCATCTACATTATATTTGAGGAACAGGATTTACTATAAGAAATTTAAATTTACAAATTTGCGGGTTGACATGACACGACAAGCTCACTTATCATTAAACCCACTTTAAGAAAAGAGGGAATCTATGCACGAAGCTCCATTTATTTTTCCGGTCAATTTATTAATTCACGCAGGCATACCAGCATTTGTTGCCTTTTCATGGGTTGCCACAATAATTATCCTTGTACTTGCTGTCCTTGCCAGAAAGTCTCTAAGTCTTGTCCCAAGGGGTGTTCAGAACCTTGTGGAAGTCATTATGGAGTTCTTTCTCGACCTTGTTGATACCAATATCGGTCATCTCGGCAGGCATTTCTTTCCGTTCATCGCGACTATAGGCATTTATATTCTTGTGTGTAACTTTCTCGGATTGATCCCCGGCTGCGAGGCACCAACCAGCAATCTGAATACAAACGCAGCACTGGCTCTCCCAGTGTTTTTTGCCACTCATATATATGGAATTAAAGAGCACGGGTTCGGATATATAAAACACTTTGTAGGCCCGATGAGGTCTCTGCCTGCGCTTCCCCTGATGATCCTGATGTTCGTCATTGAAGTAATCGGGCATATCGCCAGACCATTAACATTGTCAGTCCGGTTATTCGGCAACATGGTGGCAAAACACAAGATCATTGTTATTCTCGGATTGCTCTCCCCTGCAGTGGTCCCAACCGCTATTCTTGGGCTGGGCGTTCTCGTGTCCGTTATACAGGCATTTGTTTTTGTCCTGCTGACAACATTATATTTAGCAGGTTCTGTTGAACATGCACACTAACAATAGGGACACCTATAGTACTCTATGAAAGGAGGAAAAATGAGAAGAATAGTAACTGCAATTTTACTGTCGCTCACCTTG
>QZIL01000108.1 GCA_003599025.1 Nitrospiraceae bacterium | reverse complement strand
GGTAATGAATTTGTCAATTTCACCCTGTTTTTTTATCAGGTCTATCCGGAATATACGGGTGTTATTCTGTGATAATCCAGTCAGTATCGAATGGTCTTTCAACTCTCCCGGAGAGTTTATGACTATGACGTTAGCTTTTAAGCTTACTTCCCGTGCTGAAGGCTTTATATGTCCGTCTCCTCCGATGATAAATATTATCAAATCGGGATTCAGATGGTTAGCAGGACTGTTCCCCTCAACCACAACCCCCTTAAGACCGTCCATTCTGCTCATTGCAAGACTTAAATCATTTTCCAGGTCACTGCCGCTGCTTCTGACCCATACAACCTTCTCAGCACCGGACCGTGACATGACAGCAGTATCTTTGTCTTTTTGCATGATAACGTCCGGATCATCAATAACAGAAGTATAAAGGGGGGTCTTAGTGAACTTGATAGCGCCGAAGCCCTTGAGGTTTTCGAGCAGGATCGAGCAGAGCGTGGTCTTTCCCACTTTGCTGTGGGCGCCGGTCACAGAGATTATTTTAAATGGCATACAAAAAGGATACAGGAGGAAGGATGTCAGGTGCAAGATGTCCGGAGGGAATGTCCTGTCGAGCGGTGTCATGCCTGCCAGTTTCAGGTTTAAAAAACAACATTGAAAGGCAATCAAATAATATGATCATCAGGACCCGGTTCGACTGTGTTCTATCTGATGCCGTACCAAAAAACACAGATGTTTGTCATTTTTTTTCATTCTGGATGAAGACCTCCTGAACCTTTATTTCAAAATACGAGACATTCAATAATTTTCGTTTTTGCCAGCATTATCTTCCCGTCTTTGTTGATAATTCCATAGCCATTGTCCTGATCGCTGCTGCTTGCGGATCATTTGGGTTTGCGATCAACTAGCGGGTCAGGTTCATCCTGGGAAGGTCATTCCCTTCCATGGAATATTTCTCAAAAAGTCCTTTGCAGGGGCCGGGGTCAGGACAGCGTATTATTGCTGTCACGGGAATTGTCCTGAAGGAAGAAGGCAAACGGCTTTATCATTTGTTTCATATTTTATTGCCCTTATATTTATTGAGAATTTCTATTGTCTCTGCATAACCCCTTTGTTCTGCTAAATCAAGAGGGGTATTGCCTCTTCTGTCTCTGGCGTTTAAGTCAGCACCTTTTTCCACAAGCATTTTTAAGATATCATTAAATCTGAATGCAACGGCAATATGGACAGGACTGCCTCCGTGGGAACCGACCGCATTTATGTCCGCACCATGAGTAATGAGTATCTGAACTGTTTCTGTGCTGCCTCCATCCACTGCAAAATGAAGCGGAGTGTCACCCTTGTTGTCTTTGACATTCACATCAGCGCCTTTTCCAATAAGCAGTTTGAGGATTTCCGTATTACCCATTCTTGATGCAGTTCTGATCGGGGTGTATCCGAATTTGTTCGTTGCGTTTATATCAGCGCCTCTTTCTATCAGCACCCTTGATATCTCAAGGTGCTGCTGGTGGACTGCCGCAAACAGGGGATTGTTTCCCTCTATGTTCTTTGCATTCACATCAGCGCCATGTTCTAACAGCAGCATGACAGCATCAAGCTGTCCATAATGGGAAGCATTATGCAATGGGGTAATCTGATATTCTTCGTCGCGGAAATTCACATCAGCACCGTACCCGATAAAGCCCTTAATGATTTCAGGGTCGCCGTTGCCCTGGTTGAGATAAAGCAGGAGGGCCTCAGATGGAGAGGCTTCTGCCGGTCTTGTGTCTTCACCTTTCTCGCAGATGGTTTTACATTCTTCCATGCTGCTAAAAACATCTTCATAACACCCCCACAGTTCCCCGCACTTGCCTGCACGTGAGTCAAAATAATAGATGTGTAAATTGGCCTTGCAGGTGTCCTCCTTTGGCATGACAGAGCATCTGTCCGGAGGTTCGGTCTGCTGAGGAGGATACATATTATTTTCAGCGTGGACGGCTAATATACCCGCAGACATCAACAGTGCGAGCATACTGCACAATAAACTGAATTTCATTTTGAGCGATCCTTTTGGTGATTTAACACGGACTCTGATGCTCATCACTTTAACTTCCTTGGCGCGTCACCCTGAATAGTGAAATAAACGGATACATCTTCATCAGGATATGACCTGTCCTGACATCTGATCGATGTGAATCTTAATTTAACCAGCCAGTTGCCGGGCTGCTGGGGCGTGCCGACTATATTATGGCCGTCCATCTTTAATCCTGGCGGCAATTCACCGCCAATTATGACAGGGTAATTTGAAATCCATCCAGCAGCACAGTTGCCGCGTGACTGCGATACAAAATGATGGCCTGCCTTGCCGGCTGTAACGTCGTAATAAATCTTAAGTTGTTCAGGCTGCTTTATCCGCTCTCTTTGCAAATTGTTTATGCGTTCTCTTTGCATATCGGTCTTATTTGTCTGAGGTTGCGTTGCTGCGCAGCCGGCAACAAATGCTGCAGCTGCAGCGCAGGTTATGAAAGTATACAGCCTTCTGAATTTAATCATCGCTCATTACCTCCTTTGCAGCAGGTTTGACCGGACTGCCTGATCCTGATATTTCGTCAGTATTCACCTCAGATGCATTAAGTGAAAAACCTTTCGGGATGATGACTGACACACGGACCTCGCCGTTCACGTTTTCGTTCGAAAAGGATTTAATAAACACCGGTCGGGAGTAAATCGTCTCTTTGACAGGCTTCTCAATGGGACAGAACATCTTTGTCTGGGATACATGAGCGTCCAGAAGGTATTTGTCATACCATCCGTCACCGTCACCTGAAACGAGCGCGCTCGTCATGTCGATTGATCTTTGATTGCAGTCATCTATGACGAGGTCAGCTGACAATCGCATTTCCACGCCTTTCACATTCTGAGCATTGATTATTGTCGTAACATACTCTCTTTGACCATCTACGACCTTGAGTCCTTCAGCGAATGCCCCGGCGCTGAAAAGAAGTACAACGCTAATAACCGCCAAGCCAAGCTTAATCATTATTTCCCTCCGTTTGAAATTCTTCTTCTGTCCTGCATTGTTTATGTTTGTCCATATTCCTTATTTATAAAGCTCATCCGCACGCTGGGGGTTCTCTTTCACGAATTCATGCATCCTTTTAAGGTCATCGCGCTTCTTTTTCTGCTCATCTGCATCCCTGTTCAGTTGTTCGGCCCCTTTTTGAAGTTCACGCGCCAGCTTTTCCAGTTCATCCAGTTCTTTTTCTGCTTCAGCCTTTTTTATTTGAGACTCTTTTTTTATTTTTGGGTTATCGATAATTTTATCAAGATGTTTAATTTCGTCTTTCCTCACAACAATTTCTTTTGCGGTCTTTTCTATCCGGCTTTTTGTGTCCTGAATTTTTTTCTGCGTGTCTATGACGGCAGGCACCAATATTTCTGCCTGCTGCATTATGTAATTGTACGTTCGTAACTGGGGGTTCACTTCAACTGGGGGGGGCACTTCAGGGACAAAGAGCCGAACTTCAGGACAGCCTGAGGCCGTATTTCCGCCTTTTGCCTGTGCGGAATATTCCCCGTATCTCCTTGCGTTCAGCGCGTCACCTGTCAGCGAGGCATCCAGGGCATTTAATGCCCAGTGGGCACCGCAGTTCAGCTCCTTTATCATTTTCATCGTCCGTTCTTTTAGTACCGTATCGTATGCCTTCGGCGCCTGTACTGGAGCGGTTGGCACTTGTGCTCTGAGTTTTTCTTTTACCTTGTTGATGTTGCTGATGATCGAAGGATTATATGGACTGTATTCCAGCGCCAGTTCAAAATATCGCAGGGCGCAGTTCCAGTCGCCTCTCTCATAACAATCAATACCATTTTCATTCGCGTTATTCATGGCGTCAACACGTTCCTGTTCATCCCTTTGCGTGTCCTGACCTTTTATATGATTTCTGCCGCCATCATGCTTCGTGCCTTCATTGTCTGATGAAGAATCTGGTTCCGTGCATACGCACCAGGAATTGTTCTGTTCAAACCCTGGGCGGGAGCTCTGGTACGCCTCGCATTCACTCGGGTCTGCAAAAGACCCCCGCTGCGTGTCCCCCCCCATGTGCATGACCCTGTTCGCCTCTTCATTGAATTGAACATAACATCCTGCTGATGCATTGCCGAATAAGAGCAAAACAAGGACGATGCCTGCACCTGCTGAAGCAAGTGTGCGATGTATCATTTCTGACCTTCCTTTTTCTGGGCCTGCCACAAAGGAGTGATAACGAAGTTGTATTTATCGCTGAAAAAATTTGCCGGGCCATAGTGAATGCCGAGCAGCCGCTTGAGCGGGGAAGCGGTTTCCGGAATGTCCCTGCCGGCCTTGACGAGTGCCCAGCGGGACGTTTCAGAGCAGACCAGGTCGTCATTTCCAAAAAGACCGTACCCTGTCTGATCAATAATGTTTCCGGACTTGCTGCTCTGGGCAGCAGATTCTTTTTTTATAAGTTCCTTCGCAGCACTCCATATCCTGTCAGCTTCCTCCTGATTTAATGGCTGCGCGACCGACGCGACCAGCGCGTCACTCTTACCATATGTCCGCATAAACTCATCTTCACTGATCACATGGGAGCCTCTTCCAGGCGTGTTATCGAGAAAGAGTTTTTTGCCATTGACCTCTTTAAGAAAGAGGACCGTATGATAAGCGGGCGACCTCACATCTGTTGTAATTCTGTCTCCAAGATTGATCAGCAAAGACTTGTCCATTTCCCAGTTCATAAGCAGCACATCACCCGGCTTAAGTTCGTCATACTTCCTGTTGGGCAGGGGAGGTGGAACTTTTGTCTTAAGCGACCGGTAGATTTCACTTGCAGAAGGGTTCGGTTCCCTGAGGCGCTGTTCGATCAGATCTGTCTGGTTCTGCACCCACAGGTCGTTCATGTTTTCATATACAACCTGTTCCATCCTGGCCTCAGGCTCTGCCCCGCCTTTTCGCACATAATCGAGAGCTGCATCTGCCCTGTTTCTGTTAAGTTCTGCTGTGCGCTTCAGCTCTTCGTTCTTTCTTTTTGCGTCTTGCGCGGTCTTCAGTGCATTATGAGCTATCTGCTCTGCTTCTGTGTTGCCTTTTTGGCGGGCTTTGCTTATGATGCCTTCAGCCGTCTGGATGGTTGCAATGCATTTCTGTATCTCGGCGTTATATTTGTCTATCTCCGCAGTTTCTTTGTCCCTCATCTTCTCAAGCCTGAAGATAATTTCTGAACCCCCGCTCTTTCTGTCTGCGTTACTCTCCTGAGCTGTTGAGACTGAGGGGCATAACAGGGCAATAATGAGAGCCACTATGGCAAAAGGGATTAATTTAGATGTAGCATTTTCCATATCAGCCTCCTTACTCGAGTCCCTGGACCCGCAGTTCCTTCGGGAACTCGACCCTGAATTCTGTCTTGAGTTTCTTTTTTTCGCTGCTGCCCATATTGAGGTCCCAGAGGATTATGCCTTCGTCCGTCACAGAAGCCTCGCCGCCCGCAGGGGCCCTGACGTCCACCTTTATCTTTTCATTTCTTGACACAGGCAGCGCGTCCCTTACCTCTATGGAGACTCCCCTGTTCTTGCTATTGGTCAGAATGGTCTCATATTCAAAGAGCATGACCGTGTTCTTTGAGAACATCCCGGCTGATTCCGTAAATTTTTTTGTGTTTCTCCATTCCACCTTTAAGTCCTCATCAATTCCCAGAGATACCTGAAACGTTGCTCCCGGAAGCACGGTCGCTGAAATGGCCGATGAACTGATGAATCTTCCGTCAAGGAATACGCTCATGGGCCCGGCAGACAGAGGATAGTCGAACGGGTTTTCAGGCACCGCACTGAGAAAGGCGTTCTGCGAGAGCCGGGGCACGGTCCTGTATATGATGTCCGTTTTTATTGTTTTAGATGAAACAGCGGACTTGTATGGCTTATTGTCAGACATGACATCGATTCTTCCCGGCAGGGCGAAGGTCACCGATGTTGCCTCTCTGGAGACTTCCGGCATCTCCGGTCCTTCTTCAACGTACTCCATCATATCCATTTCAGGGATGCCCTTTGTCATGGAGCGGCGCTCAAGGCGCTGGAAATATGAAGGCGCCGGCCTGTATTCATCAATATACCAGGGGCTTATCTCAGGAACAGCGCCGCCGACTGAAGGTTTGGCAGTAGAGAGCTCGATATTGACGTTTTTCCAGTCTTCACCCGTGGCCTGCCTGATTACCGCGAAAGACGATAAATCGACACTCCCGGAAGTCGAGTCGGCCCTTATTTCATACTGCGGCGACCAGCCCGCTCCTTTTGCCAGGTATGAGAATGTCATGACCGCATCAGGGACATCACGGTCTGAAATCAGATGCACAATTACGGTCTTGTCCTTTTTTGATGATAAGCTCTGTTCCGAAATTTCCTTTTCAACGGCCTCTCTTTGCTCTTTCAGTTTTTTCAGGGCAGTATCGGTCCTGGCAGCGCGGTCAAGGTATGCGGAGACTGTTTGTTCGAGAAACTCGGCATGCCCTGTGATTTCGGCTGCAGAGGCCTTTGTGTTCTGCGGAAAAGGCCCGGTTTTTTTCAGGAATTCTATCGAGCTGTTGATTGCGGCAATCTCGTTTGAAGCAGAGGATATCTGTTCGTTAAGGCTGTCAAGCCTGGCCGTCAGTTTCTGTATCCTCTCGGTGTCCTGCTTTTTCAGGTATGTTTCCTCAACGCTTACATTTGAAATCCTTGCGCCCCGGCTGCCTGATATGCCTGTATGAAGTGAACCATCAAGGAGATTTTGGGGGAAACCGGAGAGACTGATGGTGTATTCGCCTTTTTTAAGAGATGTCCTGGCCTCCTTCTTTATCATGGCAACATCAGAATAAACGGTCACTTTTTGAATGACAGTGCCGGGTTCCGGTTCCGCAGCCAATGGGCCTGCAGAAAATGGACTGATAAACAGAGATGCTGCGGTAATTAGGAAAAAGGCTGATAGACATAGAAAAGGTCTTCTGTTCATTGTATCCTCCTTAATAATAGACTGCATTATCAGAATATAAATATCCTTATATTACGGCAACTCTCTAATAATTTTAAAGTCGTTCATTGGGGATTGCCGTAAGTTGTTTTATTAGGGGTTTATCGGGCTCTGGTTCTTTCTAAAGCTTTATCATCCAATAACAACTCATGTTTTCTCTATAGTTTTGTCCGGCAGGACCCCATGCCTACCATTTCTTCTCCATTATCTCGGTGCGTTTTCTGCTGTATTCTTCGCTGCTGATGAGCCCATCCTTTTTGAGCGCCTCAAGGTCGCGGAGCCTCTTTATCGGGTCTCTTTCAGTTTCACCTGTGGGAAATCCTGATTCGGTATCTATATCAATCATGGACAGTCCTTTTGAACCTTTGAGGTTCATGACATGATAGACCAGAATAAACACAATAGCTCCTATAAAAACAGTAAAGAAAAGGGGCACTAAAATCTTCAGGGAAAGCTCATCACTATCGAAAACATCGATTATACTGAAGACCGCGAAGCCTATGCCGAACAGTAGCATGAATATCAGCATAACTACAGACCCTGCAGAGAGTGTTTTACTCGGTTTTACTTTCACTGTACTCATCGTTTCTTCCTTTCTCATACAGAGGTGTTTATAAGATCACAAAAAATATCCGCAACCTCTTTAAGCGCGTATCATAAACTGATATGAATCAATCTCAAAATTGAAATGCCGTTGATTGTCATGCCCGCATGTAGTAAGCGGGCATCCAGAACATCGTGAAAAGACTGGATTCCGGATCAAGTCCGGAATGACAATACAAGCCTATTCCCTATTGTGACACAGTGTGTTCGCGGGAATGACGACATACTGAACATCGAAGATATAACCTAATTTTGAGATAGGTTCATGTCATTTTCGATCCTTATCAATAATACCAGGACGTATTCAGAAAGGCATGTTTCAGACGCCATCCCTCGCCGGTTTTTTCCATCAGAATAAAATACGAGCCACCCATCACCCCGCTTGAGCTTCCTGCATAAAACAGCGCATTATTCATCTCACGGTCAAAGCCGATCCTTGAGAGATAAATGATTTTTCCCTCAAGAGGGTAACTGCGCGTAAGTTCCTGCGCAAATCCTTTGCCGAGGTCTCCCTTCTTCCTTATCTCTTCCATTCTTTCCTCAGTAAGTATCGTTACTGTATTGACCAGTATCTTGTCTTTCAGCGAATAGCCCTTTGCGTTCCTGCTGTTATAACTTTCGATTAAAGAGTGATCCGGTTTGCCTGATGACTTCTCAATGGCTTCGATGGTTTCAGCGGTAATTTTCTTTCCATCAGAGGTTTTTTCATAGACAAGACCGCCTTCTGCAGGGAAATCAAGCGGCACCGGAGAGTCAATTTCAGGCATATGTTTTGTTTTGAAAAAGTCAGTATACACGCTGTATTCTTCTTCTGTTATTTCATCCTTGTCCGCAGGCCCGGTATCTACAGACGTCATGGGCTGGAAAGAATGAAGCACCTGTTGAAATAATGCTTCCTGTTTCTCCGCAATACCGACAGGGGCATTGTAGAGCAGGACAAAAAAACCTTCCGCGGCAGGAAAGACAACATAGCGCTCCATGGCATCGACCTTTTCATCTCCTATGCCTGCTATCGGGAACCTGGTGGTTTTTATCTGAAATGTCCTGGCTGCCATTCCGGAGATGGTTGCGTCCTGTACAGGGGTATGCACAACGCCTTTTGGCCACGAAGGATTTAATATGTCAAAGATGAATCTCTCAGGGGTCCTGTGCCTCCCGGCATAATATGCAATATCAATCAAAACATAATCCAGTCCGGAAGAACCGGGCGCGCGGAGCCGTACGCCGTATTCTTTGTATTCCTTCAGAAGAAATCCGTCTTCTCTTCCCCAGTCTGCGGGGATCCGGACTTTGAAATATTTTCCTTCAGATACAAAACCAGCGGATTCGGACAGTTCCGCTGCAAAGGCAGCCTTCAGCAGTATGCTTTCAGCAGCCTTATGTTTGAAATAGCGGTCATTTTTAGTGTTCACTAAAGCGAACACAATGAAAATAACAGCGATAAAAAGGAAAACGAGAAGCACATTGGCCCGCAGTTTGAAAATCGAGGCGACAAAGCCGAAAGGTGTTTTTTCCTGACTTGTATCTTTGCTGCCCTGAAGGTTATAGAGCATCATGAGTCCGGTCAGAGGACCGATAAAGGGGATGACTGCTGCCACGACTGCCATGTAGAAGTGCATAATGCCTAAAGGCCTGTAGCCTCTGTCTGTCAGTTCCTGATATGCGCCAGAGACAAATATCAGCCAGGAGAAAGAATATAACGCAACAAAGAATGAACCGGCGACTGAAGCAGGCATCATGCCGATAATCAATGCAGCAGCATGGCTGATGAGCCCTATAACAAGACTGTTTCTTCCAAAGCTGGTATAAGCTATCTCTTTCATAAGTTTCTCCTTATCCATGATCGGATATCTCCTGCTCTGCTTTCCTTTCTGCGTTGCCACGCATACTTTCTATTCCTGTGAGACCTTCTCAATAATCCTTTCAAGCAATTCTTTTGCCTGCTGGTTTCCCTCTTTTGCCAGCGCGGTTTTAAGTGCGGGCAGAACCAGTCCGCCCATGTTCTCCAGATAAAACTCTGCCTCCTGCCACCGTGGCCCTCCAAGGTCATCGATCAGCGACTGCACTGCATCTGAGCTGCCGAGCGCCGCATCCAGTGCACGGTGCAGATTCAGTTCCTGCTCTTTCTCACGCACGTCCCTGACAGCTGCCAGCCCCTTACTGTCCCCCAGTTTAGCCAATGCTATGGAGGCCATGCCGCGCACGTTAGGACTCTTGTCGGCAAGCAGCCGTATGAGCGGTTCAACTGCCGTGGTGTCCCTGTGTTTACCAAGCGCGAGCGCTGCACACTGCTTCACTTCCTCTTTTCTGTCGCGCAGCGCATTCACGAGAGGTTCAACTCCCCTCTGGTCTTTGGTCTTCCCGAGCGCCTCTGCAACAGCGCAACGCACAGCCGGATCACGATCACCGAGCGTTTTGATCAGCGGCTCTACCGTCCTGACATCGTTGAACTCGCCCAGGGCCCATACCACAGATGCCCGCAGCAGGCCTTCATCAGAAAGCGCTTTAATGAGCGGTTCAACGGTCTCAGGGTCTTTTATGTGTCCAAGCGCATGAACCGCTGCTGTCCGCACTGCTGGCTCGGCATCACCGGTTGCAATAAGCAGATGCGGCGCTGCCTTCCGGTCTCTTATCTTTCCCAGTCCCACGGCCGCTGCCATGCGGACCCGCCATTCAACGTCTGAAAGCGATTTACCCAGTGCTTCCGCAGCCTCTGTTGACATCGTATCGCCAAGCGCCCACACTGCTTTCTCGCGCATAGCGGCATCCTTGTCCGCGAGTTGCCGGATCAGTTTGTCCATATCATTTTTTTCCTGGTTACCATTCGGCTGAGACCGTGCATAGCCATGCATGCCCGCAAGTATCATAACCACAAACAAGAGAATCACCATTTTGCCTTCAATTTTCATTCTGTCCACCTAAGTCAGTTTTAAATTTTTCATAAAAGGACAGCTCTCCCGGTCAATACGCTCAAGAGGCTTATCTCCTGTGAAGCAAAAACATCCGGATAACAAATTTCACAGATCTGCCAGTTCAGCGCCGGACATGATTGCGATGCGCATTTTTGTCCTTTTCGTATTCTACAGCCAGTTATTTCGGGAAAAACCACAGGATATACCCGCACCTGTCGCAGATGTAGTTGATCGCCTCTTTGTTCAGCCAGTCAAGCTCCCAGAACGACATCCCTGCTGTATTCATCAGCGTCTTCCGTTTCCAGAACTCATCATGTCCGCAGATGGGACATTTCATGTCCCCTCCGCCTGCTTCATATTTCTTAACTTCTTTCTTTTTGGCCATTCACGCTTGCCCTATTTCTGACCTTCAGCTTCCGGTTCCTTGAGAACCGGACATTGAAACTGGTCTCGTGATTCTCATTTCCCCTAATCAGGTTCGTGGTATTAATTTCCTCAATATTTAAAGATGATTACGTTCAATATGGTTCATATTCGGCTTAAATGTTCTTAGTCTAAAGTAATTAATACAGGGATATCAATTAGGGGTTAGGAGCAGCAATGATGTGTCAGTCTTTTAAGCTGAGCATTTGCCGGGTATTACCCTGCCTGTGAGAAACCCCACATCAGGGTTTGTTGCAATAATGGCAGAAAATAACTAAACTTAGAGGGCTCTTATGTATCAGGTGATTTGACTTTCTCGATGGTATCAGAATAAGCATGATTAACATTGCCTTAGCTTTCATATCCGGTATTGCCGCCTTCAACTTCTTCCCGTTTTTCCCGGTAACGATCGTATTAATATTCGTGGCAGCTGTTATTTTGCTGTTCCTGAGACGTCGCTTATTTGGGAAAAAGGCCGTCATAGTTATCTGTGTGGCCCTGTCCGGTTTTTTCTACAGCTTTATACGGCAGGACGCGCTGCCTGAAATGAAATTCCCGGCCGGGAATTTAAACATTGAAGGGACAATTATTGGTGTGCCCGAGATGTCCGGGGGAAAGCTGCGCTTCACTGTTAATGAAGCAGTAGTTGAAGGGCAAAAATTCCAGGGCAGCATCAGGCTTGTCATCTTGCCGGATTTGTTCCGGGAAAAAATAAGCGGATTTATGCCCGGGCCTGGCGACAGGGTCAGTGCTGTTGCGCGACTGAAAGAACCCGGCACTTTTTATAATCCCGGTGTATTTTCATATGATTTGAAAAAGGATGGGGTAGCAGCCACCGGCTATATAAAGCAAATGAAGATCGTTGGCAGGGGAGGCGGACTGCCAGCCGGGATATCAGGAATACGGCAGGAACTTGGGAGGAAAATAGACAAGAGCCTGTCTGCGGAAAACTCCTCTCTGCATAATGCCATGATAACGGGCCTTACAGGCGGTATCAGCCGGGAAATGAGGGACGCATTCAGCGCCACGGGGCTGGCGCATCTGCTCAGCATATCCGGCACCCATTTCGGATTGCTTGCCTTTCTTTTCTTTGCCATGACTAAGTCGGCGGTCAAATGTCTGCCTGCTTCATTCCTCACGCGCATGACTTTATACATAACCCCGACACGGATAGCCATCGGAGTAACACTGCCTGTACTGGCGGTGTATGCTGTGCTTTCCGGTTTAAGCACACCTACAATACGGTCTTTTATCATGGTCTTTATTTACATGCTTGCATTATTGCTTGGAAGAAAAGGCCAGTGGCTTAATTCCCTGTCGATTGCAGCGACTCTTATCCTACTGTGGGATCCGGCCACTCTGTTTGAACTGTCGTTTATGCTGTCTTTTGTGGCGGTGCTATCGATCGGGGTCGTATTAGAGACCAGAAAACTGTCAGAACCCAGAACACAGAACCCGGAACACAGACTAAAAATTCCTGAGCCCCCCGCCTCACTGCTGAGCAGGGAAGGCATAAAATCCTTCGCCAGTGCAGTCCTTGAAAAAATGAGGACAGGGATATTAATTACACTTGCTGCCGTACTGGGGACTGCGCCGTTTGTAATTCTTTATTTCAAGCAGTTTCCGTTAATCTCGCTGCTTACGAATCTTGTCGTGACACCGTTTATCTGTTTTGTGGTTCTTCCTCTTGGTTTTGTTTCAGCATTTACTGCACTAATATTTAATATACCCCTGATGCCGCTAAATGCTTTTATTGATGAGCTGACAAGTTTTGCACTAAGAAGCATAGGCTTTTTTACAAATTTCCCATATGCGAATGTTCATCTGCACAACCCTTCATATGCAGTAATAGCGGGTTATTATCTTTCATTGATATTTCTTGTTAAAAATAAATCAAGATGGAGAGTTGTGCCTCTGGCGTTTGTTTTCAGCATTTATTTAGTAAGTCCCCATCTCTCTGAGAACAAACTTGGAGTCACGTTTCTGGATGCAGGGCAGGGCGATGCATCTGTTGTTGAACTTCCTGACGGAAAAGTCATGCTTATTGATGGAAGTACACTGGAGCCTGATATGGGCAGGATGGTCATCGCCCCCTATCTGTGGGCCAAAGGAACAGGAAGGATCGATTATATGGTTGTAAGTCATACCCATCCAGACCATTATGGCGGTCTCGTCTATGTTCTGGAACACTTTGATGTTGGAGAGATATGGTTTAACGGAATGATATCTGATGATGCAAAGGTTTTATTCCAGAGTGCAGCACTAAGAGGAGTCCCCAATAGAATTCTGAAGCGGGGAGATGTGCTTGAAGGTGCCCGGTACCGGATTTACGTGTTCCATCCTTATGAAGATTTCTATGCAGCTTCAACTTCTGAACAGTATGCTACCCAGAATAACGACTCACTGGTGCTGAAAGTAGAAACGGACAGTGCATCGGTCCTGTTTACAGGGGACATAGAGAATGAGGCTGAAGCGGACATTCTGCATCTTGGCAGCCGTCTCAGGAGCGATATCATTAAAGTCCCTCATCACGGAGGAAGGTCCTCGAGCTCTGAAGGCTTCATAAATGCTGTCAGTCCTGAGATTGCGGTCATAAGCGCAGGCAGGAGGAATTCCTACGGCCATCCCCATAAGGACACCCTTGGGAGGTATGAAAAGGCCGGTGCTACGGTCTTCAGGACAGACATAAACGGTGCTGTTACTATAACCGGAAACGGAAAGACTTATGAGGTTCAATCATATGAAGACAGCGTTTTTAAAATAGCAGGGGCCCTGCGTGATGAGTTCAGGAATATTAAACTGCTGTTTTAAGGGGGTTGTTCTGCCTGGGGAATATGCCTATTTCGCGCTTTTAATCAGACTGTCGAGTTCGTCTGCCAGGTCCTTGCTTAAGGGCCTCAGTGCCTCAAGTTCCTTCTTTGCTGCAGGCAGCATTGGACCGCCCAGCTTTATATAAGCGATACCGAGATGAAAGTGTGCCTCAGCAAATTTTGGTTTTATTTTCAGTGCCTGCTTGTATGATTCGACCGCATCCTGATATCTTCTGAGATCGCTGTACAAATTACCGAGAGTGTAGTGAGATTCGGCATTCTGCGGATTTACATTGACTGCAGATACCATGGCATTAACAGCTTCCTTCTCATTGCCGAGCATTGAAGAGACAACTCCCAGGGAAATAAGCGCCTGCTCAAAACCGGGTCTGATTTTAACAGCGTTTCTATATGCGTCAAGTGACTCGGTGTATCTGTGCAGGCTGTAATAAGAATGCCCCAGGTTGAAGTACGCTTCTGCATAGTCCGGCTTTAACTTGATGGCTTGTTTAAAGGCGTCGACGGCTTCTGAGTATTCCGCATTGTTAGCATTCTCGACCCCGATGTCAAAGAAGGTCTTAGCCGTGGGCTTCTGAGCATAACCATTGAATCCCGAAAGACATATGAAAAGGGCAATATACAGGATATAATTAAAGACTGATTTCAATCGCATGCAGATAAGTTTACAGAAATTTGTTTTGTTTGTAAACAGAGTGAATAATATCGGACTATATTATTCTACCCTCCTATTTTGGACATGGTTTTCAGATGTCCGCCGGAGGCAG
Organism: Nitrospiraceae bacterium; assembly: GCA_003599025.1. Lineage (GTDB taxonomy): Bacteria > Nitrospirota > Thermodesulfovibrionia > UBA6902 > UBA6902 > UBA6902. The sequence continues at coordinate 22,028 of QZIL01000108.1, read as the reverse complement.
GGTCTTCATTAAGCAGATGCTGCTGAGGCTTGATCTTGACAGCCTTGATAAACAGCTTCTCCATCTCATCATCGGAGGCCCCATTCCTCATGGGCGTCTTAATGTCGATTTCTTTTTTGGAAAAAAGACAGGGCCTGATCTTACCGTCAGCAGTAAGCCTGAGACGGTTGCAGTAACCGCAGAAATGGTCGCTTAACGGGCTGATTATTCCAATAACTCCTGCAGCACCCTTGAACCTGAAATTTCTTGAGGGCCCCCTTCCTTTAAAAGTGAGGCGCTCGAGATTACCGAGGCCTGATATCTGCTGCAGGATCTCGTCTGAGGTTACGCACTTGTCTTTTGCCCAGACCCCGCTGCAGTTGGCAGGCATGAATTCGATGAATCTTATGTGGTAATTGTTATTAAACGTAAGAGAAGCGAAGGATGATATCTCACTGTCGTTGAGTCCACGGATAGGCACTACATTTATCTTTACCGGAGTGAGTTTGACCTTTTCAGCTTCCCTGACGGACTCCCAGACCTGTTCTATGTCCCCCTGTTTTGTTATCTCTCTGTAGATGGCAGCATCCATTGTGTCAAGGCTGATATTTACCCGGTCAAGGCCGGCCTGTTTAAGATCTCCTGCAAGGCCTGACAGAAGTATCCCGTTGGTAGTCAGGCTTAAATCGCGGATGCCTGTTTCCTTCAGAGATGAGACCAGCTGGATGATGTTTTTTCTGACAAGGGGTTCTCCGCCTGTGATCCGGACCTTTCTCAAGCCGTGTTTGCGGGCGATCCGTACGAACCTGACTATTTCCTCATCAGTCATGACCTCGGACTCCTTAAAGAACTTGAGGCCCTTTGAGGGCATGCAGTAAACGCACTTAAGGTTGCATTTGTCAGTTATCGATACCCGCAGATAATCGATGCGGCGGTTGAATGAATCTTTTATAGGCTGAATTTTCTTTTTCATTTCGTAATAAACAGCAGAGGCTGAAAGCTGATGGCTGACCGCTGAATGCTTTTTTATTTCCCGAACGGACATACAGGATACCTGCATGTTTCACATTTCAGGCACAACCCCCCGTGCCCGAGTTCAGCAAGTTCCTTTCTCCCGATCTTCTCCCCTGCGAGTATCCTCGGGAGGACCAGATCAAACACAGTGATGTCCGCGTACATCCCGCAGGCAGGAATACCGAGGATAGGGATAAGCCTGGAAGCTCGGAAGCTCGGAAGCCCGGAAGTGATATGGGCTTGAGAACACCCGTTTTCTGGTTTATGATCTTCCGCACTTTCCTGCTTTTCAGCTTGCGCGCTAACATACGCTACCAGAAACATCGACCCCGGCAGGACCGGTGATCCGTAGTGCATTTCTTCTACCCCCAGGTTCCTGATCGCAAACCTCGTGACATCGTCCGGGTCAACCGACATCCCTCCGGAGGTTATTATCAAGTCGGCCCCTGCATTGATCAGCTCTCTGATCCTGTCTTCAATGATCTTTACATCATCCGGGGCAAAGCGCACGCCTATGATTTCTCCGTCAAAGGCTTTTATTTTCTTCCTTATTACAGGCTCAAAAGCGTCCTTTATCCTGCCGTGAAACACTTCATTGCCTGTGATGACAATCCCTGCTTTCGGCTTCCGGATTTCCTTTACACCAAGGACCCCGTGAACGCTCTCAGCTATTTTGACAGCTTCATCAATTATGGACTTTTTTATCACGAGAGGGATGGCCCGTGTTCCGGCCACGAGCTGCCCTTTTTTGACCACAGAATTATTGTGAATAGTTGCGCACATGACTTCCCCGAGCATGTTGAATCTGAGCAGTGCTTCACGGTCAACATTCAGAAGGCCGTCGATATCTGCAACAAGGTTTATCTTCCCCTCGTTTGGTTCACCGGCCATCGTAATACCCTCTTCTGAAAGGGCTGTTGCAATAGCAGTGGCCGCGTCGTTTTCATGCATCTCGTCCTCTTTGATTTCGAGGATAAAGAGGTGTTCCTTGCCCAGCTGTTTCAGATGCTCTATATCTTCTTCACGGACTATGTGTCCCTTTCTGAACGCCCTGCCCTTGAACTCTCCCGGCCGTATCTCTGTTATGTCGTGAGGCAGGACCATCCCGACTGCCTCACTGACCGGCACTGTTCTTGTACCCGGGCTGCTGACGACCGGTTCTTTCATATCACACATTCTTTCGTCTCCTTAAATTAGATTGAATAACACAGACTGCCTGCATTTATTGACCCGGCATGTAAACATCCGAACTCTGTCATTCCGGCTTGTCCGGAATCTTTCTTTATATTCAGTGTGATAAGCCGTTAGATTCCCGACAGGCGGGAATGACGGCTTATAGTATTTGCTTGCCGATTTAATAATAATGTCCTGAAACGATATGACATGTATTTAAATTTTCAATACTTGCCTTGCAAGAAAAACAATCGCCACTATTATTACAACCCCTAATATTTTTTCCATGGTTGCCGGAGAAAATCTTGATGACCCCATGAATGAACCTGATGCCCCTCCGGCCAGTACTGCTGCCATCAGCGGAACGTATCCCGTAAAATCGACTGCATTGCATTGAAGACGTGATGTCAGCCCTGAGAATGAATTGAGCCATATGAAGATGGCCCCGCACGCGGCAGCCTCCTTTTCAGTGCCCAGGCCCAGGATGATTATTAAAGGGACAAGATAAATCCCTCCGCCTATGCCGGCTATCCCTGCGACCAGTCCCAATACCGAGCCTGCGATCAAAGAAATGACTATCCTGCTTTTTTGATTGAGGTCCAGCCTGATGCTTGTGTCCCTCCAGAAATATATGCGCAGTGCTACAAAGACCAGTGATGTCAGGAGGACCCAGTAAAAAATCTCCTTCGGCAGCTTAAAAGAACCACCGATATAAGCCATGGGGATGGAAGTTATGAGGAAGGGTAATATCAGTTTTATCCTCGCATGCCTGTTCCTGATAAAGTTAAAGCTTCCTGCAGTAGTAACAATTAAATTAAGCGACAGAGAGACCAGGGGGATAGCAAGTATGCTTACTCCCCATATGGCCATCAGTGCGGTGTACGAAGAACCGCCGCCAAGCCCTACAGAGGAATAAATAAAGGCCACAATAAAAAAAAGGGCTGACAGAATGTACGGCATTATGTCCATTTCCATAATAAGGGTCCTCTTCTATAAGGAGTCAGCTTTCAGCCGGAATTAAATTAATTTTTGCGGCCCTTTCTGAATACTTCATCAAACTTCCTGTCAAGCAGTTCATTTATGCCCTCTTCAAGGCGCTCGAATTTTTTCAAAAAGTCTTTTGCTGCATCGGTCAATACTGCCCCGCCGCCGTCAACCCCTCCTGCCTGTCTTTGCACAAGGGTTGTCCCGAGCCGTTCTTCCATTGACTGGATGTAGCTTAATGCCTTTCTGTATGAAACCCTGATATCCTTTGCGGCCTTATTGATAGACCCTAACCTGTCAATCGACTTGAGGAGTGCCTCTCTGCCGCTGCCGAATACAGGCTTGCCATCTACCTCAATCCATATCTTTGACCTGACTTCCATAGTATCGTTATAACATACTTGTCATAACGCTGTAAAGGGAAAAGTGTGTAGGGTGAGAAGGTGAAGGGGAAAGTGGGCAAGGGACATACCGTGGTATAAGAAATAGTTAATTTATTACGAACGCCCTAAAAGCCCAATCAAAATAAATCAGTCGGTGATTCCTATGAAATTCTCGCGTTGCAGAGACTCAGTCAACCCTCTCAACAAGTAGTTGTTGGTAAATACAACGATATATTTTCGAGCGTTTTTTTCTACAGGCTCCAGCATTTTTTTCTCGCACAGCTTCTTGATCTTCCGGGATGTCTGAGGGGCGTGTTTGCTCTGCACTATTTTATTCACGTCAGAAGCTGTTATTTCCATCTCCGGTTTAGTGACTGCCAGCTTCAGGATTTCATATTCTTCTTTCGTAATATTTTTTCGCTCCATGCTGAAAGCCAAGGAGGGCAGGAGTATTTTCCTGACCAGGAATGTGCGGTTTGATAAATTGTCTATCTTGTTTATTTCATCAAGCAGGCCTTTCAGTACATAATCACACCAGGCTAAAACGCCAGTGTCGCTTCCTTCATCGGCTTTTGCCAGCATTTCATAATATCTGTCTCTGTTGATGCAGAAAACAGCTGTCGGATTTAATATCCTGCCGTCCAGATGAAAGTTTTGCTTGATCAGCATCGCATATGTCATAAGGCGCACAACCCTGCCGTTGCCGTTATCAAAAGGATGTATCCATGCAAAGCGATGATGGGCGATAGCTGTGATGAGAAGATTATATTTCTTCTCCTCCTCGCGGTTTATAAACTCCATCAACTCATCAACGTAGTCCCTGATAACCAGATATGACGGAGGCGTGTGCTCTGAGCCGGAGATAACGACATCTTTATTTCTCAGCATGCCCGGTGTCTGACTGCCTTCCCTTAACAAGCCGTCAACGACTATTTTATGAAGCTCCATAATGAACGATTGCGTGATCCGCGATCCTTCTTTGATATTCTCCTCAATGAAATCAAGCGCCTTTTTTGTATTGTCCAGCTCCCGCTGTTTGTCGCTTCTGTCTTCTTCTCCCGAAATTTTCTTCTCGACCAACTCAGAAACAGTGGTATTATTGCCTTCTATCCTCGCGGATTGCAGGCTCTCCAGATCATGAAAGAATTCTTTGAGCTGCATGAAAATCTTATCAGGTACTGGATCGTCGACCCGTTTCCTTCTGAGCTTTTCCAGTTCAATAATATAGCTGGTCAACGGCGAATCAAAATCAGGTTTTACTATTCTTAATTTGTAGTCCTTAAAGGATGGAGTCACGTGCTTTACCCTTGATGTTAATTAACGTTAAATATTATAAATGCATTTAACTTCAATAAGTTATCATGCTTGCGGAATAATATCATAATTAACAGTATTAGTTCAAGAATTTCTTATAATGATATGATAGCAAACCAACTCATGAGAGTGGGTATTTCAATAACTCCTTAACATTTGTAAGGAGTTATTGAGGCATGCCAGATGTCTTGCTCTCAGCAGTAAGAATTCAGATTGTAGAAGTGAAGACAGATATCATTTGTTACCCGACTCCAAAGAGCAATACCTTCTTTAAAATGCCCAACAAGGTTAAATGAGTATGTACTATTTAATTATCAAACGAAATAACATTTATCATTATGATTAAATTAACTATATTATTCATGGTGTTGAATGCTTTACAGATATTGAGTTAATTAATGTGGTATGGCTATATCATTTAACATCCGGGTTACACAGGAGAAAAAGTTAACATGTTAACTTTAGGGATGTTATGAATCTCACGTGTGTGTGAGAATTGTTCCCTCTTTTCCCTGTTTTCTCTAACTCAGAGAATTTTTTGCATCTCGCTTGTGTGTTTATAAAAACTGACAAGGAAGTTAATTTTTATCAGAGGTAAGAAATCTTACCTTGGCTATAGAGAAGTCGCCATTCAGAAACGTTGATTATTTAACAAATTGCCTTGCCAGCAATTATCTTTGCATTGATAAAAGATTATATTTATAGGCACGTTATGCAATATGGATGGCAGATATTATTTAACATCGAGGAGGTGTGTGAATTAACATGGAGCATGGACTCCCATGCCCCCTGAAGCCTTCCTCGTATATAAAATGTGCAGTATTAACAGGTTATGCTTTTACAGATTATCAACGATAATACGCCCCTTGCGCACAGGCCTTGCACAAGAGCTTGCCGTCTAATGTTACGTCCCTGCTGTCCTGGACATATTCTTCGCATTTACTGCACCTGATCCGGCGGAGAGGCCTTCCAGGCATGTCAGCCTCAGGGACCCTGACTTCAACTTCTTTCCATTCAAAAAGCTCCTCATCCGGCATTACTTTGTATGCCTCAAGCTGGCATTTGTACTTGTCTTCTATATCAGGGAAGTAATTCTTTGCTCTGTCTTTTGAATCCTCCATTGCTATGATCCGGACCGCTTTCCCTGTTTCCGTGTTCACAAAGGTGGCCGCCATCTTTCCATAATCAAGGAACTTTAATGATCGTTTTCCGAGGCTGCATCCCGTGACCGACTGGATAGCATCAGTCGCGCATCGGTCGATTTCAACGTATGAGATCAGCTTCTTGCGGTCGATGCCTTTCGGGTCGGATATACCGATCAGCTTTAATCCGAGCATGCTCAGTCTCACGCCCAGCACCTGCCCGGGACAGAGGTGTCCGTGTGTCTTTACCGATTCATCAAGCAGTTTTTCAAAGTCCATATTGTTTGACATGGCTGATTCTGTTAAATATTATTTATGGTTCCTGTCTCATCAAATCTACAATCTTTGTATGAGCACTGTCAATAAATGCGTTAATAAATATCCTGGCCTTTTTTTATTGTATAGAAGTAAGATACAACTATTAGCAGATCAGAAATAACTGAAGTTTGTGCAGAGATCAGTCATGATGAATCGCAGAATATTTCTTCTGGCAGCCCTTATTCTTTTTAATGCTGTGAGTGTGACCGCCTCACAGGAAAAGGAAATCGGATTTGCCATTTCTCCGATGGCATCTCCGGTGTCCACTCTTTCGGGATATGGCGATTTCATCGAGTACCTTTCTAAAAAGACTGGTATAAAAATCATCCTGAAACAGAGGAGAAAATATTCAGAAATCAATGCCCTTCTGAAATCGGGGGATGTCCAGTTCGCATATACCTGCACAGGGGCCTACCTGAGCGGGAGGAATGAGTTCGGCCTTGAAGTGCTCGCGGTGCCGGTCATTAACGGTAAAACCACATACAACTCATACATCATAGTAAACAGCAATAGCTCAATACAGAATTTTGAACAGCTTAAAGGAAAGGTCTTTGCGTTCACTGACCCGCTTTCGCTGTCCGGCAGTATTTATCCTGCATATGTACTTGAAACCATGAAGGTTACGCCTGAGATATATTTCAAAAAGACCTTTTATACTTCAAGTCATGAAAAGTCTGTTGAGTCTGTAGCCTACGGGCTTGCAGACGGAGCAGCAGTTGACAGCCTGATTTTCGAAGATATGCAGAGGACCAGCTCCCCGGCTGTAAAAAACATCAGGATTATTCAGATATCTCCTGAGTTCGGGATACCTCCTCTCGTCGTATCTCCCGGGACCGATAAATCAATAAAGCAGCTGATGCTGTCCACGCTCCTGAAAATGAAAGACGACCCGCCGGGCAGGGAAATTCTCAAAAAACTGAACACGGAGAAATTCATTCTCCCTAATCCGGCCATTTATCATAGCGCTGTCCAGTTGAAACAGGCCGCTATGCTGCCATGAAATTCAGAAAACTTATCGACAGCATAGCGTTTCGCATTTCACTGTCTATTGCAGTCGTTGTAGCTGCTTCAACAATTTCTGTAGGGTGGCTTATCCTGCAGGAAGACAGAAAGACCCTGGAGGCAGAGCTTCAGAGTAAAGGCCGGTATCTTGCCGAATCAATGTCCCATCATCTGATTGAGCCTATTTTATATGAAGAGCGTCACACGATTTACTCTATTCTTGAGGGTTCAATGAAAAGCGCCCAGAGTCTTATAGTGCATGCTGAGGTGTATGATAAGAGCGGGGAACTGACCGTCTCTGCTGCCAAAGATGAAAGATATGAGAATCTGGACCTTCCTCCGCTTTCTTATGCTTCCGCACCTGATCCGGCTGAAATTCGCATAAACAACAATCTGTCCCTTTATCATTTAAGCATGCCGGTCAGTGTTGAGACACTCGGGACCATAGGGTACCTCAGATTATGCATAACCAAGGAGTTCCTCTATAGCACGCTGGAAGACGTGAAGAAGAAGCTCCTTCTCTTTTCTGCGGCCATTACGGTCGTCGGCATAATATTCGGGCTGTACATGGCAAGGAAGGTATTGCAGCCTGTACTTATTTTAAGCAGGGGGGTAAGTCTGATAGGCGAGGGTGAAGTCGGCGTTGAGGTGCCTGTAGTAGGACACGGCGAGATCAGAGAACTGTCAATGTCTTTTAACAGGATGTCCGTGAAACTGAAGGACCTCATAGACAAGATGAAATCTGCGCAGGAACACATGGTCAAGACTGAAAAGCTGTATGCTATCGGTGAATTCTCCGCAGGCATCGCGCATGAAATAAAAAATCCTCTTACCCCTATTATGATGCTCATGCGCAGGGTCAAGGATGAAAAAGAGTCTCTTACTGATAAAGATATTGAAATAATCGAGGAAGAGCTTAACCGTATTGATAAAATAGTGACGGAGTTCCTGGCCTTTGCAAGACCGGACAAGGTGGAAAAGACAAAGGTGAATATAAACGAGGTTATCAGCGAGGTAATTATATTAACAAAGCCAAAAATGGACCGGTCGGGAATATCTATTGTAGGGAAATATTTGCCGGGGCTTCCGGACATAACAGGAAATAATGACGCACTTAAACAGGTCTTTCTCAATATCATGCTGAATGCGGTCCAGGCAATGGACGGCAGAGGAGGCAATCTGATGGTGGAAACATCAACCGGCAATGGAATCGTGCAGGTGATTATAAGTGATACCGGGATCGGGATCCCTGAAGAAAACCTGAAGAAGGTTTATGATCCCTTTTTTACGACAAAGAAAGAAGGCACGGGCATGGGGCTTGCACTAACGCATAATATTGTAAGTGACCATTCGGGCAGAATAGACATCAGTTCAACGCCCGGCAAAGGGACAACGGTTAAGGTAGAGTTTCCGGTATGAATACATTGCTGGTTGTAGATGATGAAAAGTCGGTCAGATATTCCTTTGAAAGGATATTCGAGAATTATTATAATGTGCTGACTGCTGAAGACGGCAGATCCGCTCTTGATGTCCTTGATCGCAGCATCAATATTATTGATGTTATCTTTCTTGATGTAAGAATGCCTGATATGAACGGAATAGAGGCCCTCAAAAAGATCAGGGAGAAAACCATAAACATTCCGGTCATTATAATGACAGCTTACAGCGATTCCAATATAGCCATCGAGGCCATGAGAGAAGGTGCATTTGATTATCTTTTAAAGCCTCTCCGCAATGAGCAGTTGCACGAGGTCGTTGAAAAGGCGCTTGCCTCAGCAAGACTGAGGCAGGTCGCCTTCTGTTGCAGCGATGAGAATTTCTCCGGCGCCGAGACCATTGTCGGTAGAAGCAGTACAATCCTTGAACTCTGTAAAAAAATAGGCCAGGCCTCAGGTTCGGACATCCCTGTACTAATCACAGGAGAAAGCGGTGTGGGAAAGGAGATAGTGGCCCGCGCCATATACAATCACAGCCGCCGGAAGGGAGAGGCCTTTATGGCAGTCAATTGCGCTGCCCTCCCTGAAGGGATAATAGAGAGTGAGCTTTTCGGTAGTGAAAAGGGCGCTTTTACCGGCGCTGACAGGAAAAGGATCGGCAGGTTCGAGCAGTGCCACGGCGGCACGATATTCCTTGATGAGATCGGGGACATGCATCTTTCTGCACAGGCAAAGCTGCTCAGGGTACTTCAGGACGGCAGCTTTGAGCGGCTCGGCAGCAGTGAAACTATCAGGACAAATGTGAGGATCATCGCTGCAAGCAATAAAAATCTCCGGGTGGAGGCAGAGCATGGGAGGTTCAGAGAGGACCTGTTTCACAGACTTAATGTCTTTCCTATATATATCCCTCCCTTAAGAGAGAGGAAAGAAGACATTCAACTGTTGGCAGAGTATTTTATTGCGCGCTCAGCTAAAGGAACCACTAAACAGGTTAAAGGTATTTCACCGGAGGCATTGGAAATGCTTATGTCGCATAACTGGCCGGGCAATGTGAGGGAGCTTGAGAACGTCATAAAGCGCGCGGTTGTGGTGTCAACCGGAGATATTATCGGTGTCAATGATCTGGATATCCATGAAAAGCCGCTGAAAAAAGAATTGTGCGCCCTTACAGACGTTATTGACAGTCTGATTGAAAGCGCTATTGCCACAGAAGAACACCCTGATATTTATACCGTTGTCGTGTCTAGCGTTGAAAAACAACTCATAGAAAAAGTCCTGGAAATAACAAAAGGCAATAAACAGAAGGCCTCCGAACTCCTCGGCATTACCAGGGTGACCCTCAGGAAGAAGATACAGCAGTACAATATTGTATCTGGATAACATCTATCCACCATGCGGACAGTTATTATCCGTTTCCCTTAATTATTACCCGCGGCTTTCGTCATTTGCTTAAGTTATTTGCCGGGCATGCCGATTGCATTACATATCTTATAGTATGCCGTCGATAATTATAACCAATACAAATAAGAGCATAAAGTGATATAATGACCGAACTAATGAAAAAGCGTATTGTACTGACAACTCTTGGAGTAGCTGTCATTATAATCGCCGCGGCTTTGTTTGGAGCCGAATATTATTCCTCCCGGCCGTCCTTCTGCGGCTCCTGCCACATAATGAAGCATTACTATGAATCATGGCAAAATGACAAAAAACACAGTGAGAAGAATGTAGGCTGTGTTGACTGTCATTATAAGCCGGGTGAAAAGGGGTCTCTTAAGGCCAAGTTTAAAGGTCTGGGGCAGCTGTTTTCATATATTTCCACTTATACAGAGGAAGTCGAGGTCAGGACTCGAACTACGGTCAGCGATGTGAGCTGCACTACATCAAACTGCCATCCGGAGCAGAACCTGAAAGACAAGAAGGCAAAGTTTACCGAAAAAATATCATATGTGCACAAAACCCATTTCGACAAGACAGTAGAAGGCCAGAAGCTCCATTGCGCCACGTGCCACAGTCATGTCAAAGCTGATAAACATTTCGAAGTACCCAAAGAGATCTGCTATATCTGCCATTTTAAAGAGGTGAAATTCAGCGAAGGCAGGAGCAAATGCACTCTCTGCCATGAGCTGCCTGAAAAGCCAATAGAAAAGCCGAAAAAGGACGAAGCCGGTACTGAAAGGCCGATTACCCACAAGGGCATTGTAGATGCGAAGGTGCCATGCCAGAGCTGTCATTACCAGCTTGTTCAGGGCAGCGGAGAAGTGAAGACAGAAGACTGCCGCAACTGCCATCATCATCCGGAACTGCTCGAAAAGATGAAGGATACCAAATTAATGCATGAGAAGCATATCGCTGATCAGCATGCCAATTGCTTTGACTGCCACAGACCGATACAGCACAAGGAATTCCCCCCATTTGATGCGGTTGTCAAGAACTGTTCTGAGTGCCATCCTGAGCCGCATATTTATCAGAAGATGATCCTGGCTGGCACTGGAGGTGTCGGGATAGACAGATCGTATCCGATTGCCCATTTTGATGTTAAAGTCAACTGCCTTGCCTGTCACGTTGATGAAGGACTTGATGAGAAAGGGAGGAAATTCAGCAAAGGATCTGCCAGGATGTGTACCCAATGCCACAGCGGTGATGAGGAAAAACAGCAGCTTGCAGAGAAGTGGCAGGATGATGTGCGCGAGGCCCTGCTGGAGGCGCGCGATTTGGAGAAAGAGGCAATTGACGCAATAGAAAAGTCAGCAGACAAAGCTTCCAAAAAGTCCCTCAGGAAGGCGCGGGCAAAGTTGAAGGATGCCCAGGCCAATCTCCGCATCGCAGATGCAGGCGGCGGGGTGCACAACAAGAAGTATGCCATGTTTTTGATAGACACTGCAGTAACAGATCTTGAAACCATAATCGAAGAGCTTGAAGACCAGCAGTAATGTTGTCTAAGGTATCAACCTTGAAAGGAGGTTAGTTATGAGAATCAACCGCAGAGAATTTCTGCAGGCATCGCTTGCAGCCGGGGCCGTTGCCGCCATTAACGGGCCCCTGCTCAACGCGCTTGCCTATGCAGAAAAAGACGATTCAAATGTTGATGTCGGCAACTGGATACCGTCGACATGTCAGGGATGTACACAGTGGTGCCCGATCGAGATTTATGTCCAGTCTGAACGGGCAACCAAGGTGAGAGGAAATCCACTCTGCAGGGCAAACAACGGGTATGTCTGTCCGAGAGGGCACATGATACTTCAGCAGGTTTACGACCCGGACAGGATAAAGGTCCCCTTGAAGAGGACGAATCCCCAGAAGGGTAGGGGCATCGACCCGAAATTTGTGCCGATATCCTGGGATGAGGCAATGGATACCATTGCAGACAGGATGATGGAGCTAAGAAGGAACGGTGAGAGCCATAAATTCATGTTTAACAGGGGTAGGTACTCTCCCACTACAACGGACCTGTCATATGGGACTGTTCCTAAGATATTCGGTTCACCGAATAATATATCTCACAGTGCAATATGTGCTGAAGCAGAGAAATTCGGGCCATACTTTACAGAAGGTTACTGGGGATACAGGGACTATGACCTTGCAAATACAAAATGTCTGGTTGCCTGGGGATGTGACCCTTTAAGCTCTAACAGAAATGTCCCTAATACCATCAATAAAATCGGTGATGTTATTGACAACGGCGCACTTTTCACCGTTGACCCGAGGTTTAGTGCAATAGCTGCCAAGTCCCATGAATGGCTGCCTGTAAAGCCGGGAGAGGACGGCGCTCTTGCTACCGCAATTGCACATGTAATTCTGGTTGAGGGGCTTTGGAGCAGGGAATTTGTGGGGGACTTTAAAGATGGTCAAAACATGTTTAAGGCGGGACAGGCAGTTGATGAGGACTCCTTTGCAGAGAAAGAAACGCACGGAGTTGTTAAATGGTGGAACCTTGAGCTTAAGGACAGGACGCCTGAATGGGCCGCACCTATTACCGGAATTCCCCAGGAGCAGATCATCAGGGTTGCAAAGGCAATGGGCAAGGCGGCCCCTGCTGTAGCAGTCTGGATGGGCCCCGGCGCTGTCATGAGTCCAAGGGGTGCATATCCGTCTTTTGCTATCCACGCATTAAACGGCCTTCTCGGATCTGTCGAAAATGTAGGGGGTTCTCTGAGAAACCATGGTAAGGCCTCTACAGGCAAATTCCCTAAATTTGATGATTACCTTGATGATGTTGCAAAAAAACATGGCAAGGAGAAAAAAATTGACCAGAGAGGAACAAAGGCATTTCCCAACATGGCAAGCGGAAAGCCGGGCAGCGGCAGTTCAGCCAATAATGTTGCAAACGCGATGCTGGCAAAGGACCCGTATGAGATAAAGGTCGCAATCGGCTACTGGAACAACTTCAACTTCTCATGCACTGGTGCGGACAGGTGGGACAGGGCAATGGCGCAACTTCCCTTCTTTGTACATATCGTGACCAATCCATCGGAGATGACGCAGTTTGCTGATATTGTCCTTCCATCCACGCACCACGCAACTGAAAAGTGGTCGGTAATAACCAATAAGGGCAATACGTATTCTCACGCCTCTATACAGCAGCCTGTTATCAAGCGGATGTGGGATGTTAAAGATGATGAGACGGAGATTATGTGGCTTCTTGCAGAGAAGTTGAAGGCGAAGGGTTTCCCGAATATATATGATTACTTCTCAAAGGAATTCAAAGACCCTGAGACCGGCGCTACCCCTGCAAATGCGCAGGAGTTCGCATTGATAGCAACAAAGATCGCAAGTGCCACTCTGTGGATGCCGAAAGAGCCTCTTAAGGGTGACAAAATCGCCGGCTGGGAAGATTTCAAAAAGAAGGGTATATACAATTCAGAGGCATATGCGTTTAAGAAGCTCTGGGGCGGCAAGTTCGGAAAAGAAGTGGAAAAGGACGGTAAGAAGGAGACAGAGGGCACAGTGACCCACAAGTTCGAGTTCTACAGCGAAACCCTGAAGAAGTCCCTTACCGAACATGCTGAAAAGCATAAGACTACGGTGGATGACGTACTTCAGGCAAGCAATTACACGGCGAAGGGCGAACTGGCTTTTGTACCGCATTATGAACCGCCAATCAGACATGGCGACGAAAAGCAGTATCCGTTTACCTTCATTGATTACAAGTCAAGACTCAACCGGGAAGGCAGAAGTCAGAACTTGCCGTGGTATCATCAGTTCAAAAAGGTCGACGTCGGTGATGAAAGCTGGGATGACGTGTTAAAGATAAATCCGGTTGACGGCAAGAAACTCGGGATTAAAACCGGCGATATGGTGAAAGTCTCCTCCGTAACAGGCAGTATTAAGGTAAAGGCCAAGCTCTGGGAAGGCGTAAGGCCCGGCACTGTTGCAAAGTGTTATGGACAGGGACACTGGGCATATGGACGGGTCGCTGCAAAGGATTATTCAAAATTCCTTCCTAAAGGCGGTAACAACAATGAACTTATGCCTGATGACTATGAGCGTCTGACAGGAAGTACAGCGCGTAATGGTGGGTTCACGGGCGTAAAAATAGAAAAAGTTTAAGGAAGGGAGGATAAAATATGCAATATGCAATGGTGATAGATTTGCAGAAATGTGTTGGTTGTGGTGCCTGCGCGCTCGCATGCAAAACGGAAAACAATTCGCAGACAAAAGAGCGTGGTCAGACGTTTAACTGGGCGGACTTTATTTACAGTATGGAGGGCACATTCCCGGATTTGAAATATACGGCTATGCCGGTTTTGTGCAACCACTGTGAAAATCCAAAGTGCAAGGACCGCTGTCCGGAGCCGAAGGCACTGTACAAGACAGAAGACGGCATTACAATGTACAATTACAGGTACTGTATCCAGTGCAAGCGCTGCCAGGAGGACTGCCCATACAGCGTCCTTGACGTGGACAAGGAAGGTGTTCAGTACAGTGTTATAAGCTTCAATGAGGTCGGCAAAGAGACTCACGATTTTCATAAGAGCAGCACTGAACTGATCAAGGGGGGAACATCTTCTCCTGCTGGACTTGCTAAAGCAGTGAAAGCGACACCTCCGTATAAACATGAATACGAGTTCAGGGATGAAATGAAACCACGTGACAAGAAAGAGACGAAGGGTAAGGGCCAGATCAAGGACGTCAGAGCGGACGGCTGGATTGACAAGTGCCATTTCTGTATTCACAGGGTCAGGAGAGGCGAAGATCCTTATTGTGTGGTATCATGTCCTGCAGGGGCCCGCATATTTGGAGACGCGAGCGACCCGAAGAGCGAGGTAAGCCAGCTGATTAAGAAGTATAAGCCTGTACAGCTCAAAAACAATAAAGGGGAGCTCCTGAAGCAGAGGGACGAAAAAGACAGTACTAAGCCAAATGTGTATTATATAAGGAGCTTCAAGGCAGAGGCCAAGTCAGCGTAAGAGATTGAGCACGAGGACAGCTGGGGCGTTGCATGCAACGCCCCAGCATGCGTATGATACTAAGACCGACATATTGAAAGCCATCTTGTTTGTCATTCCCGCGAAAGTCGAATCGACTCGATTCCGAGCGGGAATCCATTCTTTTGTCTCTGGGTTCTCGAATCGAGTCTACTCGACGAGTCGATCCGACCTGGTCAAGCCCGGAATGACGACTACGAGGCTTTGTTATGTCAGTACTTGGTAGCTCTATTCTAAGGATTATAATGGACAGCAAGAATTTAATTCATCGTGAGAGGGCCAGGGGCGAGTGCTACCGAATGCTTGCAGCATGTTTCTATCTGCCGTGCAGGGATGAGATAATAGAGGAGAAGCTTCTTGAAAACCTTACAGGAGGCCTGCAGCAAATATGTCCTGAAGCAGCTGTCTTCTCTTCTGCAATGAGGCAGGACATCCTGCTGTTCAGCGACGAAGATCTTGCTGTCGAGTACGCCAGGCTCTTTGTCGGACCTTATGAAATGACGGCCCCCCCGTATGGTTCGATTTATCTTGACGGGGCAAAAAAGATCATGAGTGACTCGACAATGGAAGTTATACGTTCGTATCAGGCGGAAGGACTTGCCAGGGACAGCAACTTCAAAAACCTGCCTGATCATATAGCAGTTGAGCTTGAATTTATGTATTATCTTGTATTTAAGGAAACAGAGGCATTGGAGAAGCCGGACATGGACGCGGCCCGTCTTTATTTGGAAAAACAGATATCATTTTATGAGAAATTCCTGGGCAGGTGGGTGACCAAATTCTGCAGCAGAATAAATGAGGGCACAGAAAACAGTTTTTATCTCGGACTTGCAGGATTGACCCGGAGTTTTATCGAAACTGAGAGAGAAAGAATAGTCGGAAATATATCAGCAGCAGAACAGGGAACAGCAGGAAAGATTAATTTGTAAACCCGGCATCAGTTGATCAGAAAAGGAGGTAAAAAATGTTCGGACTCGGTGTTACAGAACTGGTTATTATTATGATAATCGTAGTGGTCTTATTCGGGGCCTCCAAGCTGCCTCAAATCGGTAAAGGCATTGGAGAGGCCATAACAAATTTCAAGAAGGCAACTTCTGAATTTACCGGTAGTGACGAAACCCGGAAGGTGGCTTCTGAAAACACTGGAGAAAAAAAGGTCTGACGCTGGTTAATGTATTGCCTTGATCAGGACGCTGATTTTTTCCTTTATTTCGTCTCTGGCCCTGCGGAATGCAGTCATTATCTCATCTTCTGATCCTATTGTGCCGACAGGGTCGTCAACAGGCATATGAATACGTTTTATACCTGGCGGGGTTGAAGGACATAACGCCTCGGCGTGTCCGCAGAGAGTAACGATAATATCCATCTGTTTAAGAAGGTCCTCATCAATAGCCTCTGATTTCTGGTTTGAAATATCAATCCCTGCTTCCTTCATAACTGAGACAGCACGAGGATTTACCCCTGCAGGCGTTAAACCCGCACTATAAGTTTCTATAAACCCTTTCCCGTACTCACAGGCGAAACCTTCCGCAATTTGGGACCGGCAGGAATTGCCGGTGCATAAAAACATGATTTTCTTCACAGGACATCCACTCCTTTGACCCGGCAGGATTCTGCCGCATAATATTTTTTCTGAAAATACAATGAAACATTGACCAGTCCGATCAGGACCGGGACTTCAACCAGCGGGCCGATAACAGCGGTAAAGGCTGCGCCTGAATTGATACCGAAGACCGCTACAGCAACTGCAATCGCAAGCTCAAAATTATTGCTCGCTGCTGTGAAAGAAAGAGAAGCCGATTTCTGATAATCCGTCCCGATCTTTTTGGACATGTAAAATGAAATAAGGAACATTACTACAAAATATATCAGCAGCGGTATGGCGATGCGGATTACGTCAAGCGGAAGCCTGACAATATAGTTGCCCTTCAGTGAGAACATGACTACTATGGTAAAAAGCAGCGCAACTAAAGTTATCGGGCTTATCCGCGGGATAAATGACTCCTCATACCACGCTTGGTTTTTCAATTTGATAAGGCTGAAACGCGTGATGATACCTGCAATAAAAGGTATGCCCAGATAGATAAAGACGCTTTCCGCAATCTGGACCATTGTGACTTCTACTACAGCCCCTTTCAGTCCGAGCCACGCAGGCAATACGGTTATGAAAATATATGCATAAACCGGGTAGAATAGTACCTGAAAGACAGAGTTGAACGCAACAAGCCCGGCAGTGTATTCCGTGTCACCGCACGCCAGTTCGTTCCAGACAATGACCATTGCGATGCAGCGCGCCAGGCCTATCATGATGAGGCCAACCATATAATCGGGATATCCCTGAAGAAACACTATTGCCAGAATAAACATAAGGACAGGGCCGATAACCCAGTTCTGAATGAGAGACAGCCCGAGCACTTTTTTGTTCCTGAACACCTTTCCCAGGTCTTCATATCGCACCTTGGCCAGTGGAGGATACATCATAAGGATAAGTCCTATTGCGATAGGGATGTTTGTTGTACCGGCCTGGAAGGAATTAATGAAAGACTCGATGTCCGGGTAGAGAAAACCCCCGCCGACACCGGCAGTCATGGCCAGAAATATCCACAGCGTGAGGTACCGGTTCAGGAAGGACAGCTTTTTGGGGCTATTATGGCTGGTTTTCATATTTATTCCCTTATCAGCATTTTCTGCCTTTCCTGATTATCACCGGAGGCTTTTCACTCAATCTTTCAAAGACCCCTATAAGCAGGAACCTTATGAACATATCTGACTCAGCGAGTGAGTAATGTATCCACCTGCCGTTCTTTCTGTCCTTTATTAATCCAGCTTCTTTTAACATGCTCAAATGAAAAGAAATATTCGGCTGAGTCATTTTTAATGTCTCGGCAATATCACAGACGCATATTTCTCCGTCTTTCATTAAAGAGAGTATCCTGAGTCTTGTTTCATCAGACAAGGCCTTGAAAACTGGAAGAATGTTGTCCATATTTAGTTTCTGCCTGGCATAGGTCTCATTTAAGTTAGATAACCATTTATATGTTGGCTATAATATGTACTAATATACAGGTAACAACAGTATAAAATGGCATCTTATATATAAATGTCTGTTTATATGAAGATGAGTTTAAATAAACTGCAGTCAGTTTGTCAAATATTTAACCATATGAGATTAAATCATGTGAACAAAGCTGGCTTGTAATTCACTGTTTTCATTTATTATTTATTGAGCCGGATGATATGATGCAGAAACCGCACAGCGTCCTATATGATTTATATCATAAAAAAACCAGGTAAGTTGGGTTATATTCAATCTGAGGATGTTGACATTGATGTGAAAAGGTTTATCCCACCTAACAAGAGCCCAACTTTTCAACATCAACCATGTCCCCTAAACTGTCAACATCCTCATTTTTATGTTCCATTAATATTCTTCTCTCAATGCATCAAGATTTCCTGACATAGTCCGATTAATAATGCAGTACCAAAGGTATAAACCATCCCTGGTTTACTAATTACGGAGAATATTATGTCTAAATGGAAAGATTTAGGGACCCTGCTGCTGGAATACGGGTTGATAAATATACATGATTTAAATGAAGGATTGGCCCTTCAGAAAGAGACCGGACTCAGGCTGGGTGAAGCGCTGGTCAAACTCGGCAAAGTCAGTATGGAAGACATAGACTGGGTGCTCAGCAAGCAACTGGACATCCCTTACGTTATAGTTGATGACATTAATGTCAATGTTGAAATACTGGGTAAATTTCCAAAAGAGTTTCTGATAGAGAACAGGGTCCTGCCTCTGTATGAAACAGATGAACACATATCGATAGTTATCGAGGACCCATTCAATAAATCCGCGATTGCCTTCATTGAGGATTCATTCGCTAAAAAAGTGGCGCTATCTACAGGAAGCGGCAGCAAGATCAAGGATTTATTAAAACAGACCTTTAATAAAGTCGGGCTCCCGGATTTAATTGAAGTGATTGATAAAACCATAGAGAAAATCAGAGAGACCTCTTTCTACAGGATTGATTTTCTGATGGCTGAACACTCCTGCAGTATCAATGTCTTTGGATCGGGAATATTAAAACATCTGATGGAAATAAAAGGCCACTACACAAATGAGGACATTTTCAGGGCATTTGATCATCTCGGCATCCATTTCCTGTATGAACAGTCCTTCAGCAATAACAGGAGGTTTGTGGCAGTTTTCCCGCTGGAAAACAGAATCGAAATAACAAAGTTGCCTGCCATTGTCGGAGGTTACGGGTTGTTCCTTCCTGAAGGTGATATTTTTTCTGATGCCCATGTTTACGGATTTTCACATGTATTTCCCCTGAGTAAACCGATACACGGGTATCCGTATCTTGCTACTAAAGACAAACAGTCATCGTTTGAGAAATTTATTTATGTTATTGATGCTGCACCGGCAGAGTTTAGAGACTATTACATAAACGCGTTCGTTCCGCGAAGATGTCATTCCTGTAACGGCACCGGTTGTAATATATGCAGGGACCTGGGTTATGGATTTGAAAAGATTGAAGGTACTTATTCTTCCGATCATTTAAATAATTTGCTGAAAGAGGAACATGATGGCTAAAATAGATGCCTTTTTTAAATACATGATTGAACACAAGGCGAGTGATCTGCATTTAAGCTCAGGTGCAAAGGCCAAAATAAGAAAACATGGTGAGCTTGAAGAAATGGATTATCCTGAACTTACAAATGAGTCGGTGCAGAGCCTGCTTTTTGAAATCACGACAGAGGAGCAGAAGAACCTGTTCCTCGAAAGAAAAGATCTCGATTTTGCATATGAAATTCCAGGGGTCGCAAGATTCAGGGCAAATTATTTTGAGCAGAAAAGAGGAACAGGGGCTGTATTCAGGGTCATCCCTACAGAGATCCTCTCTGTGGAGGCGCTCAACCTGCCTCAGCAGATTCTTAAATTGACCCAGTTGAGCAGGGGGCTGGTTTTAGTTACCGGACCGACAGGCAGTGGCAAATCCACAACGCTCGCGGCAATTATCGATTATATAAACAGGAACAGGAAAGACCACATTTTAACCATTGAAGACCCGGTAGAATTTGTGCATCAGAACAAGGGCTGTCTTGTGAATCACCGTGAGGTAGGCAACCACACTCAGTCTTTTGCATCGGCCCTGAGGGCCGCACTCAGAGAGGACCCTGATGTCATTCTAGTGGGGGAAATGCGCGACCTTGAAACAATAGAACTTGCCATAACAGCTGCAGAGACAGGACATCTTGTCTTCGGGACTCTGCACACCAGTTCAGCTGCGAAGACCGTGGACCGCATAATCGATGCCTTCCCTGCAGGGCAGCAGGCCCAGATCCGGACTATGCTGTCGGAGTCGCTGAAGGGCGTTATATGCCAGCAATTGTTAAAGAGGACCGACCAGCCGGGACGTCTGGCTGCACTGGAAATTCTTTTCTGCAAGACTGCTATCGCAAATCTGATCAGGGAGGGCAAGACCTTTCAGATCCCTTCCATGATACAGACAGGGAAGGGTGACGGCATGCAGCTTCTGGACCAGGCTATAATGGATTTTCTGATGAAAAAACAGATCGCCCCTGAAGAGGCATATCTTAAGGCCAATGACAAGAACGCCTTTGAGAGATTTATAAAGAAGCCCTAGTATGCAGCAGTACCCTGCCTGATATTTCTGAGGATGTTCAGGCTCTCGACTATCGACTCAATTTCATTAAGCTCAAGAATAACACTGACATCCGGTTTGATTCTGACCAGTTCCCTGAGTGCCAGTACCTCCCTGCAGTGAGGGGTCAGAGGCCAGTGGTCGGTAATCCCTCCGCGCAGGCCGTTGTTCCTGTGGATATGCACGAAGCGGATCTTGTTGATGACAGAATGGTCAAGTGCTGTTACGAATTCAAGTGAATTCAGGCCTGATGATTCTACATGTCCGATATCAAGCGTGACAGAATCTGCAAAATTCTCCCAGAACCATCCTGCATCCCCTGTGTCAGCCGAGTTTTCAATGGAGACCTGCGCCACTGCTTTGAGCCTGCTGAGAGACTCCGTGAAGACATCCATGGATTTGCCTTCAAGACGTCCGCCTTCAGGAGACCGCTCGTCGTGCATAATCAGCGCCAGGTCGGCCAGTTCCGCCATTTCCATCAGTTCTCCGAACATGTCATTTTGCAGAAGGGAGTATTTGACGGGATGTATGACATAGCGGATACCGGCATCTTTGCAGGCACGGGCGCACTTCCTCATGTATTCAAGGCTGCCGTTCATGCCGCGGTAGACGGATATCTGCAAAAGGTCAGCGTCCCAGTAATCTACTTCTTCCGGATATAGTACCCTCGTTCCTATGAGCATAGTTTATTTTAAAACAAGAGGAGGTAAAATTGGATTGTTCGAATTGAGCATTAAATTACCAATGGTTATTTTACATAGTACCCTAATGTTTATCGGGATAATAAGTTTTATGAAAATGAAGAAGCAGGCGGTAAGACTTCAATGTTGATCGAGCTGCTGGATCGGTTCCTTGTATGTTATAATCATCTGGCATTTCGGGGACACAGGTTGTAGTACTTCTGCGCTCTCAACAATAAGGCGGATGGGCTATGAACGAAATAATTCCAATTGAAGTAATTCAGCAAAAAATATTTCTGATTCGAGCGTACAGTGTCATGTTAGATATTGATTTGGCTGATCTTTATGGTGTTCCCGTAAAGAGACTGAACGAACAGGTTAAACGTAATTTGAATCGTTTTCCACCGGATTTTATGTTTCAGTTGAATGAAGAAGAGCATCAATCTTTAAGGTCGCATTTTGCGACCTTAAAGAAAGGAAGAGGTCATCACCGGAAATATTTA
>QZIL01000078.1 GCA_003599025.1 Nitrospiraceae bacterium | reverse complement strand
TGGATTTTCTGACACCAAAGGAATTTGCACAGAAAGAAGCAGTGGATTTTACTGGAAAACTCTAACTTAAACTGGCACTATAGCTGGGGGTAGTCCAGTTAACTTATATCTCAGATCGTTGTGTACTTACACCGCTGCTCCGGAACTGCAACGAGTTCAATGCTCCCTTTT
Source organism: Nitrospiraceae bacterium (assembly GCA_003599025.1). Taxonomy (GTDB): domain Bacteria; phylum Nitrospirota; class Thermodesulfovibrionia; order UBA6902; family UBA6902; genus UBA6902. Next base: position 36,965 of record QZIL01000078.1, on the reverse strand, counting down.
CCATTGAGATTTATTCTAAATTAATTGATGCGAGATGTAGGTAGAGCAGGAAAAGAGTCTACCGCCTAAAATTACTAACTTTGCAATAATATTGATATCCTAAGTTCGTCAAGCATACTGATTACCGTGCGGCACTATCAGGCTTTAATATTAGAATCATATACAATTAGATAAATGACGTGCCGATAACACATAGAAAAAATCATCATAGTTTTATTTGGCCATTAATACTGCTTTTAGTTTTGCATAACCTATAACAATTCTTCTGAGTGGTGCAAACAAAAACCATTTTAGATTCTCAAATTTAATAAGAACATACAACATATCATACAGTGATCCTGCAATTACCTCAAAAAAAATATTCCACAATGTAATTTCTTCGAATTTGAGGGTTGTAACGGCATATGCTTGCGAAAAAGCTCTCTTATGAATCCCTTTTAGATTTTCATTGTGAGAGTGATAGACCTTTGCTTCTGGTTCATATATCACCTTATAGTTTAATCTTTTAACTCGTCTCATCCATTCTTCATCTTCACAATAGGTTAACGATTCGTCAAAATGTATTTTTTCCCATACATTTTTTCTTATTGCTGAACTTACATTCCCAAAAATATATGGCCCACCTACCTTAAGATCTTGTTTTCGGATATTAAATTTTTTTAATAACCCCCGTCTGTCAAATGGATTGCAGTCTGGCCACGGCAGGGTGTTGCACATCACGGCAGCAACGCACTCATCTTTAAAATTATCAATTATTATTTCGAGCCAGTTATCTGATAACGGCAAAGCGTGTGCGCTCAAACAGATTATATATTCTCCATGCGCCCTTACAAAGCCATAGTTCAAAGCATATCCCCAAGTAAACTCTTCCGGTTTGATCTCAAAAACAGTAACAGCATATTTTTTTGCTATCTCGATTGTTCTATCTGAAGACCCCGAATCAATAATCAGGACTTCAAAGTTATTATATGTTTGAGAATAAATAACAGATAATGTTTGTCCAATAAATCGTTCTTCATTTTTTGTTCTTATTATTATAGATACCAGTTTTGCCTTTTTGCTATTGGTCATTAGAACCTTAGAAAAACACTAATAAAAAGATATTCCATTAATTTGGTTAATTTTTCTGTAAATATGATTTTATTAATTTTCTATTTTTCCAACCGATAAACAGCCAATGGAAATATGTCGGGAGTTGCTTAAGCACTTTAAAATTTGTCAATCCATGAACAAGGGTAATATTTTTTTTCTCAAGGGGGATTTCATCCATACGGTAACCTTTCATAGCGGCCTTTATTGCCAGTTCCGAATTAACAGCCCATCCACCATTGACTACCGTTTCAATTTCAATTGAATCCAGCATAGATTTTCTATAGACTTTAATTGAAGTCGTAATGTCTGATATGGGCATTCCGATGATTTTATTCAGTACCATATTTGCCCCATGTGAGAGGAGCTTTTTTGTTGTATTCCCCCTTGCCCTTGAACTGTCGACTGTAAACCGGTTGGCTGATACGAGGTCGCAGCCATTTTCCAGTTTTTCTATCATAGCATTGACAATCCCGAAGGGGTCTAGGTGGTAGGCCACCCACACCCCTACATAAGGGGTATCAGCGGTCTCAAATCCGGTCTTTATTGCATTAAGCACGCCGTTGCTCCATTTGTTCTGAACAAGATAGAGGTCGTCAAAATATTTCTGTAATTTATTTACGGTCTTTACTGTAGCATCCTGCGGTGAATCGTGTACCACGATAATCTTCAGAGGGCAATGGACTGTGAGGAACAGCGTGGAGATGACAGGGATGACCGCATCACCTTCATTGTACACCGGCATGATTAGCGTTAACAGTTTATTGTCTTTTTTTATTTCGTCTTCAGTCATTCCCTGTACGTACAATAGAAATTACATTTGCCGGACAAACAAAGTGATTAAATTTAGTATATACCAACACTGCTATAGATGATATTTTTATATTTTGCTATTTTATTCTTATCGTACAGATTCCAGCAATCTATAAAGATAAGGGAGTCATTGGCCCGTGCTGCAAGTTTCTTAATGTTTAAATCCATGTGGCTCTCATGGGAATTCATAATAAGGACTACGTCCGCCCCCTTAAAGCCTTCTTCTATTAAACAGTATTTTACCCCAATAGCTTCAATCTGCTTCGTATCCACTACTGCATCGTAGCCAAACAGGTTTGAGCAGAAAGGCTTAAGGTAATTTACCAGATCAATAGTTGTAGAGAACCTCATATCGCTTGTTTCAGGGTCACCCTTAAATGCAAAACCCATTATAAATATTTTGGAGGCGCAGATGTTTTTCCCAAGAGCCGTAAGACGATGAAGTACCTTTTTGGCCAGATTAAATACCGTCACTTCATTTATAGCCCTGGCTGACTTGATCAGCTCCATGTTGATATTAAGCTTGTTGCAGAGATCAATAAGTATATAGGGGTCTTTGGTAAGACAGGCACCACCTACCCCTGGACTCGCAGAAGGGATATTATTACGGGAATATTTGTAATTGCAGGTCTGGCGGATTATATTGAAATCCAGTCCCAGTTCTTCACATATCATCGCCATCTGGTTGGCATAGGCAAAGGTAACATCGCGATACGTATTGTCAATAATCTTGCACAGCTCCGCGTGCTCTATATCAGGGACATGTATCAGTTGCTTGTTAAATGTGCCGAAGAGCCGGGCTATCTTCTTCGCGCTTTCCTTGTTCAGGGCACCGACCATCTGAGGAATAAATTTCTGTTCATACATGGCATTACCCTCAACTGTACGCTCAGGCACAAAGCCGAAGTAGATGTCCTTTCCCGGGGACAGGTTCGTTTCCGTTTCAATCATTCTTGCTACAAGATTGCGAGATGTTCCCACAGGAACGGTTGACCGCAAAATAATGGTGTCTCCTTTTTTGAGAAAGGGCAGAATGCTTCGTGCTGCATTTTCAATGTATTCAAGCCTTGGCTTGGCTGTTGCCTGATCAATGGGAGTGCCTACGCATATTACATAGTAGTTGCATGTTTTGTCTGATATCACAGTCGAGAACTTTAAGTTTTTCCCACCGTATTTTTTAACGGCCTCTGTAAGTCCTGGCTCAAAGAAATAGCACTTTTTCGCCTTCAGTGAGTCCACGACTTCCGGAATCACATCCACCCCGAGGACATCGTTTCCAGCCTCAGCCAGTGTAGCGGCGAGTGTCAGCCCGATAAAACCCATGCCCAAAACACAAACTTTATCATTTCTTGCCATATAACGTCTCCTCAGCACTTACACATTAAATTTATGTTTGATATATCCAGTCAGAGACTCGTCTATTTTCAGTTTGGCTTCCCAGCCGAAATCTTCTTTTATTTTTGCTACGTCAGGGATTCTCTTTTTCACGTCATCAGCATAAATTGGCTGGTAATTGAATGCAAGGTTGTAATCTTCCGGCAACAAACCGTGCTCCTTGCCTATTTTAACTATTTTAGCTGCCAGTTCTTTAATGGTCGTTGGCTCGGTATTGCCGATATTATAAATCTGATTAGTTGATTTATCAGATAAAGAAAACCGGGCAAGGGCATCGGCAACATCGTAAATATTCGTAAAGCACCTTATCTGCTCACCGTCGCCAAATACATTGAGCGGGCTCTGCTTCTGCACAAGTATCTTTTCCACCATATCAGCAAATACATGGCTAAAGCCTTCTTCCTCCGGGGCCTCAAATGGGGTGATAATATTAAAGGGCCGCCAGATCACGTAATCCACACCATACTGTTCGTGATATGACTGCGTGACCCTCTCTCCTATATATTTGGACAACCCGTAGGACGTGCTCATGACTGCCACATCGACAGTGTCATCCTCGTGATGGGGCCATTTCATGCTGCGCTCATATACCATGGAAGAAGATAGATAGATAAAGCGTTTTATTTTATCGTGCCCGTATTTCAACAAATTAATGGTCATCAGATTATTGTCGGCAATAATGTCAGCAGGTCTTTTGTGAAATCCGACCACTCCGTAAATCAGAGCAGCGAAGTGGAATACTGCGTCAAATGCGTGTTTTGCGAAAATAGATTTGACTACCGCGGTATCTCCCAGATCTCCGGTCATAAAAGCATAATTGCGCTCCCTTTCAATATGACCGTAACGGGCAAAGTTATCAATTCCTATAATTTCATGTCCTTCTTTTTGCAAATAGGGTATCACCATTTGGGCAAGTGATCCTTCACTGCCAGTAATCAATATCTTCATTCTGTTTGAAGCTCCTTAATGTTTTATATTTTTAAAAACTTCCGGAAAATTGCCAGACTTATAACACTCAAATCAAGGGCATGATTCAATTTACCGCTATACACCATGTCGATGAGTTCTCCGGGAGTAACAAGGTGCACTTCGATGCCTTCGTTTTCAGCCGGATCAGGAAGATGATTTACTTCAACATTGCCAATATAAAACGCCCACAGTCTGTTTTCCAGCCTCCCTGTGTCAGGGATAACCTCACCAAGCAGTGTAACGTTATCAGCTCTGCACCCTGTTTCTTCAGCCAATTCCCTCATAATGGCTTGCACCGGGGTCTCCCCTTCTTCACGGTGACCGCTCAGAAGTTCAAAAGTAAAGTCCTCAACAGCCGGCCTGTACTGCCTCAATAATATAAATTTGTTGTCTGATGTACGGGTCAGTGCAGTTACATAATCTGACGGTTTAATTGAATAGTAAATTTGCGGCTCATCCTCCGGGGAAAACAGGACTTCTTTCTGAATCTGTTCATACCACGGGATGGAATAATTTTTTTGCACTCTTTGTATATATGGCTTTTCCATGACAATATTTTTTATGCTTATCTAATTATTAATGCAGCATAATAGATGAACGGTAATCTTTTTTAATCACCTTTATGATACAAAGTATTTATTGGATATTTGTCAAGACAGGTTATGCGTGACGATATAATATTTGTTACTGATGATAACAAAAACCAATTTATCTATGATAAACTATTATATCAAGTTTATTTAAAAAAATATTCTTCCGTTTGGAACTTTTTTCTTTTAAACATCCTATGCATGAAAAACCAGGTGTGTTCCTGAGTTCTTCGGGAATGTACGCCTATAACAGTATCTCGTTATTTTCTTTCAGGTAATAAATAATGATCATATTGGGAATAGTCAACGAAGACGTATCTGGTGCATGCATCGTAAAAGATAACCGGATAGTAGCAGCTGCAAGTGAAGAGAGATTCACCCGCATCAAAAATGACAGCAGCTGGCCGTCGCAGTCTGTTGAATATGTCCTGCAGCACCAGAATATCGGGCTATCCAGCGTTGACTATGTTGCATACGGCTGGAGCGGAGATTTCAAGTCCGGCAAGCATCTGCTCATGTTTTTTGACCGTGTGGTCGAAGAGGCCCTCAATAATCCCTCACAGATTGAGACGTTCCGTAAAAGAGTCGAGATCGAGATCAGCAGAGATGCAGAAGTGCACGGACACTTTCTTGACTTCGTCAGAAAGAACAATCTCGATTCTAAGACCTTCTACATGGATCATCACGAATGCCATGCTCTCAGTGCCTTTGCCTGTTCACCCTTTGAATCGGCCCTGGTCCTGACCGCAGACGGCCGGGGCGACTATCAATCATTTACTGTAAGTGTATTTAATAACAGCAAGTACGAAGTTATTCATCGGACTTCAAGTATAGACAGTCTCGGGTTTTTTTATGCACGTATTACTGCTCTTTTAGGATTCAAGGTGAACCGACATGAAGGAAAGATAACCGGTCTTGCGGCCTATGGCGATCCGTCAAAATACCTGCCCCTGATGGAAAAAATGATTTCATATAAAGACGGACGCATCATTTCCCACACCGGGCCATATTACAGGCCCTGGCTTCACGATCCGGTATTCTCTGAAGAGCTGGTACAAATCATTAAACAGGCAAAGCGCGAGGATATTGCCGCTGCTGCTCAGAGGCATTTAGAAAATATTGTGGTGAGTATGGCGGAATATTATCTGAAAAAGACCGGCCTGAAACATGTATGCATGGCAGGCGGCGTTTTTGCGAATGTTTCACTGAACAAAAAAATATTCGATATCACGCAGGTAGAAAACGTATTTATACAACCACACATGTCCGACGGTGGACTTGCCCTGGGTGCTGCTGCTGGTGCTGCATATCAATTAACTGGTAAGAAAGTGCAAATGGATTCTATGTACCTGGGCCCTGAGTTCAGCGATGATGAAATTTCCGCTTATATAAATGAAAAAGAATTTAATATCTCAAGGCTCCAAGGCAGTGATATGAAAATTGAATCCGCGGTCCGCGCAATCAAAGAAAATAAAGTAGTAGGATGGTTCCAGGACCGCATGGAGCATGGGCCAAGAGCACTTTGCCACCGCAGCATTATGTACCACTGCAATGACAAGTCTGTAAACAAATGGTTAAATGACAGAATGCAGCGGACCGAGTTCATGCCCTTTGCCCCGGCAACTGCTGTTGAACTGGCCCCGAAATGCTATAAAAAATGGCAAAAAGACCAGATTGCGAGCTACTATATGACTATTACCTATGACTGTCAAGAAGAAATGATCGAAAATTGTCCTGCAGCGGTCCATATAGACGGAACCGCACGGCCTCAGGTCATATCAGAAGAGAGCGAGCCTACGGTCCATAAACTGCTTTTGAAGTGGTATGAAGAAACAGGAGGTCTCTCCCTTATCAATACATCATTCAACAAGCATGAAGAGCCGATTGTATGCTCTCCCTACAATGCGGTACAGGCCTTGAGGGAAAACATGGTTGATGTCCTTATAATTGGCTCTTTCGAGGTAACTCGAAAGTAATACTACCAGCCCTTTTTGACCGATTCGATTACAAGGCTTACGTCCTCGTCTGTTAATCCATTGTGCACAGGGACGGAGACCTGATTTTCATCAAACCGCGCCTGGTTCACAAGGTCTGGTCTGGTGCCTCCGAAAACAGAATTATTGTCTATCCTTAAATGTACGACCGATGCCGGTACCCCCCGGCTTTTTAAGGCCCGGATAAAATCCTCCCGTCTTTCTACCAGCATGGTAAAGAGCCAGTATGCACATGTCCTGTCGTCCTTATAGCCCAGCAGACTGATTCCTGAAACTCCTTTCAATGCAGTACGGTACCTCCCTGCTATTTCGTGCCTGCGTTTCAGCATTGATGGAAAGTCATAGAGGTTGCCAATCCCTATTGCCGCTGTCAGGTCATTCATATGGCACTTATAGCCCACGTCCGTGGCATCATATTCCCGCTCTCCAAGGACGGAAGGCTTTGCATTTTCCCTGTCTATATCAAACCACCTGCGCCTCTTTGCATGATAGTAATCATCTTCATTAAGGCAGCACAAAGCCCCTCCATCCACAGTAGTTACATGTTTTATGGCCTGAAAAGACAATGCCGTAAAACGTGATATCGCGCCAACAGGCCTGCCCTTGTAAACTGCTCCCAGTGCATGCGCAGCGTCTTCAATTACTGCAAGGCCATGTTCTTTTGCAATAGCGTTTATTTCGTCAAGGTCACAGGGGTAGCCTCCCCAGTGAACAGGAATTATCGCCCGTGTCTTTTCGGTAATTTTCTTCCTGATTGAATCCGGTGCAATATTGGCTGTGTCATACTGGATGTCAGCGAATACAGGTACGGCATAGTGCATCATGACCGCAAGTCCTGTTGCAATAAATGTCTGTGGCGGGATAATGACCTCGTCACCAGGTTTTATTCCGGCAACAGCTAATGCAAGGTACAGAGCGGACGTCCCGCTGTTCAGTGTTACAGGATTTATAAGTCCGAGGCGTATTTCAAGTTCCTCTTCGAATTTATCAGCATATTTTCCAGCAGTAACATAACCTGACTCCAGAACTGCAGTTGCTAGTTCTATTGCCTTTCTAGAAATGTAAGTATCGACAAAATTCATAATTATATTTTTTCCGAAAGTACAATAATCCAGGGAAATGGCCTTTTAACTTTAATTACATTAAGCTTTTCCCCAATCAGAGCTTTGAACGCGCTGCTGCTCCAGTGATGAATATGCTCTATATCATTCCCCCATCTTGTAAGATTTTTACCTCTTAAAAAATTAGATATCATAAAAAAAGGCTCATTAGGCACAGAAAAGAGGCAATATTTTTTTGATACTCTCATTATCTCATCCAGCACCTTTCGGGGGGTTTCGAGATGTTCCATTACCTCGGTGCATATTACCAGATCAAATGAATTATCTTTGTAAGGGAGGTTGTAAATATTCTCTTTTTTCAGATTGAGATAAGGGAACATCTTTCTTCCCATATTAAGGGCAGCCTCCGAAAAGTCAACCCCTTCCAGCTGGACTCCGACGTTCCGGTTCCTGAATTCAGAAAGTACAAAGCCTTCCCCACAGCCTGCATCTAAAACACTCATAACCTGCAGATCCTTAACACACGAAAAAAGAGTTTCAAGAAAAGAAGTTATCAGATATCGTTGCGCCGGATTTTTTGAAGTATATTTTTGAAAATTGTCTGTATTATTCATTTAGTTAAGAAATAGTATAACAGTATCTAAGCAGATTTATCATATCATATACCCATTTCTGAGAGGTGGCCGCCATCCTTTGGACAGCCTGAAGCATGAAATAGGCTCTGATCCTTTTGTTGTACTGAGGCATCAGGCAGCCTCTAGAACCGGGGTAAGGTTTTCATTATATACCTCAAGATCGTTCAGTGATTGATGAGGTCTCTCTCCATTGTAAAAAACAAGCCACTTCGTCAATCCATTCCTTAATTCTGTCCCATTGTTAAATGTACGAAGCTAAAGATACTTATTTGCGGCTTCCTTTTTTATCTCCTGTCTTGGACAAATGTCGTCACCACTATTATCCAACAATCAAGTGTATCAGACCATATTGCTTCTACTTTTTTACCGGACACTTCTGAACTTATATCATAACTATATGATTAAAGGGGAGGTTACAATTAAGACAGATGGGTTAGATTTTACTAAAAAAACGCATATTATGAAATAAATAATATTCAGCACAGATCCCTCGGAGATGTTCATAAAAATACTCGGATGCAATAAGATGGGGCAGATACCCATGGAAAAAGTAAGTTTCATATGTAGTAGTCGATTGAAAAGGTAAAAGTTCTAATAGCAGGAGATAGTGATAGCAGTGTTTAGCACATGTCAATGGGCTTTCGTCATACCGGATATTTTTATACATACTTGGAATTTCACTGCATGCCCCATCTTTGAAGGAATTCCGAGACTCTCATTCTTAATAATGCATTAGATGTCCACGATAACTAATTAAGTCATGTTTTATACTTATAATAAGGGAAACTATATACTAATTTTATGGATATAACGTATTTGTTTTAGTAACAGACCTACGTAAATAACTGCGGAACCAATCCGGAAGCGAGGAAATGAAAAGATAGAGTAGCCCTGTAAAAATAACCCAATTAGCAATTTCCTCCAGTAGAAAAGTCAACTTTAAACCCAAAAATCGCATAATGAAAGCATTCCACAGAGACACAAACATTACAGACAATGTTAAAATGGCCACTGGTAAAAAACCATGTTCTCTTATATAAAACCATGAAACTAGCTGGGGGATAGTAAAAATCAAAAAAAGGAGTCTGTGATCAGCATTATTAATTAAAATAAAACAGCCTATATAAATACCAGCCCCGACCCTAAAAGTATCTAAATGTTTTCCACTTGCATATTTATCTGCATCCTTATTCCGCAAACCATAAAATAATGCTCCTAAAGATATCAGGAATACCATTGCATAGGATAACACCCTGAGATAAAGAATAACATTTTCGGACATTGGAAGATTAAAAAAACGTTGGCTTTTTAGTCCCATCCACCACACATTTAATCCAAAAGAACTTCCTGGAAGTTTCGGCGTTGTATCGTAAACTCGCAAAGTGTCAACAAATGTAGCGAGCAAGTATATAATGAAAACACCCATTGTCAACAGAAATAATGACCAGAATTTCTTTTTATTTTCTTTTAATAGATAAACTAATCCAAAAATCGGATATAGTTTAAGAAAAGAAGCAATCAGGAAAAAAAATAACGCCAGGATATTGGACGAATAACTAGTTGATATAGCTAAAGAAAGAATAAAAAATAATATTAATTCAATATTGCCCCTTTCAACACCAAGCATTACAGCCGATGAAAGAATTGCTATGGACAAAATTAAACATGTAAGATTATCAATATTTTTAGAAAACCAAAACAACCCGATACCTATGAAAAAAAGAAATACAGAAATGCTTCCTATGAGATTAGTATGGCTTTGATTAATCCCTAACGCAAAGAGCAGATGCCAGATTCTTGGATAATTGAGTAGATTTCCACTTTGGTTGAGAGGATTTTTTATTAATGGATCATATCCCTGAGCATAAGATTCCGCAGCCATACCCATCTGACGCGCATCATAAAATCCCGGGGGAGCCAAAGGGATATTCCATTTTCTGATCAGGAAGTTATTGTCAAAAAAAACATATGGGACCAATGCCCCAACAAAGACTATAATGGTCAATATAAACACTACTGGTTTTACCTTGATCATATAATTAAGTTTTTGCTTTAAGAGAAAAAGAAAATAATTATAATGAACCTCGAGTTCATATTTAGAGAAATCGAAATAAATTGAAACTATTTTCTGTATGTTCGTGCAGGTATAATAACTTGTTACTAAATTGAGTTTTTTTAATAATTGATTTATTGGGTGGCAATAAACTGTTCTGAGAAGAAATGAAAATTATATTAATAGCTTTACGGATCATTTTATATTATAGTAACATATTCTACTATCTATATAGTACGTTTCTTCAAAAAAATATCTTTAGTTACAAACTGATTTAAGCCTCTTTATCAAAGTTGCATGAGCCTGGAAAATGAGCAGTGACTCATAGTGAAAATTGTATTATTCATGTTAATAAATAAATGAAAACAGTCATACGGTATTTAGCTGATCAACCAGTAATCTTCAATGCATTAAGACGTCTTATAGAAGCTAACTACGCATCTCTAACAAAAGTTATCAGGAAAGAATTTTCCTTAGATCTAAATCGCGTTAAACTTACTCCGAAAGAGAAAATTCTTGATATCCCCTGCGGAACAGGGGAATTCTGTACCCTCTTCTCACCAGATTGCTATCAGGGTCTGGACATTTCAAAAAAATATATCGATTATGCACGGAATAAATATAAGCGAAAGTTCCTTTGCAGTGACGCCAGGCACAGTGGCTTCAGCGACGAGTATTTTGATAAAATCCTGATGTTAGGCTTTCTTCACCATCTCGACGATTCCACGGTAGAATTCGTTTTGAAAGAAGCAAAGAGGATATTGAAACCGGATGGAGTATTGTTATTAATAGAAGATGCTCCTGTGAGTGTCCCATGGAACATTATCGGCAAAGTGCTGCAGAAATATGATATCGGAAACAATATCAGACCGGCTTCTTCATACAGGATGATACTGGAAAAAGATTTTCAAATCAGGCGATACTACAATATAAAAAGTGGATTCTGGGAATATTCGGTTTTTGTCATGCGCTCCAAATAGAAAGATCAGTCTCCTTTGATCGTTGAAAAAAGAAGTGCAAATCCTCCCCTGGCCATGGTCAAAAACTCCTTGGGAGATCTTACCTTCATAAACGTTTTCAGAACATGTGCAGGTCTCATGTAAAAATGACTAAAACCTTTGTGGGCCAGTTTGAAAAGTTCTTCCTGGGACAGGTGCTCTGTCCATACTTGCGGTCTGAATCCGGGATAAACTCCTTTGGGGTCTTCAGCAAATGTCTTCCAGTAATCCGACTTGATTATTCCTTTTTCGAGCCCGTCCCTGTACAGTTCAGTATTTGGATAAGGTGTGAGCACCCCGACTTCCACATAATCCAGCTTCAGCTCTTTCATGAACCTGAATGTCGTGTAGATCTCCTCCCTTGTCTCTCCAGGCAGGCCTATCATAAAATTACCAATGGCTATTATCCCGTGTTTTCGTGTCATGGCTACGGCTTTTTTTATCTTATCAACTGTTATATTCTTCTTGATTATCTTCAATCTTCTGTCATCGGACGTTTCAATACCATAATGTATCCTCTCACATCCCGCCTTTTTTGCGATGATCATCATCTCTTCTGATACTGCATTGACTCTTCCCCTAAAACTCCATCTCAGGGTAATTTTCTCCTCCAGTATCGCCTTGGACAGATCAATGACCCTCTGTGGAGTCAAACAGAACAGATCATCAAAAAAGTACACTTCCTTTATACCGCTTTCTTCAATCTCCTTTAATTCACTTATTATGGAAGAGTTACTCCTCGCCCTGTACTTTTTTGAGGGACTGTAGCAATAGGTACACAGGTTCGGGCATCCGCGCGAAGATATGACGGTGGCAGATATACGTTCCGATCCAAGAACAGATTGATATAAATTGCTATTTATCAGGCTCCTGTCAGGCAAGGGAAGCGTGTCAAGGTCAGTTATGAAAGGAAGAGACATATCAATAACGGGCTTCCCGTCCTTAAAGTATCCAAAGCCGGGAATATTGCTAAAATCTTTGCCCTCAATAATTGTCTCAATGACCTTTAGCATGGTCTCTTCACCCTCACCCCTGCAGATCATATCAACGTTCGGTAAAGAAAGCGTCTCCTCAGGATAGCTGTCAGTGTGATGTCCGCCAAGGAATGTTTTTATCCCGGGATTGACCTTCTTTGCAATATCACAAGCAATGAGAGAGTCCACAAAGTTGGGTGTATAAGTTGTGACAGCCAGCATGTCAGGAGAATATGCTCTAATAGTATTTTCCAGAGCCTCATCACTCATTTTCTCCGCAATACAGTCTACAATTTTTCCTTCCATGGGGTATCTGCATTTCAGTTTTAAAAAACTTGCAAGATAGACGAGGCCGAGAGGCGGATAGGTCCCATATTCCTCAATTATGTCATTAGCAAGCTCCATCCTGATACTGTGACGAGCTGAAGGATTAACAAATAGTATTTTGTATGGTCTATTTTCTCTCAACATTATTACTTCCTATCCTATAACTGCTACTACCGTAGAACGTCATTGATTTACAGAACCTTGAGAACAAGGAGCTCTTTCCTACGCGTAATAATTATATTAACATAACGCTGCTTACATGTAAGAATAACAGAGGCTGCATACCTTGGGGAATTTGGCCTGCAAATGCCGTTTCCTCAGAGCTTGTGCTTTCGGCCCGTTGAATATTTCCCTCAGAGACTGCTTGTTTGCATCCCCTAAAGGGAGAGTTTCAGCCATATCTATGCAACATGGTACGACATTGCCATTCCAGGTAATCACAAGATTCCGCCACAAGGTGCGGCAGGGCTTGACGCGCCTCTCCTTGTTGCCGCCCATAAGCGGTTCGATTATGACGTAATCAACTATGTTTTCCCATGTCTCCTTGACGTCAATTACATGCCGGCTATCCTCTATAACTGTAGCATTTATACCAACAAGTAACGGAGAGTTTCTTTTCTTTTTCTGCTCAAGCACACTGTTGATTACGGCTTCGATCGCTTCATAGGGTTTCCCGCGATTGTACTTGTAATATTCACCGACTCCTTCCATGGAGAAGGTGATTTCGTTCAAGCCGCTCTCAAATATTTTGGGGATATTATCATCGTTCAACAATATTCCGTTGGAGTAGAGACTGATATATATCCCCTTGTCACTGGCAAGACGTATCATGTCGAATATCTGATTGTGGGCAAATGGTTCCCCGTTTCGCGTTAATATTATGCATCTGAGTTGAGGGTTTTCGTTGAGAATTTTTTTAAAAAGATCTAGACGCATAAAGCCCTTTTTGTCATTGGGTATTCTTTGTGTAGAGCAATGCCTGCACTTAAGATTGCAAATATTCGTCGGCTCAATATGTACACCTTGAACTTCATAGGACGTGTCTCTCCGGCAGACTCTGTGAAGCTGGTTCTGAACTTCACCGAAAGCAGAGCGGTATGTCGGAAAGAAATTATAGAGTCTCTGTGAGATCCTAGCGTCGTCATTGTAAAGATGAGCAACGGCAGAATAAAAGAAACGCAGCGGCAGTGTCCGAATATCATACGCCTTAATATCCGTTTTTTTATAGTTGATTTTAATTGGCATAAATAATTTTCTTGCCTGGGACAATACGATAATAGTATAAAATGGCTTTATTCATTTATGAATACTGACGAAACAAATTACATATATCTTTTATTGTTTTTTTCTCGCAATACAATAAATGGATAGACCAAAGGGGAAACTCATTCCGGAAGCTATTAATTTATTTTCAAAAAATAAAATATTGGAAAACAAACGATTGATCGAGGACGATAAGGGTTTCAATTCCGATTCTGATTCCATTTGGTTTTTACTGCCCAATGAAAACTTTTCTATTATTCTTCTGATGACGGCAATTGGAAAAAGGAATACGTTTCGATAAGTAATTTTTTCTATCTTAAAACCTGCAGCTTCTACTTTTCTTTTTACTTCGTTTGCGGTATATCTGTGTCTTGTATGGACTGCCTCATCGTGTCTGCTTTTTAAAAAATTAAAAGCTGGCAAGTGTAATAGGAGTATCCCGTTTTTCTTCATTACACGGTTAAATTCTTTCAAGGTATCATGATCACTCTCTACATTTATATGATACAGAACATCAAGAGAAATCACAACATCAAAGAAGCCATTATTAAAAGGCATGCAACAAACCGATCCTCTCACGATGTTATAGATATTTCTTGATTTGCTATATGATATTGCTTCTTCTGAATAATCTATTGCATATGGATTATATGCTCTCAGAACAGTCGACATCCCTCCTGTTCCACAACCGGCGTCCAATATCCTTAAATTAATACTCTTGTCTTTCCCGTCCATAGAAGAAAGTACCAAGCGTCTTAATCCAACGTACCACCAGTAATTGTCTTCAATATTGAACATGATTTTATATTCTTCTTTTTTCATTTTGATAATGGTCTGCCGGGAGTAAGTATATACATCGATCCCTGTAACTTCTGATTAATATTTGGATAATAAAATATTATGACGGAAATAATCGAGCAGATAATATTAATTATTTTTTATCAAGAAATATCGTCAAGCTATATTGTACAGAGTTTAATACGGGATAGACGTTAGCTAATAG
This sequence comes from Nitrospiraceae bacterium, assembly GCA_003599025.1. Classification (GTDB taxonomy): domain Bacteria; phylum Nitrospirota; class Thermodesulfovibrionia; order UBA6902; family UBA6902; genus UBA6902. Next base: position 21,801 of record QZIL01000078.1, on the reverse strand, counting down.
TTTTTCTGGTCCATATCTCATAAATGCCAAAAGTTCTTCTAAGTTCGAAATTTGACGATATATATTCATCCAGAATATCTATTTTTACATCGATACCACTAATATTTGGTTCGCTTGAATGCCTTGGCGCCAGTACAACCAGACTGGTATTGGTATTTTTTAATTCATTAACCATCTCATTCTGGATCTTAACTGTTGTTACATGTCCTGGACTAAGTTCGTGATATTTTGTTGCACAATTTCTTTCAGCAAGAAAATAAAATATTGGATCATTCATAACTAGATTATCATGATTTTTTACACCAACATATATGTACTCATCCAAGGTAGTAATATTTTGTATAAATGAAACGACATCTTTAATATCCTGGGAAATAAAAGCGTATTTGGCTCTTTTGATATCGGGATTAATAACCGAAATACTATAGTTGCGAGGGAGCAGTTGAAATTTCTTTTCTAATGGTTTAGATAGAGTAATCCCAAAGAATATGATAAAGAGCATAAAAATAAACGCATAGAAACGCGAACTTTGTGAATTAATTTTTAACAATGTATGCATCAGAATAGGCGACAATAAAATAGCTGCTAGAGAAGAGGGAATGAGATGTGTAATGTCAGTCCGCCCCCAGAGCTGATTGCAGAATACAATGCCTACAACTGATATAAGAAGAATACCATATGCCGTCGTATTAATCATTTTTTGTTTAATAAGCTTGATGAATGTGAGCAAACCGATGAGAAGAACCGATGGAAATACATAAAATGGTAAATTCCACCTTGATAAAACCGGATAGGGAAGCCCCTGCTGCCCGGGGATTGACAAAGGGTAATAAATTAAATCGTTTAGAGCAGCATTTATATCAGAATATATAAGAAGCCATATAATTACAGGTACCGATGTAATAATCCCTGTTGCAATATAATAAATTAGTGGTAACCATGATTTCTGTTTACTGATCTTTTTCCGCAATATAAGAATCGTGGTGATTACTAAGGCGGCAAGTCCGCCCAAATCATGTCTAAATAAAATTGCTATAACAATTGATATTGCACTTAATACAACATATGACTTTTTTTCTTGTTCGATATGAAATAAGAGAAAATAGACACTAATAAAAGTGAAAAGTACCGCGGGATATACTGGATAGACATGAAAATAGCTGTACTCTATCCAGATAAGCGACATTACCCATCCAATAATTGCTGTTTTATTGGAAGCTATCTTTCTGATAATTAGGAAAATAATTATAGATAGAAAAGATTTGATGATTATATCATATATTCTTTCTACAGTAACTGATACGCCAAAAAACTCGAAAAGCGTAGCCAAAGTATAGATCTGGGCAGGACCATATATCGTTAAAAAATCTTTATAGGGGATCTCTCCTTTCATGATCCTGTCAGCACCTACAAGTATTACTGCTTCATCAAAAGGTGCTAGTGGTGATTTTATTATTGGTATATAATAAATTACGGAAATTATAAGCAAAATTACAATAAATAAATTATTCTTGCTCACTTTCATTTTTTCTGGCACTGCAATAAATTGACAGAGCAAAAGGCAGATTCATTCCTCTTTATGTCTATATGGTTCCTAAAAATAGCAGGCCGGCTAATAGTCTGTTGAACAATATGGTAACAGCTTAAATACTGGTTTCGTTTTTTCTATGTTATCGTGAGTGATTTATTATAATCATCTTAATAAAACAATAGCAATAAAGATCGATATTTCGGTACCATGCGCCACAATAATTACATGTCAAGCCGATAAGTTGTCTGTTGTTACTTCACTCCCTTCCTGAATCTCTTCTCCATCATCTCTTTATGCTTCTCGTCCTTTGTTGCAAAACCAGTCACGTCCGTAATTTTCTTCCATAATTAAACGTCGGCATTGTCCTTGTGGAATGAAATGCATATATTGACCATCAATATCCTCTGCTGCTCCCCTTGTTGAACGGTCTCGCCCCATGGTGATTTGTCGCCTGTATCTGCCTGCCTTCCTCATCAACAATTCGCTCATGCTCAAAGTCTATGTCAAGCCGATTACCCTGGAATTATAACTGCCATTACCAAGCCTAATGGCCTTCCTGCTTGCGTAGTAGTCCTCACAGGTTCTCGCTTCACTTATGACTGTATGAGGTTGTATCAGGTATTGCGAAAAACCAGTTGTCCCGTCAGCAGAACTCTTGCTGAGGTCCTGCTGGGCATGGCAGCCGTAGTACTCAATTTTCTCCATATGAGATGCGATACCCATGGCAACCTGGGCGAGTTTTCGTCCCTTTGCAATTGTGTCTTTTGTCTGGGGCACAACATATTCCTTCCCGTGCATTTTTGAGGCCAGGGCTATCCCGGAAGCTTCCTTTTTCAGGTTCGTCAATGGACTGCCCCATAAAGAAGTGAGTGTACTGTATGCTGCTGCTGTTCCGTGGCAGTCTTCGCACTCAATTTCTACGGCCAGAGATTTCTTGCTGTAAAGATTACCGTCTCCGTGCAGGTCCTGTGTTGTGTGGCAGTCAATGCAGGTCATTCCATTCTGATAATGCACGTCAGAGGGTCAGATGGTTATAGTATTTACTTTGGAGTTCTTTACCGCCTTTCACCCCGGGCTTGGCCTGGCATGGATACCGGGTACCGCTGACCATGCCAGGCCTCTGCGCAATGTTTTCAATCCCCTCGAGACATTTAAGGCAGCCTGCGTCTTGCGACCCGGCACGCAGGGCCGCGAACTTCAGTCAGACAGCTAAAAATACGGTCAGACAATTTATGAATAATTTCCCGACCATATAGAAGCTCTCCTTTTCCCAAGTGAATAAATAATTATTCTTAAATTATGAATACCCATCTGTGTCAAATATATACTGGCGTTATTGCGTTACTGAATTTAGAATGGAAAATGTAACTCAGGCAGATATGCAAATGTAATATTGCACAATCCTAAACACGGAATCCAGCGACTGAATTTCACTGAAAGGAAGTTAAAGCACTGCTTACTCTCCGATTATCTTTACCAGCACTCTTTTCCTCCGCCTCCCGTCGAACTCTCCATAAAATATCCGCTCCCATGTACCGAAGTCGAGCTTCCCTTCCGTGACGGCAACAACAACCTCGCGTCCCATGACCTGCCGCTTTAAATGCGCGTCCCCGTTGTCCTCCCCGGTTGCGTTGTGGCGGTATTGAGATACAGGCTCGTGGGGTGCAAGGTTCTCAAGCCAGGTCTCATAGTCATGATGAAGACCTGACTCGTCATCATTGATAAAGACAGACGCAGTTATATGCATTGCGTTCACAAGACACATCCCCTCTTTGATTTTACTCTCCCTCAGGCAATCTTCCACCTGATGCGTAATGTTTATGAATGCCCGCCTGGTCGGGACATTAAACCACAGTTCTTTTCGATATGATTTCATGCAACCCTCCACATACTTGCACTTTTCTCGGGCAGGCACAGAGGCCTGCCCCTACCTATTTTTGACTAACCTAATAATCTTCTCCGCTGCTTTCTCCGGCGGTTCCTTTTCAGTATCAATGATTAATTCCGGTTTATCCGGTTCTTCATACGGAACATTTATTCCCGGAACAGGCCAGCCTTCTTTACCTTTTTCATATATCCCGGCTGGTGCAGCATGGGTATCGAGTCTCGTTTTCTCCCTTTTGACGCAGACTTCAACCGGACATTCAAGATATACCTCCATATAATCAGAGATCAGTTCTCTTGCAAGCTGTCTCCATGAACGTCTGTTACCTGTCGCGTCTATAATTACATTATGCCCTGCCTCACAAAGAGTTTTCGCTGTGTAGACCAGCGCCCTGTACACATACTCCCTTTCCTCTTCAGAATAGGTCGGGGCAGGAGTTACTATTTTTCTCAGATCATCCATTTGCAGAATTACTGCATGAGGAAACAGTTCCTTCACTTTAAGCGCAACGGTGCTTTTCCCGCACCCTGATAAACCCGTAATCCACAATACCCATGACATGTAGTAATTATACTGCAAGTTCAGTGTGATTTTATGAATACGCTAATGTTAAAAAGGCTTTTCAATTTCACTCTCTTTTGGTAGAATGTGCTATGGAACTCAATGGAAGTATCAGCAAAAGACTCCCGCTTATACAGGAAGCCGATCTCAACGGCAAAATAGTCCTCGTCCGGTTTGATCATAATGTTGTAAAAAAAGGCGTTATTAAAGACCCCTTCAGGATAGACAAGACTCTCGGCACTCTTTATTATATTGTTGATCGCGGAGGCAGACCGGTCTTAATGACGCACGTTGGAAGACCAAAAGACAAGAAGACAGGGAAGATCACCTGCAGTCAGGAAAATTCTGTTGAACCAATCGTGGAATATCTCAGGCGGAAACTCAATGTGGACTTCTATATACCGGAATGTGAAATCGATCGTGACCTCGGGATATCTGGGTTGTCTAATTCAGTGTATCGCGCCATAGGTCAGCTTAAAGACAGAAAGATCGGCGGCATCTACCTTCCTAATACAAGATGGTTCCGGGGTGAAGAGGGTGAAGGGTTTTTCAGGGACAATTTTGCCGTTCTCCTGTCAGATCTTGCCGATGTATTTGTTAATGACGCATTCGGTTCATGGCAGCCGCACGTTTCAACATATGACATAACCAAGTTTATCCCTTCGTATGCTGGTTTTCTCATGCAGCAGGAAATCGAGAACCTCAATAATGTGATTAATCCTGACAGGCCTTTCCTTGCAGTGATCGCAGGCTCTAAATATGACACGAAGATAGGCCCGTTATATGCGATATATGACAAGGCCGATCACCTGATCCTGGGAGGTGTCCTGTATAATGCATACCTCTGCGCCAAATACGGCATATCCATTAAAGGCATCTCTGAAGACGATATCAGTGCTGCACGGGAACTGGTCAAAAAGGACAGGGATGAGCAAAAAATCGTAGAACTGCCTTACATTGTTGAATCAGATACTATGGAGGGGAGGATTGAAGGCAAATACAGGACATTGGCGCTGAAGGACTTTAAGCCAGGGGATCAATACGGCTATATCCTGGACATTGACCCTACATCCTTTTCAGACAAAAAAGTCATCGAGGTGCTTCTGAATGCAAGCACAATATTCGTAAATGCCGTGATGGGTTTCACACCTCATTTTACAGAAGGGTCCAAGGCCCTTGACATGACAATAGATAAAAACACAATCGCGCTGAAAATGTACGGCGGAGGGGACACACTTCAGGAATTCAAAAACCTCTGTCCGGGGCTCTACCTTTCCATACTTGACAGTAACCGGTACTACTTCTTTACTGGTGGGGGCACAGTGCTGAGCGCCATAGAGCAGGGAAGCCCATATGGACTTAAACCCATTCAGGCCTTAATGGAAAACAAGGAGAGTTCGGGGAAAAGCATATTGTGATACGTGCCTGCAAGTATCTTTTTATTGTGGTTTTTTTCTTAACATGCCTTTCATCCGCAGCCTTCTCATTTGACGGCCCTCTTCAGATTAATAATTTATACCCTATATTCCTCCATGCCGACCAGCCCTATCTTGAAAAAGCTGATATTGAAAATTCCGTGTCCTTCGGTCTTTCACATTCAAGCACCTACACAGTAGAGTCTTCAAGGGATTGGGACATCAGTCTGGACATGGAAATAACCGAGCTTAGTTTCAGGTATAAGCGGATAATAAATAATCTGTTCGAATTTGATCTGGACATACCCGTGCTTGTTCTCAGCGGTGGCTTCATGGACGCGGCCCTTGAAGATTATCATGATGCATTCGGCTTCCCTGATTATGGAAGAAAGGACAGGCCGCACAATGATTTTCTCTATGAAGTCCGGAAAGACGGCAATATTATAATCAGGGGCAAAACCGGTACACGCCTTGGCGACATCAGGCTTGCAGTAAAAAAGCCTCTGATGTCAGCAGATGATTATGTGCTAAGCATAAGGGGAGATATAGAAGTGCCAGTCAGCAGCGCTGAAAAAGGCTATAGCAATGGAAGTCTCGATACCGGCTTTTCCATGCTGTTTGATAAGCGGATCTCTGACAGCACAATGACATACTGGAATCTTGGTGCAGTATTTCCGGGAGATGTCAAAGGACATGAAGATCTGGATCTTAAAAATTATATTAATGGCGGACTGGCAGTAGAAACCAGACTCAGGAGAAATCTGAACCTCATTGTTCAGCTCCACGGACAGTCAGAAATATATCCGGATACAGGTATATCTGCAGTGGACGGAAGGACATTCTTTATAGCATTGGGCGGCAGGTATTATTCAGGTAACAGCAATTATGAGCTGTCATTGACAGAGGACCTCAATACAAGCGGCTCCCCTGACTTTATAATTAACTTCACTTATAAACATTTATTGTAAGAGACAAATCTATGAAAAATGAAAAATTGATTCACGACTGGATGGTCTCATATCTCAACGACAGGCTCTCAAGAGATTACGACGAGATCAGGATTAATCTGGGAGAAGAGAAGAATAATGAGTTTAAGGGACATTATCCTGACCTTGTCCTGATGAATCATGGGATGGTACTTGCTATTATGGAAGTCGAGACCGAAGGAAGCATCACACTCGAAAAGGCGGATGAATGGAAGGTGCTTTCAGGTTTGGGTGCAAAACTGATATTAATGATACCTAAGACAGCAAAGTCAAAGATAATCGATCTGCTGTGGAAAAAAGGGCTTGCAGATAAGGCCTCGGTTGGAAGCTACGAGATCTCTGTGTCTATGCCGTAAAGTAATACTGTGCTTACGCAACCGTATCTATTAATTTACCGATCTCGGACTCTTTATTGCCATAAATAGAAGTTTGTCCGTCTTTTGGAGCGGGTTCACTTGCCGCAGTCTCAATACCTTCTGCAGGTCCCAATAATTTCTCTATTTTTTCAGCATTTATCGCATCCGGTGAGAAATTGACCTCATTCTTATCTTCAGTTACAGGCTGCACCGGTTTAACCTGGGATATTTCAACTACATCCTTGGTATCGAATTCTCCTGGTACGGCTGATTGCGCCCCTGCTGACAGAGTGTCTTTATTACGATTTCCCTGTTTATAGACCTGGCTTTGGCTGTCGTTAATGTTTGATATCTCATTAATCATAATCTACCTCCTAAGCACTTAAACTGTTAAATGTCTTTACAGTTATGTTGTCGACATTTACTGGTAAAAACTTTAATTTATATTTAGCATTACTGGATACTTACGGTTTCTATCTAAAGATTCCATTTAAGATGCCGAAAAATGTATTTAAGATTCCGGGCATGAAAATAATGAACAATGATAATGACGTGAAAAAGTGTGAGCACTGCTGTAACGATATAAATATTAAATATAATTCCTGCCCATTTTGCGGCGGGGACCAGGCAGAGGTATACCAGTCACTTCCCCCGGAATGCCCGAGGTGCAGGGTCGCACTTAAACTCCTAGTGAACGATGGCGAGGAATATGATATATGCCCGGAATGCGGAGGTTTATGGCTGGACAGGGACGAGTTTCACAAGGCAACGAGAAACAGGGATGTATATAAAAAAGTCGACATCAGGGGCGAATACCGCAAGACACCGATCAGGGGACCGGTTGAATATATTCCCTGTGTCCGGTGCGCCAAGCTGATGAACAGGGGAAACTTCGGCAAGATATCCGGCGTAATAATTGATAGGTGCGATAAGCACGGGGTATGGCTTGATGCAGGGGAACTCGAAAAAATCCAGCACTTCATCGCTGACGGGGGACTCGATAAATCACGTGACAGAGAGATAGCGAAAAACAGTACTGCCATCAGGGACCTGGCAACCAGTGTTGAGCAAATCGACTTTACGCAGAAGATACTGCACTTCTGGAATTTCAAGAGATGGCTTATCAGGGGCTTGTGGTAGTTACTAATACATTCATGTTGAAAGCCCCCCTGTTTGTCATTCCCGCGAAAGTCGAATCGACTCGATTCCGAGCGGGTCAAGCCCGGAATGACGACAGTGAGGCTTTGTTATGTTAGTTCTTAGTATTTCTTATGATCAACCGGGAATTGAGGTTTCTTTTTTTCGCAGGGCTGCTTGCAAGCAGGCCTGCACTTCCTGCATTTGCTGTCATCACACCACTGGCAGAAATTGCAGTCAGGACATGGATGCTTTTTGTCTTTTTTTTTCTCCGGCATGAATATTCAGAAAACTGCAGGCACCAGCCCGCGCTCACTTACCTCCGCATCAGAATATCGAGTGCATTTCTGTGCAGTTCCTCATTAGCTGAAGCAAGAAGAGGCGTCGACCTGTCAACACTGACCTGAACTCCATCTATCTCTTTACCATCCAGGTCCGTCACCCTGCCACCCGCTTCTTTTATTAATAGATATCCCGAGGCAAAATCAAAACTCCTTGAAAGTGCCGGGACCACAAATACACTGACAGCCCCCTGTGCGAGAAACGCCATATCAAGTGCCGTAGAGCCAAAACACCTCGCCCTGTGAAAAACTGAAATCAACGGCATAATTGCCGGGATATCAGTCTTTGGAGTCTGTGCCTCGTAGGCAATAACTCGACAGACACCGTCCTTCTGAGTTGTGATTGGAGAGCCATTAAAAAAACTCCCCTCTCCTTTTATGGCCCAGAACTCATCCCAGCTTACAAGATTGATAACATAACCGATTATAGTTTGACCAACAGCATTTCCATCCACAAGGGCAATGGATGTGGAATATAGCGGAATGCCGCTGACAGCATTTCTGCTGCCGTCAATCGGGTCTACCAGAAGCCTTGGCCCGCCGCCTCTTAATTCCCTGATGCCACACTCCTCCGAGACAAGAGTGACCGGCTCCCCAAGTTTCACCAGCTCTTCATAAACAATGTCCTCAGCCAGCTTATCAATCGGATGAGTAGTATCACCGCTCGCTCCCTTGCCGAGCGACGAATGGTCGCTGATTACGCTCATATGGGATGAGATTTCTTTTATGAGCCGGGCGCCTATTTTTCTGATATCGTTAATGTCCATTTACTTTCCAATCCCTGATTCTTCATTAAACTTACAGTTACATTAAATTACTCATGCAAAGAGAGCAGCCTTGACGGAAAAGCTTTACCTGCGATACCGTAGCGAGATTCATGAAAGCATATTTCATATTTTCTGAACTCCACTAAAAGTTAAGTCCTGCTGTAGAAGTTTAATTTCAATATCCAATCGCATTGTAAAGGTGTTACGGCAAGGTTGCTCTCCTGATTTATGCAACATTATGGTTAATATAGTCATTCACTTTCTCAATTTTAAATGATTCATCATCCAATACGCCATTTACAAAATTAAATATTTTGCGCCTGTTTTCCGGAGTCACTTCAGGATAGAAGACGGGATTGGCAACTACTACGCCCCTGAACGCATAAAACGGTGCAAGAACTTCAAGGAGTTCCTCATCTCCAGCTTCTTTAATATATAGCTCATAAAACATATTAAAAGCCTCAAGATAGGGGCCCTGCAGTTTGCCGAAATGATTTATTGAAAAAAAGATATAATTGATAGTTAACGCGCTGATGTCATCTGCCGCATCCCCCCATGGCCCCCTGCTGCGGTCAAGAAGAATGAAATCAATACCCCCCCCTTGCCCACCATTGTCTAAGGGGGAGATGGGGCGGGTATCTGGGTTCTGGGTTCTGTGCTCTGTGTTCTGTTCTTTAAACCATATATTACCCGGATGAAAATCCCCATGGACCTGGCAGAGGCGTTTATATTTCGGCTTCATTTTCATTCTCCAGTCCACACATTTCTTTTCAATGTCCGCCATCTCTGTGCTGCTGATCGTGCCTTCGGGATATGTGTCAAAAACCCCCATCAAACATTCGCCATGCCCGATAGTGTCCCTTACCTTCCTCCAGTACATCTGCTTTGAATCTTTTTTAACAGAGTGAATCCCAGCCAGATAAGATGTCATAGATTGGATCTTTGCAATGTCCGTTGTATCCAGTTTGTCTTTCCCGGCAAACGCCGCCAGATCATTGAAGTAATGCCTGCCCTCTGCCTGCTCCATCAACAGATAATATTCCTTCCCGCCGCCGATAGATTTGATCGATCCGTCCGGCATCTCGGAAAGGACATCAACGGCCTTCACATGCTTCGGCAGGTTCCCGAACTCCTCCATGTCAAGAAGAAAGACACCCGCCCTGTCTGCAGGATAGTCGTGTTCCAGCCCTTCAGGGAAGAGGCCTTTGATGACATAATGCTTGTCACCTTCTCCGGTTTTTACTTCTATCAGAAATCCCGCGCCCTGTACCCCCTCTCCGAGTTTCTCTATGCCTACACTAAGGACCTTATCTCCAAAGAGATTTCTGATATACTGTTTTATGCTCATTTCATTGATCATTATAGTATCCCCCTGTACCTGACATAAGTGCTTCTTTCACCAGCTCCGCCACCTTTTTATTCATCCCCTTCAAGGCGGCAATATCCTCTACCCGCGCCTTTCTTATAGCTTCAAGACTGCCGAAATGTTTCAAAAGCAGAAGCCTCCTCGTCTTCCCGATGCCCTTTACCTTTTCGAGCGGTGACTCAAGCGTCCTTTTTGAGCGGAGCTTTTTATGATAACTTATTGCAGACCGGTGGACTTCATCGCGTATCTTCTGCAGGAGATGGGTTGACGGCTGAAGCGGCTCGAGGTAAACCGGCTCTCTCCTGCCGGGCAGGTACACCCTTTCGAATTCACTGCGGACTGTCGCTTTCCTGCGGGGGATTTCGTCCCTCGCCTTTGCTATGGCTGCCAGTTCAACAGGCAGGTCAAACGGTCTCATCGCAACTAATGCAGACCTCAGCTGTCCCCTTCCTCCGTCAATAAGTACCAGATCGGGCAGACCGTCTCCGTCGTCCGGAATATTCTTCAAATACCTGCCGACCACCTCTCCCATCATCGCAAAGTCATCTATCCCCTTAACGGTCTTAATCTTGAAAAGACGGTAGCCGTCTTTCATGAATTTTCCGTCTTCATATAAAATGAATGCCCCTACCGCTTCTGAGCCGGAGATATTGGAAATATCAACCGCCCCTATCCTGTGCGGGACCCTGCTCAGACCCAGCAGGTCTTTAATCTTCAAAATGGTCTCATCCACCCTGGTTTCCTTGTGTTTATTAAATGAATAGAATGCGTTCTCTTCAGCCATCCTGAGCACCTTGGCTTCGAGTTCCCCTTTCCCGTGAATAAACCTTACCTTGCTACCACTCCTCCGGCTCAGCCACTCCTCCTGAGTTTTCAGCCTTGCATGCATCGGAATGACTATTTTAGGAGGCAGCAACATTTCTTTTGAGTAGAACTGCTCTATAAAACCGGCCATCAGTTCAGTGACATCCATTTCACCGAGGTTTTTAAGAAAGAAATCCTTCTGGCCGATGATCGTGCCGTTCCTTATGAAGAACATGAATACCGAAGCCTCTCCGTTATCCCTGTACAGTCCTATGACATCCATATCTCCAAGCTCCGGAGTAATCGCACGCTGTGACTCCCAGGCCTTTTCGAGCGCCCTCAGCCTGTCCCTGATTGAGGCTGCTTCCTCATACTGCTGGTTGTCCGAAAGTCTCTTCATGCGGGTTTGAAGGTTTGTGAGCAGTTCCTTCCTCTCTCCCAGAATGAATGCCTTCACCTGATAAACAATGTCCAGATATTTCTCCCTGTCAGCTTCTGTCCTCAAGGTCTCCGCGCACGGTGCAACACACCTGCCCATCTGGTACTGCACGCAGGGCCGGAAGGGCTTTTCAAGGCTGTATCTGCAGAGGCGCATGGGGAAATTACGGCGGATGAATTTCAGCATTTCCCACATGGAGCCCGCAGGCACATAGGGACCAAAGTAGAGTGCTCCGTCTTTCACAATCCTTCGCACAACTTCAAGTCTTGGCCATTCTTCATTGACGGTCAGTTTAAGATATGGATAGTTTTTATCGTCCCTGAGAATAATGTTATACTTCGGCTTCACCCTCTTTATGAAATTCGCTTCAAGCACCAGTGCCTCGAGCTCATTTTTTGCCACAACATATTCAAAGTCCCTGATCTCTTCAACCATCTTTGACTTACGTTCGTCAAGCGCAGCGGACTTCTGGAAATATGACCTGAGCCTGCTTCTCAGGTTCCGCGCCTTGCCCACATATATCACCTTTTCTCTGGCCCCTTTCATGATATAAATCCCCGGGGAAGAGGGCGCCTGTTGCAGTTTTGTTTGCAAGTCCATAATGTGATTATACATCAATCCATATCTGTCCAAGACAGAGGTATTTAAGAAACCGAACACCTCATAAAACAATGAATCGACAGATTGGTGAGAGGGCAATACCTCATATTGCAAGCTAAAGCATTGTTAGTTCATTTTGTTGAAAGGCTTTGATACTTGCATTTATTTCTTTTTTTAAGGTGTCATCATTGTGTTTATTCGGCATTCAGCTTCTCCCTTTCATACTGTTTTGGATAGCAATGACATTAATTTTGTTATTACAATGAGGCAGGCATTAGTAGGATCTCTTCAATGTAAGGCGCATGGGAACAAAGCGACAAAGGCACAAGGGAAAGCTTTCTGAGGTATTTCTATGCGACACCTCTAAAAAAGGGCAGGCAGGCGGCAGTTAGTTGTCAGGGGAAGACAAACTACTTGATTGCCCTGAAGCATAAATCAGATAGGCCTTTTGTCGATTATAGAAATACCGAAGGAGGCTTCCCTTTGTGTCAGTACTGCAAAATCTGTACAACTCAATTCCGGAACGCTTGCCGGATTTATGTAATATTAAGGTATAATTTCTACTCATGGACAGATCAGCAAAAGACCCGGTAAAAATCCAGACGATGTTTACGACCATAGCGCACCGCTATGACCTGCTAAACAGGCTGCTGAGTTTAGGGATTGATAAATCATGGCGTAAATTCGCGGTTAAACAGCTACCCAGGGCTGAGCACGCCCGCTATCTTGATGTTGCCACAGGCACCTGCGACGTGGCGCTGGAAATAATCCGCCAGTGTCCTCCTGATGCCAAGGTGACCGGCGTGGATTTCAGCGAAGGCATGCTCAAACTCGGGACAGAGAAAGTGATCAGCGCAGGCCAGCAGGACCGTATCGAACTGCGCTTTGCAGATGTGACTGCTCTGCCGTTTGATGATCATGTCTTCAATGCCTCCATTATCGCCTTCGGCATACGCAACGTCCAGGACACCATAAAAGGGATCAGCGAAATGGGCAGGGTCGTCAGAAGCGGTGGAAAGGTCGTTATCCTGGAATTCACAAGCTCCCAGAGCCGTTTCTTCCAGCCGGTCTTTCATTTCTATATCAGCAAGGTGCTCCCATTTATCGGAGAGATCATCTCCGGCAAGAAAGGCGCGTACAAGTACCTGCCGGACTCGATGCTCAACTTCCCGCCTCCTGAAAAGTTCTCCCGCATGATGCAAGAAGCGGGACTGAAGGATGTCAGATACCATAAGTTAACATTCGGAGCTGCGGTCGTATATGTCGGTACTGCGCCGTGAACAGGTTTGTCGTACAGGAGCATCACGCGCGAAATCTGCACTGGGATTTCAGACTTGAAAAAGACGGGGTGCTAAAAAGCTGGGCCGTGCCTAAAGGGGTCCCGGAGAAGAAACTCATCAAGCGGCTCGCTATAGAGGTCGAAGACCATGAGCTGGATTATATTGATTTTGAGGGGGAAATAGAGGAAGGCGAATACGGCGCAGGCACAGTAAAGATCTGGGACAGCGGGACCTATGAGCTGGAGTCTGAATCCGCAAAGACAATTGTTGTCGATTTGAAGGGTGAACGCTTAACAGGCAAGTACAGTCTGGTGCATTTGAAAGATAAGCAGTGGCTTTTGATAAAGCTGTAACCGCAAAATAAATATGTTCAATCAGAGAGACACAAAGGGACAGACTAACAGCAGCCTGATTGTATTATTCTTTTTTGTTTGTGCCTCTATACCTCTGTGCCTCTGTACCTTCTTCCTTCCATGAATGCAAAGGAATTTCTGAAAAAGGGTCTGGCTGAACTGGACACCCAATGTTCCGAAGAACAAATAGCAGCTTTCATGACATATCTTACGGAACTCAAGAAGTGGAACAGGGCCTACAACCTCACAGCCTTAAAGACAGACGAAGATATAATCATAAAACACTTCCTTGACTCCCTGCTCTATCTCAAAGCCATTCCCTCAGGCCCGTTAAAACTGGCTGATGCCGGCGCAGGCGCGGGCTTCCCGGGGATACCACTGAAAATAGTCAGACCAGATACAGAACTCTCACTTATTGAGTCATCCGGGAAGAAGGCGGCCTTTATGCGGCACATTGCCAGACTGCTTTATCTTGGTAATACGGATGTTATCGAACAGAGACTTGAACATTTGGAGAACAAATATGAGAAGTCTTTTGACGTGATAGTAAGCAGGGCAACCTTCAGCATAAACGACTTTCTGAAAATGGCCTGTCCATACGTCAAAGATGGCGGGAGGCTTATTTTAAATAAAGGGCCGAGGTTTTCTGAGGAATTAAAAGAGATGGAGCAGGCCCGTCACGATAATTTACCATCAGTCGAGATCATGAAAGTGGACCTTCCTTTTACGGACGTCAAGAGAAATTTGATTCTTCTTTCGTGTAAAATGAAACCATGAAATCCTTTATCGTAGCTATCTCAGGTGCAAGCGGCGCAGTCTACGGCATCCGGCTGATAGAGGAGCTTCTCAGGACAGTGGATACTGTACACCTTTGCGTGTCAGGGACTGCTTTTTCCATAATCAGGACAGAAACAGGTATTAACTGGCTTTGCAAGTCGGAACAGGAAACTGAGAACAAGATCCGCAAACACTATTCATCATATAAAATCCACTATCACAGCGAAACCAATCTGGCTGCTCCTATAGCCAGTGGTTCTTTCATCACAGACGGGATGTTTATTGTTCCATGTTCCATGAAAACGCTGTCAGCTATTGCCTGCGGGCATGCGAACAATTTAATTGCAAGGGCAGCGGATGTGGCATTAAAAGAAGGCCGGAAGCTTGTTATTTCCCCGCGTGAAATGCCCTTTAACTCCATACATCTCGAAAACATGCTGAAGCTCTCCCTCATGGGCGTAAAGATCGCGCCGCCGGTCCCGGCATTTTATCAACAACCCAAAGAACTGAATGACATGATAGATTTTGTTGTCGGAAAGATTCTTGACACCGGGGGAATAGCTCACGATCTTTTCAGGAGATGGGAATAAACACCGTACTCTGTCAGTCCTGATGTGTCCTGAATATTTCCCTGAACGTTGGGGCCATTTTCTTAAACGCCTTCAAGACCTGCGGATCAAAGTGCTCAGGGCTTGTCCTGCCATCTCCTTTAGTGATTATACAGACTGCCTCTTCGTGCTCAAGAGGAGGTTTATACGGTCTTCTGCTCATTAACGCATCATACTGATCGCAGATGATCGCAATTCTCCCTTCTACAGGTATGTCTTTTCCACTTAACCCCCGGGGATATCCGGAACCGTCCCATCTCTCATGATGGTTTAAGGCAATTGACGAACCAAGCTGTATCATTGAATGTGAAGACTCTGCAAGTATGTTGGCCCCTATTGTAGTATGCGACTTCATAATCTCAAATTCTTCTATTGTGAATGATCCGGGTTTCAGAAGTATATTGTCAGGGATCCCGATCTTGCCTATATCGTGAAGCGAGCTTGAATAGGTTATGGCATCGATAAAGTCTATCGGCATATTCAATGCTTCAGCTATCTTGTTTGCATATAGTCCGATTCTGGAAATATGTGCACCCGTCTCAACATCCCTGAATTCAGCGACCGCTGTCAAACGTCTTATTACCTCCCGGCTGAGATTAAATATTTCCTGTGTCTGCTTCCTCACAGTATCTTCAAGCCTGTGTTTGTAGTCTTCCTCCACGTGAAGTAGCTCTACATGTCTTGCGGCCTTTACAATGGTATGCAAAAGATAGTCAGGATTATATGGTTTTATAATAAAATCAAAGGCGCCCCTTTTTATTGCATCAATCGCAATTTCGAGTTCAGCATATCCGGTCATCAGGATCACTGGCATCTTCGGATAAATTGAGTGTATTTTATCGAGAAGCTGTATCCCTGAAATCCCCGGCATTTTTATGTCTGTTACGACAAGGTCCACCTCGTTCCTGAGTGTCTGGAGCACCGCCTCTTCCCCGCTCCTGCACGCAATGGTGAGATGGCCTGATTCGACCAGCAATTTGGACACTGAATCAAGCACATAAGGGTCATCGTCGACAACTACTATCGATCTTTTGTTTTGCATTTCTATTTACCGGTCATCACTTCTCTTATTTTATTTAACAGGTCCTGCGGCAAGACAGGCTTTAAGAGGAAATTCAGTCCTTTTTCCTGCAGGCCTTTGGCATTAATTATATCTCCTGTGTAGCCGCTCAGAAAAATAATCTTAACGTCCGGCCGCATTTTCCTGATTTCTTCGTAGGCTTCCTTCCCGTTCTTCTTTGGCATCACCACATCAAATATTAGAAGCTCAATTTTGTCCTCGTTAATTTTAAATCTGTCGAGCGCGTCTGTGCCATTCACAGCCTCGATGACTGTATAGCCGAATTCTTCAAGATTTTTCTTAATGGCGATCCTCACCTCTTCTTCATCTTCTGCAAGAAGTATTGTCTCTGAGCCTTTAACAGGAGCAGGCTGGTCTTCGATTTTTCTCTCTTCAACAGCGTCCCTGATAAGAGGCAGATGAATTTTAAATGTTGTCCCGTGTCCCGGTTCGCTGTATGCGTTAATGTAACCGCTATGCTGCTTGATTATGCCATACGTCATTGCAAGTCCAAGCCCAGTGCCTTTACCGACCTCTTTAGTCGTAAAAAAGGGATCGTATATCTTCCGCAGAGTTTCCTTGTCCATCCCTGTGCCGGTATCTGATACTGATATGAGCGCATATACTCCCGGTGTCCCGTACTCTAACTGTTTGATGTCTTCATGGCTCACACTCACCTGCTCTGTTTCAATAGACAAAGTGCCGCCTTCATGCATAGCGTCCCTTGCATTGGTAGCGAGGTTTATCAAGACATGCTCCAGCTGGCTGCTGTCTGCCAGGACAATCAGTTGCCTGCGGGTAAGCTTTATCTTAAGATCTATGTCTTCTCCGATGAATTTCGGCATGAGCTTTCCAATCCTGCTGACAAGATCATTTACCTTGACCGGCTTCAGGTCAACAGCCTGCTTTCTGCTGAATGCCAGAAGGTCCTTGGTAAGTGCGGCCCCGCGTTCAGTTATGGATAGTATCTGTTCGATATAATGCAGGAGAGGGGCATTTTCTTTCAGCTTCAGCTTCAGCAGGTGCCCGTATCCGATAATCGCGGTAAGCATGTTATTGAAATCATGGGCGACCCCCCCTGCAAGCTGACCGATCGCCTCCATCTTTTGCGCGTGCCGGAGCTGGTCTTCGAGCTTCTTGCGCTCGGTCATGTCTTCTATAATCGCAAAATTGTATTTGAATGTCCCCTTATGGTCTCTTATGGCAGTAACTGTCAGATTGGCCCACAATATGCCGCCGTCTTTTCTGATATATCGCTTTTCCATCCAGTACTGCTCTCTCTTGCCGTCAACCATTTCCCTAAAGAGCCGCATATTTTTTTCTATGTCAGCCCGGTGTGTGATCTCACTAAAGTCCCTGTGAAGTTCCTCTTCAGAATAGCCGAGCATTTTCCGCAATGCAGGATTGGTCCTGATAAGTATGCCCTCGCTGCTGGAAACGCTTATGCCGAACGGAGAGTTGTCAAAGATGGTCCTGAAACGTTCTTCACTTTCCAGAAGGGCCTCCTCAGCCTTCCTGCGTTCTGTGATATCACGGACAATGCCGTCGTACGAAATCAGCGCCCCGCCTTCGTCTTTATATGGGACAATAACACTTTCCACCCAGCGAACAGCTCCGTCTTTTCTTGCTATGCGGTGCTCAATAGTTTTAGGTGTCTGCCCTGAAAGGACCTGCTCAGCCTGCTTCCGCACAATGTCATGGTCTTCCTCAAGCACCATACGTATCCACAAGTATGGGTCATCTGCAAATTCACGGCTTGTGTACCCTGTTACAGCAAAGCATGCCTCACTGTGGTGCGTATCCAGCGCCCTGCCATTTTCCACCCGTACCGTATATATATAATCGGAAATGGCTTCGGTGATACGCCGGTACCGTTCTTCACTGTCCCTCAGCATATCTTCCATATGCTTACGGCCTGTTATGTCCCTGATCATGGCAATATTTCCTGATGGACGGCCCTGGTCATCCACCAGCTTCAGCGCCTGCATCTCACCAACGAATATCTCATCGTTTTTTCTTTTAAAGGCTACCTCAATAATGCGGCCCTCAACGAATTCCCTTGTATTAAAAACCTCTCTTCCTGTTAATTCATATCCATCATCATCAGCATACAGCATCCTTGTCTGCTTTCCTGTTACTTCATCCAGTTCATATCCGAAAAGGTTTCTCAGTGCAGGCTGATTGGCATCAAGGATCTTCCGGTCCAAATCAGCGATAATGACAACGTCTCTCATGCTGCCGAAGAGGTGTCTGTAATGTCTCTCACCGGAAGATATCTTTTCTTTGACTTCATCAAGCTCCCTGATCTTTGATTCAAGCTTTCTGGAAAGAGTGTCATCATACAATTTTAAAAGTTGAGACTCCTCTTCCAACGGCCTTTCAGGCACGATCAATTTGTCAGCCCTGAACTCACTGATAACGTCATTTATAATGTCCAGAAACTCCCTGGCTTCAACCGGTTTTACAATAAAACGGGAGGCCCCCAGAGACAGGGCCAGTTTTTCGTCCCGTGGATCTGTATATGTCGCACTATAAAAGATAAAGGGGATTTTACTGAGAGAGTTCTCTTTTTTTACTGCATGACAGAGTTGAAAACCATCCATATCAGGCATGAGGATGTCTGATATGATCATATCGGCAGGGGTTTCTTTGATAGCCCTGAGAGCTTCGGTCCCGCTCGATACATCCATGATTTCATGGCCTGCAGATTCAAGGGTCTTTTTCAGGATTTTCCTTGCATCAGCATTGTCATCGGCAATCAGGATCTTCATTTTATCTCCCGAGACCTAATATGGCAATTAATTGTTAATTAATAGTTATATATGTACGCGATATATTAATAATACCATAGTTTCCATCAACATTAGTTCCGGTCTGGTTCTGATCAATTGCCGGACAACAGGTTGTAAATAAAGTCTAAAGTATGGTTAAATAATTTTCCGATGAACTACCAGTCAATTAAAAACTACTTCACCAGGATTGATGCCGGTCTGATAAAAGCGTCAACTCCCCGGAATGTCAAATGTATAAAATAACACTGATTCCCGGAGACGGCACCGGCCCTGAGATAACAGAGGCAACAACAAGGGTACTTGAAGCCACCGGTGTTCCCTTTGAATGGGACATTCAGAATGCCGGAGAAGATGTTTACAACCAGGAAGGCAACCCGCTTCCTGAGAGGGTCATTACCTCCATAAAAAAGAACAAGGTTGCTATTAAGGGCCCTGTTACAACACCCGTAGGCACCGGGTTCAGGAGTGTGAATGTTACGCTCAGGCAGATACTGGATCTCTACAGTTGTGTCAGACCCTGCAAGACCTATAAGGGCGCTAAAACCAGATATGACAATATTGATCTTGTAATATTCAGGGAGAATACAGAAGACCTTTACGCAGGTATAGAATATCAGAAGGACTCCGAGGGCGCAAAAGCCGTAATCGATCTGATAGCAAAGCTCTCAGGCCGGGCGGTGAGGCAGGATTCCGGCATAAGCATTAAGCCTATATCGGTCTTCGGTACAGAGAGAATCGTCCGGGCGGCCTTTGATTATGCGAGAAAAAATAAGAGACGCAAGGTCACCTCTGTGCACAAGGCAAACATCATGAAATTTTCGGACGGCCTGTTCCTTGAGGTCTCAAGAGAGGTCGCAAAAAACTATCCTGATATTGAATTTGAAGATAAAATTGTCGATAATATGTGCATGCAGCTTGTGCAGAAACCTGAACTCTACGACATACTTGTTCTGCCAAACCTGTACGGGGACATTGTTTCAGATCTGGCAGCCGGCCTGATAGGCGGGCTCGGGCTTGCCCCGGGTGCAAATATAGGCGGGGAGTATGCAGTATTTGAGGCGACCCACGGCAGCGCACCAAAATATAAAGGTCTCAACAAGGTAAATCCCCTTGCAATGATACTCAGCGGGGTCATGATGCTAAGACACCTAGGTGAAATGGAAGCAGCGGAAAAGCTCGACAGTGCAGTTGCTTCCATAATAAGAGAGGGCAGGGACGTTACCTATGATATGAAACCCTCCCCTGATGACCCCACAGCTGCAACAACGTCAGGCATGGCAGATGCAATTATCGCAAAAATGGCTATATAAGAAATGGAACCCGGCCCTATTAGCGTTCTCATAATTATCGTCTGTATAATCTTCATTGCCCTGCTGTCCAGTTCTGAAGTGGCGTTTATTTCCCTGAACAGGATCAAACTCAGGTATCTGGTCGAGAAAGGCAATAAAAAGGCAGCAATCGCACAGAAGATCCGTGATGAGCACGACCGCCTTTTCAGTGCCGTAATCCTGTCAGGCAATCTGTTTACCGTCCTTGCTACCTCTGTTGGTACCGCACTGTCCATAACACTTCTCGGAGACGATATCGGCATAATCGTTGCCACAATAGTGATGACCATCCTTACTGTTATCTTCGGAGAGCTTGCCCCCAAAACCTTCGCAGTCACCCATTCAGAGGGGATATCTCTTGCAATGGCAAGGCCCATTGAGTTATATATCAGGGCCATTTCTCCACTGGTGTGGGTCTTTAACAAACTTTCAAATGCGCTGATCAGGATCCTGGGCGGTGAAATAAAACCTGCGCCGCATCTGTTAACAGAAGAAGAGATGAAGTCAATGATAAAACTGGGCGAAGAAGAAGGCGCTATTGAAAAAGAGGAAAAGGAAATGCTCCATAATATATTCGCCTTCGGGGACAAGAGGGTGACTGAGGCCATGGTGCCGAGGACCGAGATTGTTGCTGTCGCTGAAGAGGCCGTGATAAAAGACGTGCTCACACTGGTGTCGGAAAAAGGCTACTCCCGTTATCCGGTCATTCGGGAAACTGTAGACAATATAACTGGGGTTTTATACGTCAAGGACATTCTGAGAAAGATGGCGGTTGAAAATGTACCGCCAGACACCATGATCCGGGATTTTGTGAGAGACGCCTATTACGTCCCTGAAAGCAAAATGGTGACGGCCCTCCTTGACGACATGCAGAAGAACAAATTCCAGATCGCCATTGTCGTAGATGAGCACGGCGGAACAGCCGGCCTCATCACCCTTGAAGACATAATGGAAGAGATTGTAGGCGGGCTCCAGGATGAATTTGAGGCGCTTGAAGCTGAAAAAGAGGTTGAAGTCCTTGATGAGAGAACGTTTGTGGTGTCAGGCGCAACCGGGATAGATGAGATCAACGAACTGGTCGGCATAGAACTTGAAAGCGAGGAGTTCCACACCATCGGCGGCTTCCTGTTCGGACTCTTCGGCCATCTGCCCAAGACTGGAGAGCAGATGAGGTACCACGGGCTCAGGTTTCTTATCCTCGAGATGGACGGCAAGAAGATCGAGAAGATAAAGATCACGAAGATTTAATCTGTCTAATTAATTGTTAATCCGGGAAGCAGCTACTGTTTTCATAACAGCATGTCTGATAAAAAATTCAGTGAAACTCCCCGTGGCAAGCCACGGGGCATCTTAGCGCAGCTTCAAAAAAGCTGCGCAGGCCCTTGCTCAAGGTCTCTATGATGCTTAATATATTT
>QZIL01000033.1 GCA_003599025.1 Nitrospiraceae bacterium | reverse complement strand
CGTCCGCCCTGTGTGGATGGGCATTTTCCTCTGAAGGTCTCCCGTGCGTGGCCCATCTGGTATGCCCTATTCCTATGGTGCTTTTAAGTCTTTCTTTTTTAATTAACGTCTCCAGGTCTTTTATTTTGCCGGCGCACCTCCTCACTCCTATATTATTGTCTTTTAAGAATGAGATCCCGGCAGAGTCATACCCCCGGTATTCAAGTCTCTTAAGTCCGTTTATTAGCACAGGTATTGCGTTTCTTTTACCTATATATCCGATTATTCCACACATGGTTTCAGTAGTAAGCAATCAGCAGCAGGTAGTCAAAAGGGTGCTACTTATCAACCGCCTTTTTCCTTTTTCCTTTTACTCCCGGCTCCTTACTCATATCTCCTTCCCGTCTTTTAGTCCAGTCTTCCAGGTTTCTCTGTCTGCCCCTGCTGATTGCCAGGGAGCCGGACGGTACATCCCTTGTAATCGTAGAACCTGCAGCAACATATGCATCTTTGTTGATCCTGACAGGGGCGACAAGCTGGGTATCACTGCCGATAAATACCCCTGATTTAATGATCGTCCTGAACTTGTTCTTCCCGTCATAATTACAGGTAATTGTACCAGCACCTATATTTACCCCGGGGCCTATCTCTGCATCTCCAAGATATGTTAAATGACCGGCCTTTGTGCCAGCGCCGATATTCGATTTCTTTACTTCAACAAAGTTGCCGATCTTCGCATTACGACCGATAACACTTTCAGGCCTGAGATGGGCACAGGGGCCGATAGATGACCCGTCATGTATCCGGCTTTTTTCTATAAGGGTGTTGTCTTTAATTATAACCCCGTTTCCCAGAACGCTGTCACATATTCTGGAACCGGGATAAATAGTGCAATTATTTCCGATAGAGGTCGACCCTTCAATATAAGTATTAGGATAAATGACCGTGTCCCTTCCTATCCTGGCAGAGACATGGACATGCGTCGTCTCAGGACCGATAAACGTTACCCCCTTCTGCATCCAGCCGGATATGACCCTTTTTTGCAGGATAACAGATATTTCATAAAGTTCTTCCCTGCTGTTTACCCCGCGTATTTCCTCTGAAGGGCACAGATAAGCATCTAGCCTCTTTCCTGCACCGGATATAATCCCGATGATGTCAGTGAGATAATACTCTCCAGAAGAATTGTTCTTTTTGATTTTATCAAGATACGCCAGTGCCTCACTTTCAATTACATAGACCCCGCCATTTAATTCCTTGAACATATTCTTTTGCAATGCAGAGGCATGCTTGTCCTCTACAATGTCCGTGACCCTGCCGCTGCTGTCCCGTATGATCCTTCCATAACCACTCATCGATTCATCAACAAAAGAAAGAAAGGAAAGCACGTTCCTGCTCCGTTTGTGCCTGGCCAGCAGGCTTTTTAGTGTAGCTGCTGTTATGAGTGGACAATCTCCGTTAAGGACAAGGACCGTGCCTTTGAGAAGCTCTTTGCGGGCAATAGCAACCGCATCTCCTGTGCCGAGAAGTTCTTTCTGGAGTACAAAAGTCAAATGGCCGTCACTGATCCGTCCCCTGACTTCATCCGCGCCATTGCCGATTACTACCACCGTCTTTGCCGGCTTGAGCGTACTCACTGCATCAATAACATACCGGAGCATTGGTCTGCCCAGTGCCTCATGAAGTATCTTCGGGGTCCGCGACTTCATCCTCTTGCCGCGGCCTGCTGCGAGTATAACTGCTGATAATTTCATTTTTTCTATGATAATCTTTCCTGTATTATGAATGCAATTATAGCGCACTAAAAAAAGTGCACTAATGAGCCCATCCCTTCCATTATAAATAAATTAATTATACATCAGTCTTTACCTTACAGTTAAATTACTCATGTACGGCAAGGCTGCTTACCTGATTAATACAATGATAGGATTTAATCCCCTGTCAGTTGAAGATATTCTTTCATCAGCCGGGGATACATGCGGACACTGAACAATATATTCGTCATAAGATAGCATTCGTGAGAGCAAAAGCATCCGGTCTCCCTGATAGTGCTCAGTACAGTACGGACCTGCCCGGACCTCATCATTTCCTTAATATTATATTCGCTTTCTCTGACATTGCCCATCCTCATACTGAAGGACTCGCAGGGATAAAGGTCTCCTGTTTCCGTAAGGACAAGATTGAGCCTTCCGGCGTAACAGTCAACTAATTTCTTTTTCAGTGTCTCTGTATCATAAATAAGACGTCTCTGCAATATATCCTGTGCGGCCTTTAGCCTTGCCCCCCTGAAACGATACATACTGGAAATTTTTCTCCTCAGGTTTTCAGCAAGTTTGTCTGTTGTCTCCCGGTATTTTTCGATATCAATCTCCTCAAGCCCTTTGCCCCGGACAAGTGATACTGTATGGGTTTTGATTCTGTCTAATCTACCGACAAATTCAATCACCTCATCCATATGGTCCTGGTTTGCCGAACAATAAACGGTATTTATACCAAGCTCAAAATTCGCATATTTATCAATCAGTGGCCCGAGGGCCTCATACGTCTGCATGGTTGTCCGGAAACTTCCCTTTCTGCCCCTTATAACATCATGAATGCGTTCCGGCCCGTCCAGAGAAAGCTTAACAACTATCGTGCTGTTCACACAGTGTTTCAGGACATTTTCAATTTTTTCTCTTATGACATCCGTAAGCAGGCCGTTGGTTGGAAAGAGAATGATAGCGGGTTTGTTCCTTTCATAGAACACCTTTGTTATTTCAACAATGTCATCTCTCAGAAATATCTCCCCCCCTGAGAATGCCAGCCACAGCAGCTTCCCCATTGAACCGGACACTTTTTCAATTTCTCCAAGGGAAAGTTCAGCGCCCTTTTCTTCCCGGACATCTACATTTGCCCGGTAGAAACAGAAGGAGCATCGGGAATTGCATCTTTTTGTGAGGAAGAAGGTCAGTTGAATGGGACTGCGCTTCCAGAACACGGAACCAATATGCCGAAATGGAGAATAGGACATCACAATTCCCTTTCAGGCTCAGACTTGCGCTGATTAAATATATAAGCATGCATCAGGAACATAAAAGGCATTTTCTCAACTTCCTTCTTCTCGCTTCTTGCCTCTCACTGCATTTTTAATCTTTATTTGTCTGTCCGCTGACAAATAATTGATCAGTGCCCTGAACGTCCCGATTGCTATAGGGACGGGATAAACGATTGTATAGTAAATAAACGCCTTAGCACCAAACAACGCACCTCCGGTTTTATAAAAAAGCATAAGCAACTTTCTGTTTATAAAAATATTAAACATAAATAAAGGAATGACGGGATAAAGGAGTCCGGGGACATCAAGCAGGACAGACAATACTATTAAAATAACATTGATAAATAACAGCGCAACGTTGGTCTTTAATTCAATAGAAGCAGAACCCGAGTCTTTAAAAACATCTCTGTTTTCAAGAGAGTACATGTTCCAGTACATGGATTTTTTTACAGCATTACGGAGTGATTTCATCAGTGTGAAATTGAATATATGCCGGACCTGAATGTCCGGATTCATAAGTAGCCTGCATCCGGACCTTCGCAGCCTGTGGCTAAATTCAATATCTTCAATAATCGGCATAAAGTCCTCCGGGAAACCTCCGCTTTTTTCAAATGTAACGGCATCTACAATCATTGCATGGGCAGCTATATAGTCTGGGGCCGCTATATTCTTGGTCTCGGAATAATTAACAAAGACAGACTGGAAGATACTGTAGAAGGTCCTGTCATACGGCATTTTTGTGTAAGTACCCCCTATCATGACCCCGGTTTCATTGCTGAATAACGTCTTGTTTACTATAGATAATGTATCCTGTTCCAGGAGACAGTCCGCATCAATAAAAAAGATATAATCCCCGCTGCTGTTTCTCGCCCCGGTATTCCTTGCCTTTGATGTACCGGACCGCTTTTCAAGACAGATCAGTTTACAGGGGTACTTCTTTATTATTTCAACTGAATTGTCATCAGAATGATCATCGACTACGACCACCTCGAAATTCTTATAGTCCGACCGGAACGCAGCTTCGAGGCACTGCCCTATAGTTGCAGCCATGTTGTAGATGGGTATAACGACTGATATATATTTTTCCACAGGCAGATGTACGAAAACCAATAAAGTGCCGACCGGTCCGGAATCAGCATCAAATAGAATATTTTAGTTTTTGTTATTATAATACACTCTGACGATTATACCGGATTTACCAATGAAGAAAAAAATAGCGATTTTTGTAAGAGACAGAAAGTCTGAGGCCTTAAGGATGGCTGTCGGTGCGACACTGTCCAACGATGAAGTAAGTGTATTTGTCATGGATGACAAGCTGGATATCGATGATGATATCGAGGTCAATCTGGAGATGCTGTCGGACCTCAGGGCAAAAATTTACTCCAATAATCCTGAAAACCCTTTTGAACAGAAGACCACTGAAGAGATCGCTATCATGCTGTCCGGATACGATGTTGTAATCCCTTATTAAGGACCCGCATCTCAAGGCTCCATTAACCCGATTTCATTGACAAATCATCAGGCATAATTCTAACATTATAGGCAAAATCAAATAATAAATGAGGTGCACATGCTCCAGGAAATAGAAAAAGTATCCGCTACAACAAGAAGGCTTAAAATCAATGTCCCATCGGACGTTATCCAATCGGAAACCGACTCTGTATATAATCAAATCAGGGCAACAACCAGGATTCCGGGGTTCAGGCCGGGAAAGGTGCCGCAGGCAATCCTTGTAAAAAAGTTCAGCAAGAGCGTTGAAGCCCAGGTCATAGAAAAGGTCGTTCCACAGTCTTACATGGAGGCCATCAAGGAATCGAAACTTGAGCCGGTCAGTTACCCTGATATAGATGAGAAAAAACTGGAGATCACGCCGGGCCAGCCCCTTTCTTTTACAGTCACTATTGAGGTCAAGCCGGAAATAGAAAACGTTAATTATGAAGGGATTGTCTTAAAGAAAAAGCCCGTTTCAGTGGAAGACGATGAAGTGGAAAGGTCGATCAAACTGCTGCAGGAAAGCAAGGCACTCTATTCAGTATCAGATGAAGAATTAAAGGAAAGCGACATGGCAATTGTTGACAGTGATGCCTTTATTGACGGACAGCCTGTAAGCGAATTGTCCTACAAGGAATATCCCCTGGTCCTTGGAACACCCGATATGCCCAAAGAGTTCAGCGATGCCCTGACAGGAAAGAAGAAGGGGGATGCGGTTGATATTAAACTGAATTTTGAAAATGATCACCCTAACAAGACCATAGCAGGGAAGGAAGTGCTGTTTAAGGTCGTTGTCACAGAGGCCAAAAAGAAAAACATCCCGCCTGTTGACGACGAACTCGCCCAAAGTGCCAACTGCAGCACTGTGGATGAACTGAGAAAAACAATCCATGAAAACCTCGGCAAGAGAAAAGAGGGCGAGATCAATCTCAGTTATAAAAAAGAGATCCTGGACGAACTTATCAAGAGGCATGAATTTGATGTGCCCACATCAATGGTCTATGGGGAAATTGAGTCCATGATCCACCATGAAAAGCAGGACGCCATGAAGCAGGGCAGAGAAGTAAGGCCGGAAGATGAAATGGCAAAGGTATTTGAATCCAGGGCCAGGGAGAATGTAAAAAGCGTACTGCTTCTTGAGGCGATAGGCAAGAAAGACAAAATAGAAATAACCGATGAGGACGTTAAAAAGGCGATAGATGAAATAGCCGTCCGCAACAACCTGAAACCGGAAGAAGTAACTAAATTATATACTGTCAGAGAGGGATCAATGGATGCGTTAAAGAGCAGGTTGTTTGCAGATAAAGTACTCGAAATGATCCTCGAAAAGTCGACCATTCAGTAAGTTCAGCAGCAGGCTTCAGGCAACTATTGTTAAGAGGCATATAGCAATATACTCATGCTTGCATGTAATATAGAGAAAAGCAAAACTTTCTTTTTTAGGAGATAAAATGAGTTTGATTCCAATGGTAATAGAACAGACCGGAAGGTCAGAGAGGGCATATGACATATATTCAAGGCTTCTCAAAGACCGGATTGTATTCATCGGCAGTCCTATAGATGATAATCTGGCAAATACCGTCATTGCCCAGCTGCTTTTTCTGCAGACTGAAGACGCTGAAAAAGACATACACATATACATAAATTCGCCGGGCGGTGTGGTTTCATCCGGGCTGGCCATTTACGATACCATGCAATACATCAAGCCCGACATTTCCACGTACTGCATAGGACAGGCGGCAAGCATGGGGGCTCTCCTGCTGACAGCAGGCACAAAGGGCAAGCGTTTTGTCCTGCCGCACTCGCGGGTAATGATACACCAGCCGATCGGGGGCTTTTACGGTCAGGCCACTGACATCGCAATCCACGCAAAAGAGATCCTGAAGATGAAGGAGACCCTGAACGGGATTCTCGCAAAGCATTCAGGCCAGCCTCTTGACAAGATCCAGGTCGATACTGAAAGAGACTATTTCATGTCAGGGCATGAGGCAAAGGAATACGGCATCGTAGATGAAGTAATAGAATCAATGAGGAAAGAATAAGTATATTATGAAAGAAAAAAAACCGACAGAGCAGTATGGTGATTTACTGAAATGTTCTTTTTGCGGCAAAGGGCAGAAAGAAGTCCGAAAACTGATAGCAGGGCCTACCGTATACATATGTGACGAGTGTGTCGGCCTGTGCAATGAAATAATGGCCGAAGAAATCGAGCCGTCCTTTGATATAAACGTGTCCCGTAAGCTCCCGACGCCAAAGGAGATAAAGGGTTTTCTTGATGATTATGTGATTGAGCAGGAACAGGCAAAGAAGATCCTATCAGTCGCTGTGCATAATCATTACAAACGGATAAACAATCCCAAGCAGTCTGACGTTGAACTGCAAAAAAGCAATATCCTCCTCATAGGTCCCACTGGAACAGGCAAGACCATCCTGGCACAGACACTCGCAAAGATACTTGATGTGCCGTTTACCATTGCTGATGCTACGACCCTCACTGAAGCCGGGTATGTGGGAGAGGACGTAGAAAATATTATACTCAAGCTCCTGCAGGCCGCTGACTTTGATGTTGAAAAGGCGCAGCGGGGGATTATATACATTGATGAAATAGACAAGATAAGCCGGAAAACCGAAAATGTATCTATAACACGAGATGTTTCCGGAGAGGGGGTCCAGCAGGCGCTCCTGAAGATTATTGAAGGGACTATTGCCAACATTCCTCCGCAGGGAGGAAGAAAGCACCCGCAGCAGGAGTTTATCCAGATCAACACAACAAATATCCTTTTTATATGCGGAGGCGCCTTTGTAGGGCTCGAAAAGATCGTAGAGGAAAGAATGGGCAAAAAAGTCGTGGGGTTCGGGTCTGAACCAGCAACAGTCACAGGCAGAAAAATCGGTGAGACCTTAAAAAAAGTGCAGCCTCAGGACCTGATCAAGTACGGCCTTATCCCAGAATTCGTCGGTCGTCTTCCGGTCTTTGCATCTCTTGATGAACTGGGAGAGTCGGCCCTGATACGCATTCTTACTGAACCAAAGAATGCGCTTGTGAAACAATATCAGAAACTCTTTTCATTTGATAACGTAAAACTGAAATTTGCTGAAAAGGCCTGTTCCGCAATAGCGAAAGAAGCGGTAAAGCGCAAAACCGGTGCACGCGGTCTCAGGGCCATCCTTGAAGAGATCATGCTCGATGTCATGTATGAGATACCCTCTCAGACTGATATAAAAGAATGCGTGATAACCGAGGAAGTGATAACCAGGAAGGAAAAGCCGATCCTTACCTACGGAGAGAAGGCCGAGTCAGCATAAGGACGCCGGGAAAGGGTTGAAACAAATCATCCCTTTTCTCGCCATTTCCCTTTTGTTAAGCCGTGGATGATCAGCTTTCTGAATTGCGCCTTAAGCTCATCGTCCCTTACATTATTAATTGTATTTTCAAGAAATCTCAGGTCCTCATCAGTAAGCCCTGCATCCTCCTGTCTGACAGGGGCGTCCTTTTTTTCAGGAAGCCTGCCCAGTTTAAAATTGACACCCTCGATATTACAGAA
Organism: Nitrospiraceae bacterium; assembly: GCA_003599025.1. GTDB lineage: Bacteria > Nitrospirota > Thermodesulfovibrionia > UBA6902 > UBA6902 > UBA6902. The sequence continues at coordinate 29,371 of QZIL01000033.1, read as the reverse complement.
CTTGAGTTTGCCGGAAATATCTTCTTTGTAAAAACTCAGATGGTGCATCCATTGAGGGGTATCAACGATTATGGTGAGCACTTTGCCCCTGATTGTATCAGGGAATGTGTGGGCAGCAACAGCAGGCCCGACGATATCAGCCCATTTTCTTCTTACTGCATTAAGAATACTTCCGCTTTCTATGCCAAGGGTTTTACTGAAATCTCCGAGGATCTTACGAAGAGGCTCCATAGGTGTCCAATTGATGAGGGAATAGCTTCAGGTCCCAGGCGCCTGAACATTTCAGGAAACCGGGACCTGATTATATTAATTAAACTGCCTTTTTAATCTTGCCGGAACGGAGACACCGGGTGCAGACATATTCCCTTCTTACGCCGTGGTCAGTCTGGATTTTGACCCTTTGCAGGTTAGGTAAAAAAACCCGCTTTGTTTTGTTATTGGCGTGACTGACATTATTGCCTGTGGCCCTTTTTTTATCACATACTGAACATACTGCCATCTATTTTCCTCCCATTCATCTTATTCTTATAGAAAATATTCACTACTTATATGTAACCGGTTGTCCTTTATAAGGCCCCGGTTTGCTTTATAAAGAGAGGTTATGATAACATTAATCCGGAAAACTTACAACCCAGAGCAAGGATTAGATTCCAACACATAAAGGTCTCTATTTGAATACACAAGCGGGTTGATTATTAACATTTTTATTCATTAAGGAAAAGATGGCTGGAATAAGAATATACGAACTGTCCAAGAAGATTAAAGTCACCAGCAAGGAAATACTCGCCAAACTTGCGGAACTTGGGATTGAAGCCAAGTCCCATATGTCAAATATCAATGAAGATACAGAAAAAAAGCTGACCGATATCTTTCTGAAGCAGTCTGCCACTGCAGGGGCAAAACCAGCCCAGCCCAGAGTCAGGGAAAAAGAGGTAAAACCTGCTGTTACAGCTGATGTAAAGACGAGCAGGGAAGCTGTTAAGACACAGGACAAGCCCCCTGCTCATAAACCCGGGAAAGATAAAAAAGACTCAAAAACCGCTCTTGCAGCAAAATTATCAAAATTAAAAAAGAGTGCTCCTGACGTAGCAGCCGAAGTCCCGGGGAAAGAAGAAGGCGGCGCACCTGAAGAAGATGAGATAATTGTTCCTGACAGGTTCAAAAAAGAAGTCGAGAGCGAGAAACTCGCAAAATTCAAGAGCAAGCCGGGTATGCAAAGGGCCTTTGATTCCATCAGGCGCGTGGAGATATCAAAAAAAGGCTTTGATTTCAACAAACCGCATTTTAAAAAACACGATAAGCGACCGCTTCCAAAAAAGACCGAAGAAATTGTCGCCCCGGCCCCTACAGCCCCCAGAAAGCGTGTTATTAAATTCCAGGAAGGCGCCACTGTAAAGGAATTCGCCGACCTTATCGGTCAGAAGCTCAATGATGTGATAAAGAAATTCATGGAACTCGGTTATATGCCGACAATAAACCAGCCGGTGGATGCCGATGCAGCACAGATCGTTTCTGAGTCTTTTGGACTGAAACTCGAAATGGTGATTGCAGAAGATGAAGAGGCGTTACTTGAAGAGACAGCAGTTGATGAGTCCTCACTAAGTCCCCGACCCCCTATAGTAACAATCATGGGGCATGTAGACCATGGAAAGACCACACTTCTTGATGCAATCAGAAAGACCAGGGTGACTGAAACAGAAGCCGGGGGCATAACACAGCACATCGGCGCTTACAAAGTCAGATTGAAGGACAAGGAGATCGCCTTTCTAGATACCCCGGGCCATGAGGCCTTTACAATGATGAGGGCCAGGGGCGCGAAGGTAACGGACATAGTCATACTCGTGGTTGCCGCTGATGACAGCGTCATGCCACAGACAATTGAGGCGATTGACCACGCTAAGGCAGCAAACGTACCGATTATCGTAGCAATCAACAAGATTGACAAACCTGAAGCCAACATCTCAAGAGTAAAGACCGAACTTTCTTCGCACGACGTGGTCCCTGAAGACTGGGGTGGGAAAAACATCTTTGTTGAGGTTTCGGCAAAGCAGAAGACCGGTATTGAACAGCTGCTGGAGATGATCCTGCTCCAGGCTGACATAATGGAATTAAAGGCGGATTACAACAGGTCTGCAAAAGGAACTATCGTTGAGGCCAAGCTCGACAGGGGAAGAGGCCCTGTCGGTACTGTGCTGGTCAATACAGGCGTGTTAAAAACCGGAGACTCGTTCCTTGTCGGGACGATTGCCGGAAGGGTCAGGGCACTGATAGATGATACAGGCAAAAAGATAGATAAGGCCGGACCGTCCACTCCAGTTGAAGTCATAGGTTTTCCGGACGTTCCACAGGCAGGCGATATATTTGTAGTGATGGACGATGAGAGGAAGGCGAGACAGATAGCCTTAAACAGGCTGCACAAGCAGAAAACCGCTGCAGTTGCCCAGAAGAAAAAACTTACCCTTGATGACCTTTATGAACGTGTAAAGGAAGGGGAAATCAGGGACCTCAACATTATACTCAAGGCCGATGTACAGGGTTCTGTTGAGGCTGTGAAAGACGCCCTGTCCAACCTCACCCACCCGCATGTGAAAGTAAATGTCATTCACACCGGAACAGGTGGCATAAATGAATCAGATGTTATGCTCGCTGCAGCATCAACCGCCATAATTATAGGATTTAACGTGCGGGCTGACGCCAAGGCCTCTGCACTTAAAGACAAGGAAGGGGTTGATGTCAGGCTGTATAATGTAATTTACGAAGCTATAGATGATATCAAAAAGGCCCTTGAAGGCCTGCTGGCACCTACCATTACTGAAAAAATTCTTGGCAGGGCCGAGGTAAGAAGTCTCTTTCAGATATCGCGCATCGGGACCATTGCCGGATGCTATGTTCTTGATGGAAAGATCGCCAGATCGAGTGCCGGGATCAGGGTAATAAGAGACAATGTTGTGGTCTATGACAGCAAGATATCATCCCTGAAAAGATTCAAGGATGACGTGAAAGAAGTCCTGACAGGATATGAATGCGGCATTATGGTCGAAAACTTCAATGACATCAAGGTCGGCGACATACTTGAAAATTATATCCGGGAAGAAGTCGCTACAAAATTCGAATAAAAACCTTTCGAAGTGTGCGTATCAGTCATTCCCGCAATAGCGGGAATCCGGTGGCTGTTTTTTTATTGAATACTCGACATGATCGTAGGTCTCCTCACACTTGATTTACACATACCTGAAGCACATTCCCTGAAAGAAAAAAGGTTCGTCATCAAGAGTCTCATTGACAGGATAAAGAACAAGTTCAATGTTTCCGTGGCCGAAGTCGATGCCAATGACCTGTGGCAGCGGAGTGTAATCGGGATAGCAATGGTTGCCAATGAGACACAGTTTATAAACAAGGTTTTTGAAAATATTAAGAATGTGGTGTACGATATTCATGACGTTGAATTAATTGACAGCAGACTTGAATTGTTATAACTTATAAAGAAATCAGGAACAGTGGTTAGTTCTGATAGATCTGTTCAATATCTTTTACCATTTACTAAGAACTAACATAACAAAGCCTCACTGTCGTCATTCCGGGCTTGCAAGCCTGCCCCGTACTTGATACGGGGGAATCCAGTATTTTACCGATATTTCTGGATTCCCGCTCGGAATCGAGTCGATTCGACTTTCGCGGGAATGACAAACAGGGTGGTTTTCAACATAAATATATTAGTAATTCAGGAGATCAATGCATCCATATAAACGGTCATCAAGGGTCAGCGAATCTATAAGAAAAGAGGTCGCTGATATTATTATGAACAAGATCAAGCACAAATATCTGGGCTTTGTAACAGTGACGGACGCAAAGACAAGCGACGACCTGAGACATGCCACGGTTTATGTGAGCGTATTAAATGTTGAGGACAGTGAAAAAATATTAAAAAAGCTTAACGCAACAGCATCTTTTATAAAAGGGGAGCTTGGCAGGAGATTAAAGATGAGATGCGTGCCCACGTTAATGTTCAGGATAGACGAATCGATCCAGTACGGCATGAAAATAGACAAACTGCTCGACGACATCAAATCAGAAAGGAGCACCCCTGACACAGATGAAGATCTCTTCTAAACTTCTCAACCTGATTAAGCAGAACAAATCATTTCTCATAGTTGGCCACATTAACCCTGAAGCCGATTCTATAGGATCGTCACTGGCCCTGTCACTAGGGTTGAGGAAAATGGGCAAGAAGGACATATGCGTACTCAGCCGGGACCCGGTGCCTGAGACCCTGAGTTTTCTGCCTTTATCAAAGACTGTCCGGCAAAAGCCGCCGGCAGGGGAGTTTGATGTTGTATTTATAGTAGACTGCAATGAAGTCAGTCGAACAGGCTTTGAAGGGTTCAGGGCAAAGAAGATGGCAGTGATTGATCACCATGTCCTTCCTTCCAATTCAAAAACTTCTGAATTTTACAGATCGTTATCTGCAAGCCTTATTGACCCTGATGCTGCTGCAGCAGGACTGCTTGTATACAGGGTATTGACCGCACTCAGGGTAACCATTGATAAAAACATTGCCACAAACCTGTATACAGCAATACTGACAGATACAGGAGGGTTCAGATATTCAAACGCCTCAGCAGAGTCATTACAGACTGCGGCCTGTCTTGTTGAAGCAGGCGCAAGACCATGGGACATATCTAAAGAAGTATATGAAAGCATCCCCTTCAAGTCCATGAAGCTGCTGGGTCTGTCACTCGCAACGCTTGAGAGAAAAGACGGGATTGCCTGGATCAATGCTACTAAACACATGTTCGATAAAACAGAGACTACTTCCGAGGACTGCGAGGACTTTGTTGATTTTCCGAGAAAAATAAAAGATACCGAGGTCGCTGTTTTCTTCCGGCAGGATGGAGGCCATACTTACAAGCTGAGCCTTCGTTCAAAGGGCAGGGTCGATGTGCAGAAGATAGCCCGGAGTTTCGGGGGGGGCGGACATGTGGCAGCAGCAGGCTGCAAGGTGACCGGCACATTAAAAGAGGTGCAGGACAAGGTCTTCAGGGCTGTCAGAAAAGCAATAAAAGAAAGTTAACATATTTAATCCATAGATTGCACAGATTCCTCTGATTAGTTGGTAAGATATGTGATCCCGTTCTATCTGAGCAGAATCTTCCAATGCTTGAAGTAGTCGATAATTGTTATGCCTGTCCTGAAACATCAGGATAAGCAAGCATACAGTAAAATTAACAAAGCAGGATTCCCGCCTTCGCGGGAATGACGAAAAATAGTTGCCCAGAATTTTAATACCTTATAAGCCGGATAAACTACGGTATCTGTGTAATCTGCGGATATATAATTTATGGACATATTAATCGCTATCAATAAACCCAGAGACATCACATCACAGGATGCTGTTACCAGTGTAAAAAGGATATTGAAAGTAAAGAAGGCCGGACATACAGGGACACTTGATCCGCTTGCAACAGGGCTGCTCATAATCTGCATAAACAGGGCCACTCGGCTCGCCTCATATTTCTCCGACCTTGACAAGGAATATAAAGCTGTTATGAAACTGGGAGAGACCACCGACACTCAGGACGCATGCGGTAATATTATTGAACAAAGGGAAACAGGCAATATTGACGAGGGCCGCATAGAGGACATATTGAAATCTTTTAAAGGGACTTCGCTTCAGCATCCCCCCATGTTTTCAGCATTGAAGCATAAAGGCCAGTCACTTTATAAATACGCAAGGCAGGGGATAGAAATAGAACGCAGCAGCAGAGAAATAACCATCTACAACATCAGCCTGATTAATATTGCCCTGCCCTATGTAACATTCATCGCCCGATGTTCGAAGGGGACCTATATAAGGACACTGTGTCATGATATAGGACAGAAATTAGGGACTGGAGCACATCTTCATGAACTGGAGCGCACTGCTGTGGGGCCTTTCAGCCTTGGAAACAGTCTGACCCTTGAGGAGCTGAAAGCAGTAAGTGAAGGTGAACCGGCAGACAGGGGTTTTTATACCATTAATGAAGCATTGTCCTGGATGCCTGAACTTAAAATAAAAGAGACCATGATTAAGGCTGTCATGAATGGGCACCCGATACAACTCGGCAGCATGAGACCAGCAGATGATATGAAATCTGCTTCAGGAATAAAGATAGTTTCTCCGGGAGGAGACTTGCTCGCGATCGGCAGTTATTCCACCGTGAATAATGAAATTAAAATGGATGTCGTGTTTGCATAATAAAACCGTTTCAACTGTTCCAGCCGTTCAAACGGTTCAAACAGTTTTAAGAACCCTTCGCCAAGAGCGCAGGGCGTAAAAGTCAAACTCGATATTGTCATTCTCCGGCTTGACCCCCGCATCAAGTGCGGGGCAGGCTACGATTCCAGTTTCTTTTTCTCTGGATTCCCGCCGTCGCGGGAATGACTGCTTCTAGGGAGGCAAGTCATTAAACCGTTCTAATTACATCTATGAAAAAACCTGAAGTCAAATCAAAAGAACATTTAACACTCAAGATCAAAGTCGAACCCCGGTCCTCAAGGTCAGAAGTGGTCGGTCAATATGGCGAGGCGCTTAAGGTCAGGCTCACATCCCCTCCTGTCGAAGGGAAAGCCAATAAAGAACTTGTAGAAGTCCTTGCCCGGGAATTCGGTATTTCCAAAAAAGATGTCAAGATTATCTCAGGGCAGTCCTCGAAGAATAAAATCGTCAGGCTTACAGGAGTCAGGGATATTTATGACAGAAAGGTGAAGTACAGCTGATTATCGAGGTCAATATCTGAGAGTATCCTTAATAACGGATGATGGGATTTACGTCCCGACTTATGCGGATTATGGCCCCTTCTTGCGTCATCCTGATTGCCATATGAGCCTATTGCTGTCGTATCCACTGTATTTTTTTGCCATGTTACTGACAGTTCTAAAATCGGGATGGTCAGCTGGATCTATAATGTTCCGTTATTGTTAAGCCGCTTTTTTTAAGGCTTAACGCATCGGCAACGGCTCATCGTCTCTGGTGAGAAAGAAATATTGTTTAGTTGGTGGAGATAAGATGAAGTATTGTTCTTGGAAATCCGTCGAATATAATGTGTTCAGCTATCATCTCAGTCATTCAAGATGCCACAGTGTTAAGAAAAAAATGATATCTGGCACGGTTAAGTGATGATAACAGGAAAAAAGAAACAGCAGCTTTATGGCTGCTGTCCCTGTAGAGCTTTCCGTTAAGCAAGCTGAATTACTTCTTCACTCCACCCTTCAATGCCAGTGCGAAACGCTCGTGCTGGAAGGCGTGAATGGCAGGGAATTTTACGTACAGCCATCCCCACTGCCCCGAGGCGGGAAATATACGTGTCCCTCCTTCAAAGACCGCCACTCCCAATGACGGGTTGTTCGGTTCATTGGATGAAGACGTAATCGTGGTGCCGGCCATTTTAAAGTCCGGCAGGAACGGTCCTATCTTGACAGTAAGATTTGAATCAGGGATATTGAATTCATCGCCGATTTTCAATGTGAATTCTTTTTGTGTCTTGTTCTGTTTATCATCGACGAGAAGGATTACCTTAGACCACATTCCTTCAACATCAGGAGGAACAACTACCTGGAACTCGGTCTTCTGTTGAGGGGTTCCGTGTGCCGGAGGCGTTCCAGCCGGTGTGTCTACGATCGGTCCCTGAGACATAGGGCTTTTTTGAACAGGGGCGGGGTCCTCTTTTTTCTTGCATGCCGCAAATGCAAACAGCAGAATGGTCATCAATATTAACACCGTGATTTTTCTCATACTGATCCTCCTGATATAATGTTTCTATATTAATTACTAACCATACAGGTTATAAATGGCGGAGAGGCAGGGATTCGAACCCTGGGTGGGGTTTTACCCCCACAACCGCTTAGCAGGCGGTTGCCTTCAGCCTCTCGGCCACCTCTCCAGTACGGAAGGTTTCTGTCCGGAACTGCTGCTCTTCCCGGGGTATTTTCCCTTCTCATGTACCTTAGAATATTACCCAATCGATGTCTGATTTGTAAACCTGTGAAAGTCTCTCTCATATTTCGGGTCAAATGCAGTACTGCCATTTATGATCCGGATATCAAGCCTGAAACTATAAAGGCAAGATTATATATATGCCCGGCAACCAGATGTTTATCTGTTACACAGCGCAAGTTACTTGTCCATCAGCTTTCTGATAGTATTTTTCAATTCAGCCAGGTCCGAGGATTTAACAATATACGCCTCGGACGCCCATACTGCAAAGTCGTCCCTGTAGTCATAAGCGGTCGACATAATTATTGGAATGTTTGGCCGCTGCTCCTTCATTTTTCTCAGAAGGCTTATCCCGTCAATGTCCGGCATGAGGATGTCCAGGGTGACAATGTCAGGGTTCTCACTTTCAAACATCTCCAGTGCTTCTTTGCCAGTGCCCGCAATAACAACGTTGTATCCTTCCTCCTCCAGTTCCTCTTTGTATAGCCGCTGGATATTTGTATCATCATCAACTATGAGAAGTTTCATTATGCGTCCTCCTTTCTTTACCATTTGGTTTATTGTATATATTCATTATCATTTTTCAGTCACTTTCCCGGTGGTTTCTGATAGTCAGCTTTCCCTGGCCGGCAGATAGATTTTAAATGCTGTACCACCGCCCCAGACACTCTCCACCTTCACCTTCCCGTCGTGCTCCTGAATGATCTTATGTGTTACCGCAAGGCCGAGGCCGGTGCCCTGCGCTTTGGTAGTGAAGAACGGATTAAAAATGTTCTTCAGGTCTTCTTCCTTGATCCCGCATCCTGTGTCTATAAGTTCGATGACCGCTTCATTGTCCTCAAGCCTTGTTTTAAGGGTAATTGTCCCATGCTCGGTTGCCTGGGCTGCGTTTGTTACTATATTCAGTATAGCCTCCTTTATTCTGTCGGGGTCAATTACAGCAATAATCGGTACTCGTGAAAAATCTTTTATTACCCTGTTGTGCCTTTCATCCATTAACGGGGTGATCAGGTTCACTATGCCGTCAAGCAGATTGTTGATATTAACGTCGCTCTTGTTCACCCTTGAGCTTTTTACAAACCCCAGTATTTCCTTAAGTATATTTTCCAGCCTGCTCACTTCATTGACTATGATCTTTGCATATTCCTGAATGTCCCCAGAGAGCTTTTTTTCAAGCCGTCGCGCAAATCCTCCTATGGAAATGAGGGGATTGCGGATCTCGTGTGCAACCCTTGCAGCCAGTTCACCGAGGGCCGCCATTCTTTCTGAGTGGATGACCCTCTCTCTGAGAGTGCGGAGTTCTGTAACGTCGCGCGAGATATGTACTGTGCCCACAAAGTTCCGGGCTGAATCAAAGATAGGGGAATTGGAAACCACAAATGTGCCGTTTAGATGGGGGTCTTCAAGTTCCCCGACGTAAGGCTGCTGTGATGCCGATGATTTGTGATGAGGACATAATTCCCACGGCTCGTCTTTACCATGAAATATCTTGTAACACTTCTGCCCGATAATCTCTTCTTCAGGTTTCCCGATTTTCCTTACAACTGCCTGGTTCACACGTCTGATGGTAAAATCCTGGTCTGTATAATAGACCAGGTCCGAAATCGATTCAAATATATTCTTCAGTTCAGACTGGGCCAGGGCCACGTTCTCAAAGAGCCTGGCGTTTTCTATGGCTGAGGCAATATGGCTCGAAAAACCCATCAGAAACTGCAGGTCTTCGTCTTTTATCGGTCTGCCGGTAAATAGATTGTCGACCCAGATTATGCCTATGATTTTGTCCCTTGAAATCAGCGGGACGACACCGAAGGAATCGGCCCCGAGCATTTGAATCAGGTATGGGGTGACCAGAGGTTCTGTCCGGGCATTACGGACATTAAAAGGCCTCTTTTCACGAATGCACCGGCACAGGATACAATCACCGGTTATATCGACACTGAGTTTCTGGCTGAGTTTGTCCAGGTGGGAATCCAGATAGACCGGCCCGCTTTCTATTTCTTCTATTATGGTCCCGAGACTCTTGCCTTCCATTGAAAGCCATATGTTCTTTGCCTCTTCAGGACTTGCAGGGCCTACCCCCATTTCACCTTTCAGCACTTTGTTAGACTTATCGACAAGAAAGAGAATGGCCCTGTTAAATCCGAGCCCGTCTCCCATTGTAACAACAGTGAGCACCATTTTAAGGAGCTTGTCCAGTTCGAGGGTGCTCCTGACAACGGAATTAATGAAGAAGAGCCTGGACAACTCCTGGTTCTTTCTTATGAGCTCCTTCTCCACAAGTTTCTTTTCCGAGATGTCCCTCGAAATGCCGCTTATCCCCGTGACATTTTCTGAAGTGTCGAGTATGGGCGAGAGGGTCAGGCTGACTTCAATCAGTCTGCCGTTTTTGGTTTGCCTTATGGTCTCCAGGTTTCTCAGTGTCTCTTTATTCCTGAGTTTGTTCATGAAGCTTTTTTCTTCTTCCTGAAGAAACGCGGGGACCATGGGAAGGAACTTGCCGATTACTTCATCTTCAGTGTAGCCGTAAATAATCTCAGCCCCCTTGTTCCATGACGTGATGATCCCTTCGATATCAGATGTTATAATCGCATCGGCTGAGTCCTCTATCAGGCTCTTCAGGTAGTCTTTTGTCTGGGTGACTTCCTTCTCCTTTTCCAGTTCTGCCCTGTACAGTCTTGCATTCTCAATGGCTATTGATGATACAGAGGCAAAGGTCAAAAGCGATTTAAGATCATCCTCTGTAAAAGTGGTCAGGCCCCATTCGTCCTTTTTATCGTAAAGACCAAGCGTGCCGATAGTCCGGTCGCGTACTGAGAGAGGGACGCAAATAACAGAGGTGGCGTCAATGCCGGGAACGCGGAAATTGTCCGGCATCCTGTGGGTGTCGTCTATCAACAGGGGGGCGCCGGTGACGAACACATGCCCTGCGATACCTTCGCCGGGCTTAAGATTCATGGCCTGTTTTATCCTGTCGGACAGACCGTAAGAGGCCTTTATCTGAAGGTTGTTCACCTCCATCAGTCTTAGAATGCATCCTGTGACGTTAAATAACTTTGAAACCTCTTTGCATATATAGGGCAGCAGATCATCGATATTCAGAATAGATGAGATCGCTTTTCCGATTTCGTGTATTACCTTCAGTTCATCAAGCTGTGCCTTTACGTTTCTGTACAGGTCGGCATTGCGGACAGCAGCGCTTATATTACATGCGATTATGGTAAGAAGGTTAATTTCATCCTCGCTGTAAATACAGGCATCTCTGGTCTGGACCATAAGAAGTCCTGCAACCTTCGTGTCCTGAACAATCGGGACGGCAAGCAGGGACAGCATGTCAGCGGACTCGGGATTGAGGATCGTCTTTACATGAGGGGATTTTCTGATGTCTTCAATAACTACCGGCCCGGCCTCCTTAAACATCGCATCAATGGTCCCGTTGTCGTCCTCTATGCAGTAGACAGTGACGGACTCTTTGTTCACGCCTTTGGAAGCCTCTATGCATATGATCTTTTTTTCAGGTTTAAGCAGACAGATAGTACAGAGGTCTTTATCAAGGGCATCAGCCAGGACGTGGGTAATTGTGTCGAGAATTTCTCTCAGTTCGAGAGTTGAACTTGCAATGCCCGTGATCTTCTGTAATATTTCTTTCTGTACTGAATTTTCCATCATCAGTCTGCTCTCTGTAGTTTTGGCCATGTGCAATATATTGATATACGCTTTATATTTCAGCTTCCCTCAAAAATTTAGCGGCCTCCTCAGGGGGGGTCGGGTTTATATAAAAACCTGAACCCCACTCGAAACCGGCGATTTTCGTCAGCTTGGGTATTATCTCAATGTGCCAGTGATAATATTCATTTTCCTCATTTTTAAAAGGGGACGTATGGATCATGAAATTGTACGGGGGCAGGTCAAGGACTTTGTCTATCTGCTTCAGCGTCTGCTGAAGTATTCTGGCGAGCTGGCCGAAGTTGCCGCGCGGGAAGAAACTGGATTCGTGCCGTTTAGGTAATATCATTGTTTCAAACGGGGAGCGGGGGGCAAACGGTGCAATGGCGATAAACTCATCGTTTTCAGAAATCACCCTTTTCTTGTCAGCTGTCTCCTGGTGAATGATATCGCAGAAAATACATCGCTCCTTGTACTTGTAGTACTGTTCGGCCTGAAAGAGTTCCTCTTCTACAAGGTGCGGCACAATGGGCAGAGCAATAAGCTGGGAATGAGTATGTTCAAGTGAAGCGCCGGCCTCATCGCCTTCATTTTTAAAGACGAGTACATATTTGAAGCGTGTATCTTTTTTCAGGTCTGATATCCTGTGATGAAAGGCCCACAAGACTTCTTCCACGGATTTAAGCGGCATTGTTGAAAGGGTCAGGTTATGGTCAGGGCATTCGATAATTACTTCATGAGCACCGACGCCGTTCATCCTGTCGAATATGCCTTCCCCGGACCTGTTAAGCTTTCCTTCGACGTTAAGTGCAGGGAACTTGTTGGACACGACCCTTAATGTCCAGCCCGGTGTGTTGGGTTTTCCGCCATCTGACCTGAAGGCCATGATTTCCGGAGGTGTTGTACGTTCGTTGCCTTCACAAAATGCGCAAAACCCCCCCTTTTTTGCGGAAACACGCATGCCGAAATCGGACGGCCTTTTACCCCTCTCTATCGATATGATGACCCATCTGCCGGAAATGGGGTCTTTTCTCAGTTCAGGCATTCCAACCTCCTCGTAAATATAATAGAATTATCAAAATGTGCTGGAACAGTTAACAGCTATATAATTCAGAGAAACTCCGGATACATCCCGGATTCATTGTATAACAGAATGAATAAGAACGCTTAATTATATATGTTTGTTCATTAAAGTTTAATTTTGTAAATATTATATCATTAAGTAAGCTATAATTTTCCATGAAACCATCTTTTCATGTCAGGCCTTTTAGCGGGCCTTTTGATGACCCCGGTCTCTATGTAAGGTTCCTCAGGGAAGGCCGTGCCATGATTTTTGATCTTGGATACACGAATACGCTTTCTCCCCGGGACATTCTCAAGACAACAGAGATATTCATATCCCACACGCATATCGACCATTTCATAGGGTTTGATAACATATTACGAATCAGCCTGAAAAAAGAAAGACCGCTGAAATTATACGGGCCTGAAGGTTTCACGGCCTGCATCGAAGGCAAGCTGAGGGGATATACATGGAACCTCATAGAAGATTATCCTCTTATCATTGAAGTGCATGAAGTTGCAGGTGGTTCCGTAAGAGAAACGGAATTCAGGGCAGGGAATTCATTTGTCCGGGAAGAACTCGGGACAAAGACTTTCTCCGGTGAATTACTGAAGGACAATCTTTGTACTGTCCGTGCTGTAAGTCTTGATCACCGGGTACCCTGTCTGGCCTTCAGCCTTGAGGAGGACGTTCACGTAAACATTGATAAAGCGAGGCTAAGCAGCCTGGGACTTCCTGTAGGACCGTGGTTAAAGCAGCTCAAGGCATCTGTCAGAGAAAAAAACGAAGACAGTGTCTTTACAGTTAATGGCCGGACATATACTTATAAGGAATTAAATGGTGTGGCCAGTATCACCAGAGGGCAGAAGCTTTCGTATGTTGTTGATGCTGCAGGCAGTGAGGAGAATGTCAGGAAGATTGTTGATCTCGTAAAGGGGTCTGATGTCCTGTATATTGAGACCTGTTTTCTGGATGCAGATAAAGACAGGGCCAGGGACCGCTATCATCTTACAGCAAAGGAAGCCGGAAGAATCGCGAGGCAGGCGGGAGTCGGAAGGCTGGAGGCTATTCATTTTTCACCGAGATATATGGACAAACCTGAGATGCTGTATCAGGAGGCAAAAGAGGAGTTCGGGAAGTAAGATTTATTTGCATGCTGCTATTTTCCTGATATACTGGGATTAAATATTACAGTGTGTAGAGCTGGAACTGAAAACAACTTTATTTCGAGTAGCTGTTTTGTGTTAAGTGTGTTCCGCGAGTTAATCAATTGAACAGGAAGGAGGATGTGTTATGAGAATCGAGCTGGAAGGCAGTCTGCTTAAAATGACACCGGAAAATGCGAGGGAAAAAGAGGAGCTCAACCAGTTATGGACCATTATAATCGGATGCGTCAGTGAAGGGAAGAAGCTTGTGCCTGTGGGCGAATATATCCCGGGAGTAAAGGAAGTAGCGGTATTTAATATCGAATAGGGACAATTCACTGAAAAGTGTCTGTCCCAATGTAAGCATTCTTGCCGGAGGAGGACGAAATTAAAAATTCATAATTCGATAAGACATTATTTTATACAGCCAGTCAATATCCTCTATATACTGCTGAACGCGAATCAGTTATGCAGGTTCAAGGCTGCGCTTAATGTATCGAGATGACTTTGTTAATTTCGCCCTCCTCCGGTGCAGTATATAAATCAGACTTTTTCGAACTGGTCTTTTGAGGCCCCGCAAACCGGGCATACCCAGTCATCCGGGATTTTCTCAAAAGGTGTATTAGGTTCAATACCTCCGTCAGGGTCTCCTTCTTCGGGGTTGTAAACATAACCGCATACAGTGCATTTCCATTTTTCCATTGTTTCCTCCTTTTTCTATTAATAATTAAAAGACTCAAATTGTCATTCCCGAGGTTTTTATCGGGAACCCTGTCTTTCAGGAAGGCGTGCCCCTGGATACCCGCTGGAGTTTATCCCGATTTTATTCGGGGCGGGTATGACAGCAAAAAATGATTGATTGATTTAAGTTACACTGCTCCTTCTTTCTTAATAACCACGCTGACTGTTTTAAACAGAATAACAATATCCAGCCACAAATTCCAGTTTCTTACATACCATGAATCAAGAGTGATCCTGTAATCATAGGCGGTATTGCTCCTGCCGCTTACCTGCCACAGGCCTGTGACCCCCGGTGGTACACCGAAGCAGAGTTCCGCCTGGTCCTTGTAGTATTCGTCTATTTCCTGTTTCGTAACAGGCCGTGGTCCCACAAGGCTCATGTCCCCCTTGAGCACATTAAATATCTGAGGTAATTCGTCCAGTGAGGTCTGTCTGAGAAAACTCCCGATTTTTGTGACTCTCGGGTCATTTGAGAGTTTCCAGTGATGCTCCCACTCATTTCTGGCCTCAATGTCGTTTTCCAGAAGATAGCTGAGTCTTTCCTCTGCATCTTTATACATGGTTCTGAACTTGTAACATTTAAATGGTCTGTTATGCCTGCCGATTCGTATCTGTGAAAAAATAGCGGGACCCGGAGAAGTGGCTTTTATCACTGCAGCTATGATCAGCATGGGAATGGCCAGCAGGATAAGCAGAACAGAGCTTGTTATCAGATCAAAAATCTTTTTTATGAAAATATTCAGCGGCCGGGCCAGATTGTTTTTTACTTCAAGGCCGATAGCCTGGTCCTGAAAGAAATGCTGCAGGTCTGTACCCAGCACGGTTATTCCAAAGAGGTCCGGAATAAGGATGATGTTCCGGGCCTTGTGCTGCAGCTGGTTGACCAGGGAAACAATTTTTTTCTTTTCACACCCAGGCATAGCTATAACGATGCTTTCTATACCGCACCTGCCGATATATTTTTGTGCCCTGTCAACACCGGGATGTATTTTTATCCCATCGATATTGCCGCCGATTTTACGAGGATCATCATCAAGAAAACCGACGACATTCATGCCGAGATTCCGGTCCCTCCTCAGGGCATTGTATATCAATCTTCCGGTCTCTCCCGCTCCCAGGATAAGGACCTTGCTGTTCTGCAGCCCGCTATAAATAAGGAGCTTCTTAACATTGGTCCTTATTACCGGAACAACAGGAATTGCAATAATGCCTGTCAGCACAAGGACCGTCCTTGATACCTGTTCTCCTGTCTTGCTCAGGTAGAGGATCGCAAAGGTGGCCAGCGTTGAAAAAAATACTGTCTTCCATAACATCTTTACCTCGTCCCAGAAGGAAAATCTTTTTGCATACAGGCCTTCATAAGTGATAAAAAAAATCCAGACCGGAAAAATCCACCAGAAAAAGGTAAAGTCAATCGGGGGGAATTCAGGGAAAGACCCGAAATGAGGCATAATATTTTTTCTGGAAAATATTGCGGCCTGCAGCACTATAAATATAGTTAAAATGTCTGCCGTAATCAGCAGTGCTATGCTCAATGCCCTTTTTATCATGTCACCAAATCATCCGGTATTCGACTATTTTGGAGAAGGCCTTTCATTATGATTTTTTTAGCCCTGAATTCAGCTTATTGTAGAGATTAATTGGTAAATAGGTCAATATCTCAAACATATGGAAATTAGAGGATTGCCGTGATAAACTGTTGCCATGATTTATCTGAATAATAAAGTTGTGCCCAAAGAAAGAGCTGTGATCTCTGTTTTTGACCACGGGTTTCTCTACGGTGACGGGATATATGAAACCTTGAGGGCGTATAATGGTGTGGTCTATATGCTTGACGAACATGTGAAAAGGCTCTTCCGGTCGGCATCCTTAATTGAACTTGTAATACCAAAGTCTCAGGATGCGGTTAAAAAGGCTGTTTATAAGACCATGAAGGCGAACAGGGTGAAAGAGGCTGTAATCAGGATAACGGTATCAAGGGGCGCGGGGCCTGTAGGGCTGGACCCTGTCCTGTGTCCCGAAGCGACATTTGTAATATTTGTCACTCCTTTCAGGAAATATCCGGTGCAGTATTATCATAAGGGAGTCAAAGTCGCTATTGCTGATATCCGGCGCAATTACAGCAGGGCGCTTGATCCCCGAATAAAATCACTTAACTTTCTTAACAATATACTTGCCAAAATCGAGGCAAAGAGAAAAGGCGCGTATGAAGCTGTCATGCTGAATTACAGAGGGTATATTGCTGAAGGTACGATCACGAATATATTTTTTATAAAGAACAATGTTCTGTGTACTCCCTCCCTGAAAGTCGGGATACTGGACGGGATCACAAGGAGGATAATTCTCGAGGCTGCGCATGAATTGCATATAGAAACCTGTGAAGGCAGATTCAGACCGGAAGATATTCGTAATGCGCAGGAAGTCTTTATTTCAAACACGACTATGGAAGTCATGCCTGTGGCTGAGATTATTAATGTGAGGAAATATCCTGGACCCGGCAGCCATACCAGGCTGCTCCATAAGGCATACAGGAAAAAGGTCGCTGAACATACAGAAAGGGAGAGATAGATGACAAGCATAGCAAAATTGATAGACCACACTCTTCTCAGGCCTGATGCAACAAGAGCGGATGTCCTGCAGTTATGTGATGAAGCAGTAAGATACGGCTTTTTTGCCGTGTGTGTGCATCCATATTTTTCTGCTATCGCCAAAGAGGCCCTGTTTAAGTCCCATGTGAAAGTTGCAGCGGTCATAGGGTTCCCCCTTGGGATGACATTGTCCGCAGTTAAAATATACGAAGCGATGCAGACGGTCCTTAACGGGGCTGATGAGCTTGATGTAGTGATAAATACAGGGCTGGCAAAGTCAGGGGAGTGGGATGCCGTGAAAAAAGAAATATCAGATATTGTGACAGCCACCCCTGAAGCGGTGCATAAAATAATAATAGAAACATGTTACCTGACGGATGATGAAAAGAAAAAGGCCTGTAAAGCAGTGATCGAGGCAGGGGCTGATTATATAAAAACCTCCACTGGTTTTGGCCCTTCCGGTGCAGTCATCAGGGATGTTCAGCTGATAAAGACCTTAACAAAAGGAAAACCGGGGATTAAGGCCGCAGGCGGGATAAAGACCTTTGCACAGGCAAAGGCATTGATTGAGGCAGGCGCTACGCGGATCGGGACGAGCTCGGGAGCGGCGATCATGAAAGAGGCACCGGGGGAATATTAGTTGAAGGTCAAGCTTGCCAAGACTGCTGGTTTCTGCATGGGAGTACGGCGGGCCATGAACATTGTCCTTGATGCTGCAAACAGGGAAAAGGGTAAGTTATATACCTACGGCCCTCTTGTACACAATCCCCAGGCCGTGGAAATGCTCAGGCAAAAGGGGGTCGAGGTCCTTGGAGAGAATCCGGTTTCCAACGCAACAGTTATCCTGAGGGCCCACGGAGTCGCCCCTGAAGAGCGGAATAGAATAAAAGACGCCGGGAATGTCATATGTGATGCGACCTGTCCTCATGTTGCAAGGGCCCATGCAATATTAAAGAAGGAAATTAAGGAAGGATACAGGGCAATCATTGTAGGAGACAGGGGACATGCGGAAGTGAACGGACTGCTGGGGTATGCTGACGGCAAAGGTATTGTTGTTGAAAATATTAAAGATCTTGATGACCTGCCTGAGATGGAGAGGGCCTGTGTAATCGCACAGACAACACAGGACAGAAGGGTATTCCAGGAAATAGTTGAGTCTATAAAGAACAAAGTATCTGAGGTGAAGGTATTTGACACAATCTGCGATTCGACCAGCCTGAGGCAGAAGGAAGTCTTTGAACTGGCCGGTGAAGTCGATGCCATGGTGATTGTAGGGGGCAGAGACAGTGCGAATACGAGGAGGCTTTATGAGATATCACTTTCTACCGGCGTACCATCATTCCATATAGAGAGCGAAGATGAACTTGACTGGCTCGGTCTGGACAAATATGAAAATATAGGTGTAATGGCCGGGGCCTCTACCCCCAACTGGGTCATTAACAAGGTACTTGACAGAATAAAGTTTCTCCTGAAAAAGAGAAAGGGCAGGATATACCGGTATTGGGAAGGTATCGGCGAATTCATGGTGGAAAGCACTTTATACCTGAGCCTCGGCGCTGTCAGTATGTGTTATTCCAGTCTGGTGTTTCAGGGACTGAAGCCTTCTGCTACCATGATGTTCATAGCCTTCTTTTATGTATTTGCGGTGCATACATTTAACAGATATAACGAACGATTGAAGGACGAATTTTCAGACCCTGCGAGGACAAGGTTTTTCAGGGACTACGGAAAGGCCCTGATTATCGGGGCAACAGGGGCGTCACTTGCTGCACTATATTTATCGTATCTGCTCGGATTGACCGATTTTATACTGCTCCTGTTTTCTTACCTGCTCGGAATAATATATACGATACGTATAGTCCCTGAAAGACTTCAGCCCTTCATTAAATACAAGAGACTTAAAGACCTCCCTGGTTCCAAGGACTTCCTTGTATCAATGGCATGGGCATGGGTGATAGTCCTTATCCCTATGTTGAACAAAGGTGTGTTTTTTTCTTATATGTCCATTTCGATGCTGGCATTTGTGCTTATATCCGTTTTTATAAGATCAGTGGTGTTTGATATTTTAAGCATTGAAGGGGACAGGATTGTCGGCAGGGAAACCATCCCCATAATCATAGGGCCGAAACAGACTCAGATAATGCTGCTCATACTCGCTGTTATGATAAGCCTGTTTATGTTTCTGTCCGCGTTTTTCGGTCTTGTTCCGGGACTGGGCTACTATCTTGTCCTGTCACCTGTATTTGTGGTAACGTGCTTTTATATTTTTCAGAAGCGCAGGATGCAGGTGAGCACATTGTTTGAGGCGGTCATAGACAGTAATTTTATACTGGTAGGGGTGATCACATATTTCTGGCAGCTGTAATGAAAATAAAAAAGTGTCATGCGCAGATTGACGCAGATTATCATGGATATGAAAAGAGCAACTGACCCCGGCTATTCTTCCTGTTTCATTTATAGCCGTGTCGTTATCTGTGAGATCTGTGGACATAAGTATATAAAATCCTTTTAGCTTGACCATATCCTGTTTCCTATGGTAGAAAATCACATGACAATTCAGGAGAAACTATCAAAGTTGCCTCAGGTAAATGAATGTCTGAAAGGCCCTTACGGTCAGAAGTGGCTTGAGGGTTCTTATCGGAAAATAGTAGTGCGGGCTGTCAGGGAAGTCATTGAATTAAAACGCAGGGCCATTCTGAACGGCCTTGATCCGGATGTCTCCCTGGATGCAATAGCCGGAGAAATCGAAAATTTAATCAGAAAATATTCCGCCCATAAGCTGCGGCCGCTGATAAATGCGTCAGGCGTTGTCATTCATACAAACCTCGGCAGGGCGATATTATCTGACAAGGCGATCTCAAATGTTGCTGCAATTGCAGGAGGTTATTCAAACCTGGAATATGAGATCTCAAAAGGTAAAAGAGGAAAGAGATACTCCCATATTAAAGACATTATCAAGGAATTGACCGGTGCGGAAGACGCTATAGTGGTTAACAATAATGCTGCTGCAGTGCTTGTCTGTCTTGATACCTTCGCAAGAGGAAGGGAAGTCATTGTGTCACGCGGGGAACTTGTTGAAATAGGCGGTTCCTTCAGGATCCCTGAAGTTATGCAGGCGAGCGGTGCAATCCTGAGAGAGGTCGGCACAACTAACAAGACCCATTTGTCCGACTATGAAAATGCAGTCTGCGGCAATACAGGTCTGCTGATGAAGGTGCATCAGAGCAATTATAAGGTGATCGGCTTTACTGAAGAAGTCCCGGTGGAAAGGCTTGTAGTGCTCGGAAAGGCCTTCAGGATCCCTGTGGTAGACGACCTTGGCAGCGGGTCCCTGATAAGTCTTGAGAAGTTCGGGATACACGGGGAACCAACCGTCCAGGAGGTCATCAAACAGGGAGCTGACATTGTGACATTCAGCGGGGACAAACTCCTTGGAGGTCCGCAGGCAGGCATTATTGTCGGGAAGGAAAAGCTGATTCAAAAGATACAGAAAAACCCCATGCTCAGGGCGCTTCGTATTGATAAAATGACCTTTGCCGCGCTTGAGGCCACCTTTATGCAGTATCTTGATGAAGAGAAGGCGCTGCAGGAAATTCCTACTGTGAGGATGCTGACCCAGCCGCTTGAGGTGATAAGGAAAAGGGCGGCCAGGATTCATGCTTTATTAAAGAAATCCATATCCGGGCAGGCAGAACTGAAAATAGTTGGTGACCAGTCCCGTGCAGGAGGCGGTTCTCTTCCGGAGACGGATTTCCCCACGTATGCGGTATCAGTCAGGCCTTCAGGTATCTCGGTCAATGGGCTTGAAGAGAGACTTCGAAGGGGTGTCCCCCCGGTAATTGCGAGGATACAGGGAGATGCGCTTCTTATTGATGCAAGGACCATTCAGGACCGGGAGATCAAGATATTGACAGGCTGCGTCATTGCCGCGTTTGGAAATAATATATAATAGATTCCACAATAGAAATTACGAATTACAAATTACGAATTACAATCAATTCCCAATTCCAGTAATATGAACCGACGTGTTTCCGGAATTTGAAATAGAGTCCTCGGGATTTGTTTGATATTTGGAGTTTTTAAAAGATGGATCGTTACGTAATTCTCGGAACAGCAGGACATATAGACCACGGTAAAAGCGCGCTTGTAAAGGCACTGACCGGCACAGACCCTGACCGTCTGAAGGAAGAAAAGGAACGGGGCATCACCATCGACCTCGGGTTTGCGGACCTTGCCTATCCCGACGGGCTGAAGGTCGGCATCGTTGACGTGCCAGGACATGAACGGCTTATCAAGAACATGCTCGCCGGCGCAGGTGGCGTTGACATCGTGCTTATGGTCATTGCCGCTGATGAAAGCATCATGCCGCAGAGCCGTGAGCATCTGGACATCTGCAATCTTCTCAAGGTCAAAAGGGGAATGATCGTCATTACCAAATCAGACCTTGTCGACGCTGACTGGATCGAACTAATCACGGATGATATCAGGAATTTTGCAAAGGGTACGTTCCTGGAAGACGCGGGGATCATCGCAGTCTCTTCAAAGACGGGACATAATATCGATCTTTTGAAGGAAAAAATCCATGACCTCGCTATGGAAGTAGAGCCAAAATCCGAAAGCGGAGTATTCAGGCTGCCTGTTGACAGGATATTTACCCTCAAGGGTTTCGGCACGGTTGTGACAGGTACTGCGGTATCAGGCAGCATTTCAATTGACTCCAATGTGGAAATACTTCCAAGGGGGATCAAGACGAAGGTAAGGGGACTGCAGAGTCACGGGAAGGACATCAGGAAGGCGCATGCCGGTCAGCGTGTGGCGATGAACCTGCAGGGGGTGGCCAAAGAGGACGTACAGCGTGGCGATGTCGTGGCCATCCCCGAGAAACTCAGGACGACGTCTTTTATAGACGCGGACATCGAAGTTCTCAAAAACGCCCCTGTCAAGGGTCTGAAGACGAGGAGCCTTGTACACTTTCATACAGGGACTACAGAGCTCACTGGCAGGGTCCTTTTGTATGATAAAGACGAGCTGAAGCCGGGTGAAAAGTCCTTCTGCCAGTTAAGGTTTAAAGAGCCGATTACGGTCATGACCGGCGACAGGTATATTGTCCGGAGGTTCTCCCCCCTGATGACAATCGGGGGAGGGGAGATACTGGATGTCTCCCCGAAAAGGAGGAAAAAGGAGGAGAGAATAAAGGACCTTGAAGTCCTCGAACAGGGCAGCCTTCAGGAAAAGATACTGGTAAAGATACACCAGGGCGGGACAAACGGAGTGACTGTTGCTGACATCGCGTCCTGGATCAAAGTCGATCCTGCAGAACTTCAGAGCCAGATGAGCGCACTCGAAAAGACCGGCAGACTGGTAAGGTGTGAAGGCAGGATCATTCACAGTGAGAGGTACAACGAATTCATCAATAATGTAATGGAATCTCTTGCGGAGTTTCACAAGGCAAATCCCCTTAAGCCGGGCATGCCGAAAGAGGCGGTCAGGGCCTTATTCCGGGGGCTTGATCAGAGGCTCTTTGAGACAATGCTCGCCGGTCTGGACAGGGTAGTAATTGACAAAGACCTGCTCCGGCTGAAGTCATTCAAAATATCCCTCAGCGAGGACAAACAGGGCCTGAAAGACAGGATATTGAAAATCCTGGAGGAGGCCGGATTTCAGCCACCTTCAAAAGACGAACTGGCGCAGGCTATATTGATAAAACCCCAGGAATCAGGGGAACTGCTGAAGATCATGGCCTCTGAAAAAAGCCTTGTCAGGATAAATGATTCACTCTACATCCCGATGAGCAGTTATACAAAGATGATTGAAGGTCTGCAGAAATTCTTCAGCGTAAAGAGCGAAATGACGGTCGGAGAATTCCGCGATATTTTAAAGACGTCAAGAAAGTACGCACTCCCGTTTCTTGAATATCTGGACAGCAACAAGATTACGCTCAGGGTCGGGGAAGTCAGGAAGTTTCTGAAGAAGCAGTCATAGGCATTCAGCTGCAAGTCCCGGTTGCCATATATTTTACTAATCAAGTATTATTATCGTACTATGGACACTGTTTAACTCAGGATGTCCGACGATATTGGGAGCGTATAGGTTTCTGGTGTGCCTCCCGGACTTCAAATCCGGTGTTGCTTGCCACAAGTGAGCAGGGTGGGTTCGATTCCCACACGCTCCCGCCAATTTGTTCAGGGCTTTTGAGCTCATATGCCTGAGGATCGTAAATTCTTTTCACAATTGCATCTTCTCCGGGCTTTCATGACTGCGTGCTACAATAAATCATCCCGCTGACATTGACCGGGTCTGTTTTATTATGCTACTGTTAACATTAAGGTAGTAATCAGAGAAATGTATTTATTTTTAAGAATCGATTGTCCGCATCATTCCCCGCAAGGTTTGCCTGCAGTGCAATGTTTTGCAACTAAGTGAAATCGAATTTCTGCGTGTACTGTTCTCCAGTGCTGCCAAATAGCAAAGGAGATATAAAATGAAACTTCTGTTAACGTCGGTCTTTAAGCCGTATGGCGTCGATGATCAGTATGGTCGCAAAGAGAATATCATGGAGTTGTATCACAATCAGATAACAAGAGAGCAGGGGATCTTTTCACTTCGTTATAACCACAGGAGCTTCGGCCTTTATCTTATGGCGGAAAATATTGAGTATCCTGCCGTTGTCCTGGATTTTCCGACGCTGGACCGTTTTATCAAAGAGATCAAAAAGGGATATGATTATGTCGGAATCTCTTTTATAACCCCGAACTTTCTGAAGGCCAGAAAGATGTCTGAGCTGATAAGAAAATACAGCCCGAGTACAAAGATAATCCTGGGCGGGCATGGTACCCAGATCCCTGATATAGAAAAAATGATCGATTGTGATTATGTTGCCCGTGGTGAGGGAGTCAGGTGGTTGAGGAAATTATTCGATGAGAAGGTTGATGCCCCCATTAAGCATCCCATAATACCTTCTGCTGAAAATAAACGCTTTATGGGAATACCTCTGCTTGGCAAATCAGGCATCCTCATGCCCGGGGTAGGGTGTCCCAACCGCTGCCGCTTCTGCTGCACTACCCATAATTTCAGGTTCGAGCATATTCCTTTTTTTCAGACAGGCAAAGAGCTGTTTGACATTTGTGTGAAGATGGAGAAGAAATTCGGGTGCAGTGACTTTTTTGTTATGGATGAAAATTTTCTCAAAAACAAAAAGCGCGCGATGGAGCTTCTTGATCTTATGAAAAAGCATGATAAATTGTATTACTTCGGGATCTTTTCTTCTGCAGAGGCGATAATGGATTTCGGGATAGAGAATGTCTTTGAGCTCGGAGTGGGCTTCCTGTGGCTTGGGGTCGAATCTTATCTCGAAAATTACCAGAAGAACAGGGGGATAGACATGCCGAAGCTGTTCAGTGACCTTAGAAACCATGGCGTATCAGTCCTGGCCTCCAGTATCCTGTTTCAGGAGCATCATACAAAGGAAAATATATGGAAAGAGGTTGACTACATGAAGACGCTCCGTCCTGACTTTGCCCAGTTCATGCAATTGGGGCCTCTTCCTAAAACAGCGTTATACGATGAGTACATGGGAAAAGGGAAACTCTGCACTGATGTCCCCTTTGAGGAATGGCACGGTCAGCACCGCATCTGGTTTAACCATCCGGAGTTTACGCAGAAAGAGTCCCAGCATATTCTCAAGGAGGCATTTCAGAGAGATTTTCATGAACTCGGGCCTTCAATAATGAGGATGTGTGAAACATACATAACCGGCTACGAATATACCCTCAGATATCAGGACACGTGGAAAAGGAAGAGAAATGAAAAACTGAGAGAATATTCCAGGGATTTTTATTCAGCTATCGACATCATGCAGCCATACCTTCCGAACAGGAAGACAGCAATGTTTGCCATGGATATTGAGGAGAGATACAGAAGGCTGCTCGGGGAAAAAACTGTAGCCCAGCGTGCACTTACTAAACTGGGGCAGGGTTTTGCATTTAAGGAAAATCTCAAGTTGAAATTGCTTGGTGATGTCCGGCAGCCCTCGACGTACGTGACTTCATACCGGAAATCACTCCTGCAGTTTCTATCTTCTCCGCTTAAAGGCCGCAGTCTGCCTGATATGTCTTTTAATTATCTGGAATTGAAGCTCAGGAAGAACCTTAGCACCGAACATATGTGTCTTGAACTCCGAGGGATAATGGATGGAATCAACTGGGTAAAGCTCTACAGGAGAATATTGAATTACCTTAAGACCGAAAAAAAGACAATAGGTATCGATATAACAAAAATGATATCTGTTGAGGACGACAGCCTGCACAAGCTTATGAAAAAGCTTAAGGAATACCATTCAAAGATCATGGTGTATTACTCTGAAAAAATGGAAGGCAAAGATGAGTTTATCGCGCGGTTAAAAGAAAACTTTGAAGGCATATCCTTTGTCGAATATATTGTAATGCCAGTTTCCGAAAGAGTGCCTGTTCCTGCCTCTGATGGCAGAGACATGGGAGATGGCTGCCTTTTAACAAAAAGGGACCTCTAAAGGCTGAGCCGATATGGGGTGTTTCAGTTCAGACAGGGTGCGGGACTGGACAGATACAAGGTCTGCATTGAGTTAATAATTCAGAGTCTTCAGCATCAGCAGGAAGAAAAACAGGCGTCTCTCCTGATATTCATACTATAAAGAGCTCGTTAAATAAGGATCCGCTTTTTACTTCTGTTACTACATCGTTAAGGGTTTTTTCCGACATGCCAAGCAGGTCGAGAGAGGAAGGATCAAAAGGAGCGCTGTAATCCCCGGCAGTTGCCCTGATTACATGATTGTCGACTATGAAGTCGGCAACATGTACAGTAGCGATATGCACCATGTTCTGTGCGGCCTGGGATGGCTTATGATGGTATAAAATTGTGTCTGCAACAGTATCAGGCAGACTCCATTTAGAGGCCAGCCAGTTTCCTATTTCACAATGACTGAAATCGAAAACCTCCTTTTCTGCATCATAAAGAGTCTTGCCTTCTTCAAACTTATTCATTACATCCATGTATCTTTCCGGGAAATGCCTGCTGAGTATCAGCAGTCCCATATCATGCAAAATTCCGCTGATGACAATTTCATCAGTGATGCCGTATCCGGTCCGCTTTGACAGCAGACTCGAGATGAATGCGACGGCCACGGAGTGATTGAATATCCGTTCATAGTCGGGTGTCCCCCGGTGGTTTTCATCATGGAGGACCGTCATTATGGCTATCCCGACAGCTATGTTCCTGACACTGTTGAAGCCTATCCGCATTATCGCATTCCTGAGTGTTTTTACAGGTGTGTGGAAACCGTAAAAGGCAGAGTTGGCGACACTCATGATTTTTTGCAGAAATGGCGGGGTCGTTTCCGATGATCGTTTCGAGTTTATTTACGGAAAGCAGGTCATCCTCTGTGAGGGCAATTATCTGATTGGCTATGGCCGGAAGGGACGGCAGGTTAGTGATCTGTTCCACATGCGCTCTTAAAGAGTCATTCATGATAAATCTGTCTCCGTAAGACATCAGTTTAAGGGATTGAAGGTAAGGGATTGGTAAAAAGTCGTAACATTTCTGCTCTGCTCTCTTATTAAACAGAGAGCAGAGCAGATGAAAAAATTATTGTCCTTCTGTCTTTTCTTCTGTTGCCGGTGCCTCGGCCTTTTCCTCTCCCCCGGAGAATGCGGCCTGTCTCTGGAGCAGCTCCCACTGAGCGTCTACATACTCCTGTGCCTGTGTCAGCATCCATTCATTTCCTGCTGCAAACATATGCTTGAACCTGCCCTGGGGTTTCAGGAATTCCACAAGCGGTTTCTTCTCTTTTGGCTTATAGTTGATTCTTGTTACCCCGTTTTCTATTTCATACAACGGCCAGTAGCATGTGTCGACAGCGAGTCTGCTGAGTTTAATCGCATCGTCTGTCTTTGAACGCCAGCCACGGTTGCATGGGGATATTACATTCATGAATTTGGGGCCTTTAATCTCAAAGGCCTTCTGCACTTTTTTCATCAGGTCCATCCAGTGGCTCGGTGATGCCTGGCCGACATACGGAATGCCGTGTGCTGCCATGATCTTTGTCAGGTCTTTTCTCTGCTGGAGTTTGCCGGGGATTACATCACCTGCTGGACATGTTGTCGTGTCCGCTCCAAAAGGCGTGGCGCTTGAGCGCTGAATACCGGTGTTCATGTAGGCACCGTTGTCATAACATATATACATCATGTCATGACCGCGCTCCATGGCCCCTGAGAGGCTCTGAAAGCCGATGTCATATGTACCTCCGTCACCTCCAAAGGCGATAAATTTGACATTCTTCTCCTCTATCTTCCCCTGTTTTACAAGAGACCTGTACATGGCTTCGATCCCGGATATAGTTGCTGCAGCATTCTCAAATGCAGAGTGCATCCAGGGGATCTTCCATGCGGTAAAGGTCGAAATGCAGGAGGAGACCTCAAGGCATCCGGTAGCATTGGATGCCACAATTGGATAATCAGTTGCCATCAGCACCTGTTTCACCACGATAGGAGCTCCGCATCCTGCACACAGCCTGTGGCCGAATGTGAATTTGTCCTCTTCCTTTGCGAGTTCTCTTAATCTAAGCGGTTTAGTTGTCATTTTTATTACCTCACTATTTTTAAGTATCAGTGTCAGGGAACAGTGTCAGTATAATTACTACTGACACTGACACTAATCACTGTCACTAGTTTTATTCTTTCACTCCAATGTATTCCTTTACGGTTTTTACCTTTCCGGACTTTGCAATTTTGATCAGTTCATCAATTGTATGCTCCGCCTGATCAGGGAGGTAGTCCCTGCCGCCAAGTCCGAAAATCTTGTTGATCATCAGGGGCTTTTTCTCCAGCGACATAACAGCTCCGCAGATTTCGTAATACAACGGCCCGTATCCGCCGAATGAGTCTGCCCTGTCAAGTACTGCCACTGCCTTTACTTTTTTAAGCGCATTGGCCATTTCCTTGAACGGGAACGGTCTGAACATCCTTGGTTTAATGAGGCCGATCTTGACGCCTTTTTTCCTGTACTCGTCTATTATGTCCTTTGTAGTGCCTGCGGCTGAGCTCATTACAACGATGGCGATCTCTGCGTCGCTCATCCTGTACTTCTCAAAGAGTTCGTATTTTCTGCCCGTCATCTTTTCAAAATCAGCGGCAACGTCCAGCACAACATCAGAAACCTTTGTCATCACTTCATGCTGGGCCCTCTTGTATTCATGATAGAGGTCGGTCAGGATAAGCGGGCCATAGCTCTTGGGTTTGTCAATGTCCAGAAGCGGATTGACCGCCTTGAATTTACCCACGAATTTTTTTACCTTCTCGTCTTCGATGTATTCGACTCTTTCAATAGAATGACTAACGATAAAGCCGTCCAGACACACCATGGCAGGCAGTCTGATATCAAGATGCTCAGCGATCCTGAAGGCCTGTATGGTGTTGTCGTATGCTTCCTGGGCATTCTCTGAATAGAACTGTATCCAGCCTGTGTCCCTTGCCCCCATTCCGTCTGAATGGTCACCGTGGATGTTAAGTGGAGCGGACAATGCCCTGTTTACCAGCGGCATTACGATCGGCAGTCTTGTCCCTGACGCAATATAGAGCATCTCCCACATCAATGCAAGCCCCTGCGATGATGTGGCTGTAGCGACCCTTCCGCCTGCTGCTGCCGCGCCTATGCAGGCGCTCATGGCGCTGTGCTCACTCTCTACCAGCACCAGAACAGTATCAACTTTGCCGTTATTTACAAAACCTGAAAACCTCTGCATAAGGTCGGTTGCTGGAGTGATAGGGTATGCTGCGCATACGTCCGGGTTGATCTGTCTTAATGCCTCTGCGCAAGCTTCGTTTCCTGTTACAGCTACTATCTTTCCCATTATTTGCCCTCCTCTTCCATTACAATGGCCTTTACGCCCTTTTTACCGGGGCACTCGAGGGCACATATCCCGCAGCCCTTGCAGTATTCATAATTGAAGTCTTCTCTCTTGCCTTCAGCATTGACCTTAACTGACATGTCCGGACAATACATCCAGCAGAACATGCACTGGATGCAGTTTTCCTCAATCCATTTCGGTCTCATGGCGCGCCATCCGCCTGTCTTGAATTTTGCCGCACTCCCTGCTTCAAGGACCACAGAGCCTGCGGGAAGTTTTTCCCAGAATTTCTTGCTCATCCTTCCTTTACCTCCTCATATC
>QZIL01000107.1 GCA_003599025.1 Nitrospiraceae bacterium | reverse complement strand
ATATAAGGACAATATTGTCAGGATGATAACAAAAGTTGAAGAAATAAATGTGCCGGTTGATATGACGGCAAAGGTCGTAATAAACGAAAGAACAGGGACCATAATTATCGGAGATAATGTCAGGATTTCCCCTGTGGCAATTGCTCACGGATCTCTGGCAATAGAAATAAAAGAAATACCGGAGGTCTCACAGCCGCTTCCCTTTGCTCCTGAAAAGGCAGAGACTACCGTTGTTCCTCGAACAAATATTTCGGTCAAGGAACAAAAGGCGTCTCTTATACCTGTAGCCGGTGTAACTTTAGGACAGGTTGTAAGGGCCTTAAATACACTGGGTGTAACACCGCGTGATTTAATATCGATTCTTCAGGCATTGAAAGCATCCGGCGCCTTAAGGGCTGAACTGGAGATAATATGATTGATAATCTATCAGCGACCAGCATTCAGCAGTCAGCTTTAACTGACAATACTTATAAGGCCATAGATATAGTGCGCAAACTGGAAAGAGGACAGGCGTCTTCTGACGTTAAAGATCAGGCTGAAGATAATAAGAAAGTTGCAAAAGAGATGGAGTCTCTTTTTGCTTATCAATTACTGAAGGTTATGCGGGAAACAAACAGCAGTATGTCTGAAGATGAGAAAGAGAATGGATATGATGCATATATGAGTCTTTTTGATGTGGAGGTTTCAAAGCTTATTGCTGATAGAGGACTGGGCTTGCAGGATGCTATAATCAGTTGGCTGGAAAGATCTCAGGGTGTTGATAGTAAGATTATAAACAGTAAGGAATGATAATGTTAAAGTTATAAAGAAAAGAACCGATATGAAAAAAGGCAGTGTAAATAAAATTTACACCAGTGGAATAAATATTGAAAGGATATTAAAAATAAAGTGCTTAATGAAGAGAAGATGCACAAAAAGGGGGTAGGAAGATGAAGATACACGGTAATAACCCGATTGATGGAAAGGACCTGTACGGCAAGGTCCAGGAGCTGAATAAAGGTCAGGAAGCTGAAAAGAAAGAGGGCACTCAAAAGGCAGATAACGATAAAGACAAGATAAGCCTGTCTGGAAGGGCCAAGGAAATAAGTGAGCTCATGGGCCTGATCGAGAAGCTCCCAGATGTAAGAATGGATAAAGTTGATGAACTGAAAAAGGCAATTGATACCGGGAACTACAATTTTGATTCACTTAAAGTCGCTGAAAAGATATTAGAAGAAATATGACATCAGATATAGCAATAATCAATATACTGCAGGAGCAGATCAAGACCTACAAGGTGTTTCATGACCTTCTGAATAAGGAAAGGGCATGTCTTGTCAAGATCGATTCAGAAAAGGTCGATGAGATATCAAAGGTAAAAGACACGGTCATTATGAAACTGAGGCTGCTCGAAGAAGAACGTCAGAGATTAATAAAACAGTATGCTGAGGTCAATGGTATTGATATGGATATAAATCTTGATAAACTGGGGCAGCTTACCGGAAACACCATATTTCATGAAATGCGATCACAGCTGCTGTCCCTCCTGCAAAGTATAGAGGAAATGAACAAGTTCAATTCAATTCTCATAGACCGATCACTCAATCATATAAAAAACAATACGAATTTTTTTAATTTATTCAAGAAAGAACAGAATCCTGATTCTACAGGTGTTCTTTTATCAAAGGAGTCTTAATTAAATGTCTCTATCCGGACTTTTTGATATAGGCAAATCAGCTATCTTTGCGAGCCAGACTGCACTAAACGTTGTAAGTAATAACATAGCAAATGTTAATACCCCTGGTTATAGCAGACATGAAGCAATTATTGAAGTTGCCAACCCGGTCCAGGTAAAGGGCAATTATATTGGGAGGGGAGTAGGGAATGTCGACATACGAAGGCATTATGATAATTTTGTCCACCTTCAGATCATAGGGCAGAACCAGAGCTACGGCAGGTCATATGCCCTTGAGCGGGGATTAAGTCATATTGAGCAGATATTCAACGAGGCCCAGGGCCTCGGACTGGGTAATACCCTCAAAGATTATTTTAATGCCTGGCAGGACCTATCAAATAATCCTGATTCGCAGCCACAACGTACTGCGCTTCTTCAAAAAGCAACAGCCCTGGTAAATATCGCGAAACAGATGGAAGGCGACATACGTGATACGTTGAAGGAAATTAATAATGATATCAGCAGTGTTGTTAATGATATAAATTCATTGACAACAGGTATTGCATCATTAAATGAAAAAATAGCCCAGCTGGAGGCCGGACTTAGCACCGATAAGGCCAGTTATTTTAGAGATGAAAGGGACAGGAAGCTCAATCAGCTTGCTGAACTTATGGATTATACCTGGTACGAAGACAACAGTGGTCGCGTTGAGATCCTCGCTGGTGGGGAAAGTCTTGTAAACTCTCGGGGGGCATACACTCTATCTACGCAGGTGGATACAGACGGACACAGAAATATATATGCGAGAGGCAAAGACATATCATCTGTATTTAAAAAAGGTCAGCTCGGGGGATTTATTGATGTCAGAAGTGATATTGAGACCAATTCCCTGCATGATATAAGGAAGCTGATCGCCTCAATCACTAAGGAAACAAACATTATTCACAGCGCAGGTTTCGGGCTTGATGGTTCAACTGGTAATAATTTTTTCAATACATTGCAGATTTATAATGTGGATAATTCAGCAGCCGGATATATTTCATCTGCAGTGGTAAGTAATGCAGCGTCTCTCACTCTTGATGAGTATGATATCAACTTTGTCGATGCGGCAAATTATGAAATATATAATCGGCAGACAGGCGCGCTGGTTACATCAGGCGCATATACAGCAGGAAGCACCATAAGTTTCGAAGGTATTGATGTTGTAATTGATGGAGCACCGGTAGCTAATGACAGTTTTTCGGTCAGTCCTCTGTCAGGTGTTATTGAGAACTTTGGAGTAGCAATATCACGCTCTCAAACTGACCGGATAGCTGCATCTGATACAGATGTAAGTATTACCGGTGAAAGGGGAAATAATGTCAATGCCATGGCTATTGTTTCCCTGTATCAATCAGGCATTTCGAACCTGAACAGCTCAACATTGGAAGAGTACTACCAGACGATGGTGTCCGACATTGGTATTATGAGCAAGGCTGCTTTAGACAGTCTTTCATATGATGATAATCTGCGTTTTGAGCTCGATAAGAAGAGAGACGCGGTATCAGGAGTGTCTCTTGATGAAGAGGCCGCCAATCTCATAAGATATCAGCGTATGTACGAGGCGGGGGCGAGGATAATTAAAGTAACAGATGAACTAATGGAGATGATAATTAATTTATGAGAATCACGTCATTTACTATATTCAATCAGCTTACAAGATCGCTTAGTGACAATTTAAGGTCAATGTCCAGATTGAGCAATATGCTTGCATCCGGAAAGAAGATCAACAATCCATCAGACGATGTACCCGGGATGATGAAAGTCATGGATTATAAAGTGAGTATAAATGAAATTGAACAATACAGAAGAAATATTGATGAAGCAAATCAGCATTTAAGTTATGCCGAAACGACAATGAGTTCAGTAACCAATGCTTTAACGCGGGCTGGTGAACTGGCAAATCAGGCTTCTACTGGCAGCCAGAATGCGGATACACGTGCAGCTATAGCAGAAGAAGTGGCGAACCTGAGAGATGAAATAATGAGTTTGGCAAACAGTAAATTCCGGAACAAGTATATTTTTTCGGGCTTTAGGACCGACACTGAATCATTCGACACGGGATTCAACTACCAGGGTGACTCAGGTGAAGTAAATGTCCTGATCGACAGGGGTGCTGTGATGGCAATAAATATACCGGGGGACGAGGTATTCGGATCAGGCGCCACAAGCATTATGAGTGGACTTGATAGTCTGTATAATGCTCTTATAAATACTGATGATGCAGTGGCACAGGCTGGCGCACAAACAGCCATTACGACCATTAGTGACGCAGTTGATCAAATTGCCAATGTGCGTGCTGATATTGGGGCGAGACTGAATCGGCTCGATGACAGAATGAGAAATATGGATGACAGGAACATTACATTGAAAACGTATTTGTCAGAAATCGAGGATACTGACATTGCTGGTACAATAAGCGAAATATCCAAAACTGAAGTGGCACTTCAGTCACTGAGACAATCGGGAGCACAGGTTTTATCCCAGTCGTTGCTGGATTTCTTAAGATAACAGAGGCAAGAAATAAGAAGCTGAATGGCAGGGTAAAGTTGAGAACTGGGTGGGTATATGGTTTTCATTTCTATTTTTACACTTCTTGCTTTTCAGTTAAATAACAGGAGGCAGGATGCTGGTATTGACAAGGAAGTCAGACGAATCGATCAAACTAGGTGATGATATCACCATTACAATTGTTGAAGTAAAAGGAAATTCAGTAAGACTGGGAATAGAGGCCCCTTCCGGTTTGAGAATATACAGGAAAGAATTATACGAAAAGATTAAAGAAGAGAATTTCAGGGCATCAAATCTGTTTATGGACGAATTTTCAAAAATCAATAAAGCGCTGAGGTCAAAATGATTAAATTAAATACTTCAAGATTCGGCACTCTGGACGTCAAGGAAGAAAAAGTCATTCATTTTCAGTCTGGACTCGTTGGCCTGCCAAACCTTAACCGTTTCATACTTATAGACCATAAAGACACAGCACTTAAATGGCTCCAAGCCATAGATGATCCGGACATAGCCTTTATTGTTGTATCACCGACGTTGATTGCTGCGGAATATTCTCTGGATCTGGATAACTCTGTAAAACAATATATTCAGCTTGAGAATGAGGATGACCTTGCTGTACTTGTGACCATGAGGGTGAATGGGGATGATGTAATTGCCAACTTTCAGGGTCCGTTAGTTATAAACTCACGTGCCATGAAAGGCGTTCAGGTAGTCCTGGACCGGCCCGGGAAATCATACCAGGAAGTTATTTGAATTTTTCGATTGATGGAAACAACTTCATAAATTCTGCGCAGTAATCCCGCATAGACCTATAGAGTTAATTATTGACATTGCAGTTAAAATATCTGCTAGGTTACATCGGACTTGATATTTTCAATGACTGATGACTTATCTGATGGTTCAACTGAAATATCCACAAAGTGATATCACAGATGCTCAGTTCAGTTTATTCTCCGCTGCCGTTTTACCATCATCAAGGATCCATAGATAAATTTTATTGTCCTGTCACTCCCGATATTTAATAAATATTGTGCTCGGTAATTATGCTTTGATACTGCATAATGACCGTAAGAATATAGCAATTTTATTAACTTTTTAACTGCAGTTAGATTGGTATTAATATTGCCTTTAAATTGGAAGAAATATTTACAGCTTATTTCTAAAGTTTTTCCGAGGCATGCCGATATATAACCTAAAAGTAAATAAAGGTGCTGGTCAAGAAAGGAGTGATAATGGAAGACTGGAGTATAAAAGCAGTGACACTGCTAGATGACTTCAGTGATATGACCTAAAGCCTTAAACGATGTAATGCAGGCATTAGCCTGCGCAAACTGGCAAGGATGCCAGTGTAAGTCAGCAGTCGGGACATAGAGAATGTCCCAAGGCTCCTGACTAAAATCAAGGAGGAACAAAATGGGTTTAATAGTTAACACCAACATACTTTCTCTCAATGCACAGAGAAACGTCAAGAACACTCAGAATAGCTTAGGAACATCAGTAGAAAGATTGTCCTCAGGTCTTCGTATCAATTCAGCAAAAGATGATGCAGCCGGAATGGCCATTTCAATGAAGTTGACTGCTCATGTCAGAAGTTTAAATCAGGCAGTCAGAAATGCTCAGGACGGTATCTCTGTTGTGCAGACAGCTGAAGGCGGTATGAATGAAATTCACAATATCCTTACCAGGATGAGAGAGCTTTCACAGCAAGCTTCAACAGGTATATTGGCCACTTCTGACAGGGCAGCTCTAAACCAGGAGTTTCAGGATCTAAAGAGTGAAATTACCAGAATCTCCGATACAACAGAGTTCAATGGATTGAAACTCCTAGACGGAAGCCTCAGTGCCAATGGTGTATCACTACAGGTTGGTATCAATAATACTGGAAATGACAGGATTACTGTCAGTGGCGGATCGTTTAATGATATTGATGCATCAGCTCTTGGACTCAGCAGTACGGTATCAAGTATCGACTCTGCAAGTAATGCACAGTCTATGCTTGCCCTGGTTGATACAGCTATCGGAACAGTGTCTACGAGAAGAGGTAATCTCGGTGCTGTTCAGAACAGGCTTGGCAGCACGATTGCGAACCTTGAGATTGCGGCTGAGAACCTGTCCGCAGCTAATTCAAGAATCAAGGATGCTGATTTCGCGATTGAAACAGCAAACCTTACAAGGAGCCAGATAATAC
Source organism: Nitrospiraceae bacterium (assembly GCA_003599025.1). Classification (GTDB taxonomy): domain Bacteria; phylum Nitrospirota; class Thermodesulfovibrionia; order UBA6902; family UBA6902; genus UBA6902. The sequence continues at coordinate 34,991 of QZIL01000107.1, read as the reverse complement.
TGCAGGCTGGAGTAGCCGTTCTCTCGCAGGCGAATACAATCCCGCAGTATGCTCTCCAGTTGCTGGGATAAATCAAGGCATGGACGCACAATCAGGGGCGAGGGAAACGCCCTCGTCCCTGATTGATAAATTTAGGGGGCAGGAGTGATATGAAATGATAACAGGAATAGTCAAACAAGAAAATCTGGAAAATATAACGGCTGCTGAGATAAGGAACCGCAAATGGTCAGAGGTCCAGAAGACAGAGGACAAGCAGCAGAAGGCAGTCAGCAGTGAAGACTTTAAAAAAGATGAAAATATCGATATCAATGATGCGATGGACAGAATTCATGAGGCAGCCAAATTATTTGACAGGAAGATAAGCCTCGAAGTAGAAGAAGACCTCAATATGGTAATAGTGAAGGTGATAGACAGCGAAACAAATGAGGTCATACGTCAAATACCGCCGGAAGAACTTGTAGAACTTTCAAGAAATGCGAAAGATTTAAAAGGTCTCCTGATCAACAAGGAGGGGTGAAATGTCCAGTTTTACCATTGGTGGTCTCAGCACTGGAATAGACTATAATGATCTGATCTCAAAATTAATGGAGGTAAAACGTCAGCCCGTTAAGATACTTGAGAACAAAATAACATCTTATAATGATAAGATGAGTTCCTATAGTGAGCTTTCTACAAAATTATCATCCCTGAAAAGTGCGGCGGACAAGCTTAAATATTCTTACAGTTTTTATGTGAATACTGCCTCTGTAAGTGATGAATCGGTTCTGGGTGCTACAGCGAGCGGCACTGCTAAAGTCGGGAATTACTCTATAGCCGTTACAACACTGGCATCAGAGGAAAAGGAAGCGCATAACGGGACCGGACTTACAGCCTCTTCAGATATTCTGAACAACAGTGGAAGTGACAAGACCTTTCAATACACATATGCCGGGACTCAGAGATCGTTGACAGTAGCAAGCGGAACTTCACTCGACGGACTTAAAAACCTTATTAATAATGATTCAAGCAACCCTGGTGTTACTGCAACAGTTGTTAACGACGGTACAAACTATCGTTTGATAATTTCAGGAAATGAGACCGGATCAACGAAGAATATAACAATTGACGCTGGTACTACTCTTGATGGTACCGGTAGCACTGTTGATTTTACTGCTGCGACATTTACTCAAAATAAGACCGCTGCCAACGCTGCCTTTTCGGTTGACGGTTTGTCAGTCTCAAGGAGCACTAATTCCGTTTCGGATGTAATAACAGGTTTGACTATTAATCTTAAAAAAGCATCGACGCCTACTCCGGCAACTGCCACTGTAACGGTAGCTGCAGATAATGAATCTATCAAGGAACAGATTAATGATTTTGTCAGCGCTTATAACGACGTCATGTCATTCCTGAAAACTAATACAGCGTATGATACTGCTACAGGGGAAAGCGGCATCCTTTCAGGTGAGGGAACAGCAAGAAATATTCAGAACAGGATAAGAGATATCGCCACAACCAGTGTGCCGGGACTATCGGGCAGCATAAGTATGCTCGCAGAGATAGGCATTACCACTGATTATAAAACCGGGAACCTTTCTGTTAATAGCTCAACACTCGATACAAAACTCGGATCAAATCTGGATGATATTGCAGATCTTTTTAAAAATACTTCCAAGGGAATTGCAACCCAGATATATAAATATATCGGCGAGCTCACGAGTACGGTTGATGGAGCAATAACATTAAGGAAGGACGGATTAAGTGATATTATTAAAAGTATCAGTAATACAATCAGGAACATGGAATTCCGTCTTGATAAAGCGGAAAATGATATGGTCAGACAATTTACAGCATTGGAAAAACTCGTAGGAAACTATAACTCTATTGGCAATTACCTGAGCAACTTCTCAACCAAGGCATAGGAGGCTAACTCGTGGACATCACACAATACAAAAAGACCGTTCTTGTTACTACAGACAGGGTTCAAATTGTTTATATGTTATATGAAGGCGCGCTAAACCATCTTAAGATCGCCAGAAAGAAGATTGAAAACGGCGATATGATATCAAAGGGACAGCATTTCTCAAAAGCTACATTGATAATCAGTGAACTCTCAAACGTGCTTGATATGGAAAAAGGTGGAGAGATTTCACGTAATCTCAGAAGCCTTTATGAATATGTTCTTCAGAGGCTGCTTTATGCGAATCTCAACAATGATATTAAGGCCATAGAAGATTCGGAACGAGTCATCGAAACACTGAAAAGCGGCTGGAAAGAGATGATGGAAGGTATTAAACAAAAGCAGCCGGACAACAGGGTCAGGGTAGGGGCCTGAAGCAAGTTTAAGCAGAAGTCTGCACTTTTTATTCCGGATGAAACGTCAGTATATTGACGTCGAATATATTGAAAACGCATACATTGATTTATCACAGGCTTGTGTGTTTTTATTCCTCTTGTTGGACCTAACTATATATTTTTAATCAGATTTTAATCCTCTACATTTCAATAGCTGTTACAACCGATGGATCTGGCAGCGGACTTGCAATCTATCCTGTAGATGCGTTGCATTATATGTTCATTTACGGCTGGATTAGTAAATAACTGCGACTTGAGTTATTGCATCCTTCGGCTATGCTTTAACTCTTAATGAAGAGAAAAACAGGGCTGTTTTGCGGGGTATCATTTTGGAAGGACTATATTGTATGGCAGGCAGATTAGAGATATTAATGGAAATAAGGATTAATCGGAGATGAAAGAGATGACTCTCATATCCCGGGATTTCTTAAGTTCGGTAATTTATGGTAATGATCCACTGATATGAAAGTGTAAATAAAAATTGCATAAAAAAGGGAGGGTTCGCAGCATGAGTCCTCTTGGGGTGATAGTCAGAACAACGTATATACCTCCTACAGATCACAAGAGACAATTGCATTTACAGAATTCTGACAGCAAGAATCCTATGCATGTTTATACGAAAAACGAGATGGAAAAATTGCCGTCCTTTTATTTCTATCAGCATGAAATTGTCGGTGTAACGAATTTTGCGGCCGCGTTTCCCAGGCTGTTAAGAGAGAGCAATGGGGAGATAGCAATGTATCAGAAGACTGAACGCGGATTTGGATGGTATATACATAATACTCAATTCAGTAAGAGTGAGCAGAGAATATGAAGTTCAACGCACGATCGGCAGGATAAAGAACAGAGGAGGAATGAATGGCTGAGAGAGCACATCCGGAAGACCCCGGATTCCAATCCGGGAGTCCTTACAGGGAGCATCTTTTTATGAGATATGCATTTGCTAATAAATTTACCGAGGGGAAAACAGTCATGGACATCCCCTGCGGGGTGGGATGGGGAACATCATTGTTGAAGGGGAAGAGGAGAATAGGCGTAGATGTATCTTTAGAAGCAATTGACTACGCAAAGGGTCACTATGGTGACATAGATTTTCTGCACGGGAATATGGCTGATATTCCTGTTGAGGACAGCAGCGTGGATGTTATAGTTTGCATGGAGGGCTTTGAGCATGTAAGTAAAAGCATCGGATTGAAATTCCTTGAAAACGCTGCACGAGTACTCAAAGAAGACGGTATTCTTGTCATGACAACCCCGGTTATATTGCAGGGAGGAAAACATTCGGGCAATCCATATCATCTCCATGAACCGGGCCTGGAAGATTTAAAGAACATCCTCTCCGATACATTCAACACGCTTTCATTTGAGATAATCGAAGGTCCTGACAGTCCCATCGCATATATTGTTGGCGCTCCTAAAAAGAAGAGCTTGCATTCTGACAAGCATAATAAGCGTGTATTGCTTGCAACGTCGGCAGCCCCGCACCAGTCCCCTTTTTCAACCGCTGAAAAAAGACCTCCGGTTGGTGTCGGGTTTTTAATATCGGTTTTAAAAAAAGCTGGGCATGAGGTGTTTTTTATAGATAATTACCTTAAGCCGAGTGATTTCCTCGAAACGGATTATCTCACAAGAAACCGTATAGATTTTGTGGGCATTTATGCGAACACCATATGCTACCGGGACACCCTCCGGATGTTTCATAAACTGGAGTTTCTCAGGCAGACCGGCAAGTGGAAAGGGAAGATTATTGTAGGTGGTCCGCACACAACCGTCTCACTGGACACTATCCCAGATTTCGTGGATTATGTGGTCCAGGGAGAAGGAGAAAAGGCCATTATCGATATTGTCGAGGGAAGGGTAACGGACAGAGTTGTCAAGTATCCACCCTTAAAGATCCTGGATGAACTCCCCATGCCTGCGTGGGATTATTTTGTAACTTTACCTTACAAATGGGATGTTGACTGGTTCCCTGAAAAACCGGTATTTACTATGAATACAAGCCGCGGCTGTCCGTTCAGATGCACGTTTTGCTCTGTCGATTCGATATGGGGCAAGAGATATAACTATTTCAGCGCTGAAAGGCTGGTATCTGATATTGAACATCTCATAGAGAATTACGGGGCAAAGGGGGTTTATTTCAGGGAAGATAATTTCACGCTCAACAGAAACAGGCTGGAAAAGTTCTGTAATCTGTTGATCGAAAAAGGGATCAATATATCCTGGGCATGCGAGACAAGGGTAAATACCCTGGACAGAGAAATCGTTGAACTGATGTCCCGTGCCGGTGCGCGCGCGTTTTATCTCGGTGTTGAGAGCGGCTCCCAGAAGACACTGGACTTTCTCGAAAAAGGCATAACGGTTCAGCAGATAAAGAATGCCTTTGGTTTATGCCGGGAATATGGTATTAAGACAGCCGCAAGTATTATCACCGGCATCCCCCATGAGACAGAAGATGATGTAATGCAGACTGCACAGCTGCTGAAAGAAGTGAACCCCACTGTCACATGGTACAATGTCTTTGTCGGAATCCCGCACAGCAAACTCTATCAATATGTACTGGACAATAAGCTTTATGAATTCATAGATGACAGGGGACTGGTATATCTTCATGGGCATAATGAGCGTGTTAAAAGGTTTTATGGGAGGCAATGGAACGCGGATGTTCCGGTCACTATTGGACACAGCAAAGTCGTTGAACCGGAAATAAGCGTTGTCATGTCAACTTATAACGACGGTGTGTATCTGGAAAAGGCTGTTAAAAGCATTTTGTCCCAGACGTTTCAAAATTATGAATTTATCATCATCGACGATGCTTCTACAGACAATACAGCAGAGATATTGCACACATATGACGATCCGAGGATCAGAATAATAAGAAATACCGACAATCTGGGCTTGACGAGGTCTCTGAATAAGGGCATCAGCAATGCCCGCGGCACATATATTGCCAGAATGGATGCTGATGATATTTCGTTGCCTCATCGATTTGAAACTCAGCTTGATTTTCTGAAGCGCAATCCCGACCACGGACTGGTGGGGAGTTCATATTATCAGGTAGACGATCAGGGCAAAATTATCAAGCGCATTGCTGTAAAGACGGAAGACTCTGAAATAAGGGAGGGATTACAGAAACAGAACTGGTTTGGACACGGCAGCGTGATGATGCGAAAAGATGCACTGCTGAAGGCCGGGGGATATGATGAAAAATTCAAATACTCCCAGGATTATGACCTGTGGCTGAGAATATCAGAGGATTATAAAGTTGCAAATGTGACGGAACCGTTGTATTGCTGGAGATCGCTGCCCGGTTCTATTTCATGTGAAAATAAAGACGAGCAGAGATATTATGCTGACCTGGCTGTATCGGAATCGGAGAAAAGGAGAAACAGAAGGACACGCGGAGAAAAAACCGAATGCCTCGTCTCGGTCATCATTCCTACCTGCAACAGGCCCGAGACCCTGATCAGGGCAATTGACAGTGTTTTAAAACAGACCTTCAGGGACTTTGAGATTATCGTCGTCAATGACGCCGGGGCAGATGTTGAAAATATCGTGACAGGCCTGAACAGGGACAAGAGGATGACCTATGTAAGACATGCGAAAAACAGGGGCCTTGCCGCAGCCAGGAATACAGGCATAAAATTATCACGCGGCAAATATGTAGCATATCTTGATGATGACGATATGTATTATCCGGAACATCTGGAGACCCTGGTCTCATACCTTGATAACAGCGATTGCAAGGTGGCCTATACAGATGCATACAGGGCTGTTCAGGTCATGGAAAACGGGAAATATGTCACAAAGAAGAAGGACCTTCCATACTCCTATGACTTTGACTGTGATCAGATACTTGTGACGAACTTTATCCCCGTGCTCTGTTTTATGCATGAGAAGTCGTGTCTTGAAAGAACGGGCCTCTTTGATGAGTCGCTGCCGGTCTTTGAAGACTGGGACTTATGGATACGGATGTCCAGAAGCTTTCAGGTGCATCATATTAAGAAGACCACTGCTGAATTTGCCTGGAGAAATGACGGTTCGTCCATGACGAGCAGCAGACAGGCGGAATTTGTCAATACCGGACAGATGATATTCAGCCGGTACAGAAAGTTTACCGAGGGGAAACCGCATATTCTGGTAAGCCAGAGCAAAACACACATGAGAAACCGCGAAAAACTGTTCTATATGTCTGAACATCCCCTTGTCTCTATCATTATCCCTTTGTCCGATAATGAAGAGCAAACCTTACAATGCCTGGAAGCAGTTTCACTCAATACCGATTATGAACCTTATGAGGTGATCCTCGTTGACAGCAGGCCCAGTTGCAGCAGCATACCTGGCCATTACGTTCAGGGCAATGTAAAGATAATATCCTCGGAGGGCAAAAGCGACTATGCTGAGGCATGCCACCGTGGTGCAGAGGCTTCCGGAGGGACGTATTTTGTGTTCCTGAACAGTGGATTGACACCTCAAAAGGGATGGCTCACCGAACTGCTAAAGGCCATTGAATGCAATGATGGAGCCGGCATCGCCGGCAGCAAGCTGCTCTATGCGGACAATACGGTGCATCATGCAGGTATGGCGATCAGCAAAGAGCAGCGTGTACATCATATCTTCCAGGGAGTTTCATCGAATAATCCGGCGGTAAACAAAGGAAGAGAGTATGACGCAGTATCAAAAACCTGTATGATGATTGACAGACATGTCTATTTTGACAACGGCGGATTTATGGCCCTGAAAAAAGGTGAAGAGGATCTGATTATCTGCCTGAAGGCACGTGAAAAAGGGTATAAGGTGATTTATAATCCGCACAGCGTCCTCTATCTTGGTTCGACCGCTGCCCATGAGAACTTAAAAAGTGAAGCAGACCGGAATCCTGCGCGGTTCTTCAAGGAAATAATTGCGAAGGCCAAGTCATACATGGCTGAGAACCATAATGTGGAAGCGCTTTCACTGTTTGCCGGGCTTTTAGACATTTATCCGCATGTAGATGATTTGTATGCAGTGGTCTGCGATTTGTATATAAAAACAGGATGGTATGATATACCTGAAGAGTGGATCAGAAAAGCTGTCAATCGGGATCCGAGCTTTATTCAAACGTTCAAAGAACTCATCCCTGTTCTCATTTCTGAAGGTAAGTATTCAGAGGCCTATGATATTTTCACGGTTATCGGCAGTGCGGTCCAGGACAGGAAAATATGCGATGGTGTGTTTCCTGATGATGACAGGTTCGTCGGGAACGTTCAGTCCGAAAATGAATGCTGCGAACATTTGAGTGCGCCGGAGAAAGTTAGCGGATAAAACTGTTGCGTGCGTCAGGATAATATGGGGCCAATATCAGGGACATATGCTCTTTAAAGGTTATTCAGAATTTGAGTGGGAAATACAGGAAAGCAGATACGGTGACATGACGCTTCTGCTGGGGGGCAGGGCAGTATACAGTTCATATGATCCGCTCAGGCACGTTGAAGATACTGCGCGAAGGCTTATTCAAACAACCGCGGAACAAGGTTGTGATCATATAATAATCATCGGTCTGGGGCTGGGCTATCTTCCGAGGGCAATATGCAATGAAGGTTTCAGGAGAATCATTGTATGGGAGCCGTTTCCTGTTATGCAGAAATCATTCCCCATATGCGATGGCAGCTGGCGTGATGCAGTCAATGTTGTATATGGTTACCGTGAATTTCATCAGGCGGTCCTCCGTTTTGCCGGGAAAAGATCTAAACCGAAACTCTTCATTCATCCGGGGTATGATATCTTCTGTCGTCTTGAACACCGGCTTGCTATTCAAATTCTCGATAGAATATATAACAGCAGGGAAAAAGAAGCTTATATCATCAGCCGCAGGTCCCTTGATTCCCTGGTCCGTCTGCCTTTTCTGGGGACGGTCAGGGAATTTAAAGGTAAATATAAAGGCAGGAAGGCTGTTCTTGTCAATCCGGGACCAAGCCTGAAGAGGTGCGTTCAGGTATTGAAAGACACTGATGACATTATAGTGTTTGCATCACTTCAGTCTGCTCCCTATCTGCAGAAAAACGGTATCAGGGTAAATTATATAGTCTGCGCAGACCCTAAAGACATGTCTCCGTTTACGGCTGAATGCAGTGATGACTTTGATGCCTTTTTCGCTGAATCGAGTATTGATCCCGGCACCCTTGACTGGAAACAGGACAAAACATTTCTCTTCCATATAAATTGCGGACAGGTGCATGAGAAATTATGGGTGCAGTCTCTGCTTCCGGTGCTTGAAGAACCAACTTCATCAGTCTCTGAGAATATGCTGCTGCTGGCTGATTATATGGGATTTAATGAAATATATTGTCTTGGTATGGATTTCTGCTGGAAGGACGACCGCTATACATACAGGACCAGATATAAATATGATGACGATGCCCGGATAAATGATATGGCATCATGTTTTAAATTAACAGCGTCCGACAATCAGGTAGTTACAACTCAGTCCCTTTACTTTCACGGGGCCCGTTTTATGAAGCATAAGTGTTCTGAGTTGACCGGCAGGGGAATGCGTATTTATCAGGCGGAGGGCGGCATCGCATTTACTTCCACCGGTGTACTTACTGTTGATGAGTTAGATAAGAGATTGCATTCCGGGAGTATCAGGCAGATGGTAAATGTCATAAACCAGCAATCACCAGTTACAGTGGAGCAGGTTGAACATGTGTTGACCGAGATCAGATCGGGGAAGATAAAAAACAGAGAGACCCATGATGATGCCGCTAAGATGTGGAGTTTTTTGCAGGCAATGCCACCTGAAGATATTCCCGGGGCATGCGATAAAATGATAAGTCAACTGGAAAGCGCACGTATCATGAAGCACGGGCCGCAGCCGGGGGATGCAGACATTCTGCTGAATATCGGGCTCTCACAGCTTCAGTCCGGAGACCTGTGTGATGCGGAAGAGACCCTTCGTGCAGTGATCAAACTAAATCCTGATGATGCTCTGGCATATAGTGCTCTCGGGAATGTTTTAAAACGCAATAAAAAATACGAAGAGGCCATTGCCTGTCATGAACGTGCTGTTTCATTAATGCCATCATCGTACGAAGCACGCTCAAATCTTGCGTCTGCGTATCTTGCCTGCGGGAAGAAGGAGCCGGCCATAAACGAATACCGCAATGCATTAGCCTTGCAGCCGGATTCAGCGGAATTGCATTTCAATCTGGGGACTGCCCTTCAAAAATATGAAAGATATAATGAAGCGTGCGACAGTTTCCGTACTGCACTGAAACTAAAGCCCGATCATGTTTTTGCGGCAATGAACCTTGGTTCCTCACTGAAAGGCCTGGGGCAGCTGGATGAAGCTATCTCTCTGCACCGACTTGCTGTAGGACTTGCCCCTGAACTGGCTGATACGCATTGGAACCTGGCTCTTTCATTATTGATGTCAGGTGACTATCTCAATGGCTTGAAGGAATATGAGTGGCGGTTACAAATACCTGATATACCTATTCGCACATTCCCAAGGCCGTTGTGGAACGGATCACATCAGCCTGAGAAGACATTGCTGATTCATGCTGAACAGGGTATGGGTGATGTGATACAGTTTGTCAGGTATGCAGCGCATGCCAGAAAAAAGGTTGGGCGTGTGATACTTGACTGCCATCCGCCATTACAGCGGCTACTTTCCGGTGTTAACGGAGTCGATCAGGTTGTATCGGCAGGAATACCTCTTCCGGAGTTTGATATGCATCTGCCTCTGTTAAGCCTGCCCGGAGTTCTCTGGGACGCACTTGATCATATCCCGAATGATATTCCGTACCTGAAGGTTGATGCCGGACTGGTTGATAAATGGAGTGATAAAATAAGTACGGAAAAATACAAGGTCGGCATAGTATGGGCAGGGAACCCTAAGCATGAAGATGACCATAACCGTTCTATCAGTCTGGATATATTTGCTCGGCTGCTGAAATCACCTGAAGTGACTTTCTGCAGCCTTCAGAAAGAGCGGCAGGGCATTCAAACAGTTAAAGTGCAGGAATGTATGAACCTGATAGACGCGGGTCCTGAACTTAAGGACTTTGCCGACACAGCAGCCCTGATTAACAATCTTGATCTGATAATCTCGGTTGACACCGCAGTAGCGCATCTGGCCGGTGCAATAGGAAGGCCGGTGTGGCTTCTGCTGCCCTTTGCACCGGACTGGCGCTGGATGCTTGGGCGTGAAGACACGCCGTGGTATCCGACCATGAGGATATTCAGGCAGTCAAGGCCTGGAGACTGGGAAGGTGTGCTGGCAGAAGTTATGTATGCTTTAAAAACAAATGCACAGAACTTTCATTCTTCAGTTTAATTATCCTTTAAAAGTATCTCCTTCAACTTCTCTGAATACTCATTACTCACTTCATCACCAGTTACAATCTCAATATCCTCCGGTCTCGTTATACCTATCCCGAGTTCAGATGCCCTTGCTATCTGTTCCTGCTCGAATATCTTCCTGTCCATAATGTTTTTATTGCTGCCAAGTTCCTTCAGTATGGTCAACCCGACCGCATCAATCGCAGCCCTGTCTGTCCCTGCTAAAATGACGTCGGCTCTTTTTCTGGTCCCGGTCATGGGTCCGCCGTCGACAAAGGCCTCTATCGCATCCAGCAATATCAGGGATGGTCTGTAGACCTGGTTTATCTCGGCTATCATCTTCCTCATGCTCCTGAAGGACGAATGGAGTTCTGTCATATTCCGTTTGTGAGTAATGCCGACAGAGAGTTTTAAAGACATTGTAAATACGCCTCCATAACCGTGGGTCTTCAGACAGCATGTTGAGACAATACACTTTGAATCAAGGACCGGCCTTGCAACATCAAAGCCGTTTCGCCAGTGGCTCTGCTCCGGTTTTATCCTTACCCAGTCATCAGGCGCAAGGTCCTCGAAGTTGATTAATTTTACATCCATTTTATTACAGAGGCTGAGGATGCCCTTTTCTTCAAGTACATCGGATGTATCAGGTGGACCACTTCTCTCTCCGATAGTAATACTTTTTGCTCCCATCTCTTTCAGGTGCAATATTAAATTAGTGAGAGTGTCGATATGGGTGGAACCGGGGTATGGGTCAGCAGTATTAAAGTTGGGCTTAAGCAATACATCCTGTCCCCTGACCGGATTTATCCCGAGCAGTTCAATGGCGCTTCTGACCCCCAAGCCCCTGTCGGAGGTCTTAACAAGAGTGAGTTTTGATTTATTTAGTTCTGAAAAATAATGCAATATGCACTCCTACGACTTTCTGGAGGTCTTTGCAAAGAAACCTGTAAACATTCTCTGTACCTTATCGCTTCCGCAGTGGGGACACTTTAACTCAGATATTTCATCATATTCCCTCAGAGTAAGAAACAGTGTAAAATCCCTGCCGCAAGCATTGCATTCATATTCATAAGCCGGCATCATGTACTCCTCTCACGCCTTATCCTGTGATTGTAATTCGAAGTAAATAGATGGGTGAGTCATGATACACCTCCTGAAGGTTATTAATCACAAGTATAGCAACTTTATATATTCCGTCAAGATGAAGAAGGAGACACATCGATCAGGAAATTATTTCCTCAACAGGGAAGGCCTTTCCCCTGAAACATAAGCTGATATCTCTCATTTCAACTTTATCCCCGGCTAATACAAGGAGAAAATCGACATTAGTCAGGCAGGCACGGAGCTTGCTTTTCAGAATGATTAATAAAGCTGATTAACATCAGTATCAACATGAAAATGAGGAGGTAAATATGCAGGCAACAGCTATGAATCAGCAGACAGAAACACAGGTCCCCGACAGAGTGCAGATAATCACCATGCTCTATGACGGGACGATCAATTTCATTCAGAAGGCCAGGGAGAAAATGGAGGTAGGGGACAGTGTGGGGAAGAGCCACTTTATAAAAAAGACCTCCGCGATTGTGAGGGAGCTTGCGAACTCCCTTAATATGGATGGCGGAGAGATTGCAGTTAATCTCAGGAACCTCTACGACTTTGTACTTGAGAGCCTTATTAAGGCCGAGATCAGTAACAATATGGACGCACTGAATGACGCGGAAAAGGTTATGGAGATATTACGTGGTTCATGGAGGGAGATGCAGGAAGCCAGTCAGGCTTAAGTCAGGGTGTTTTCCTGCCTGAATTAAGCAACAAAATATTGACGAGAAACATGTCTTTGACGTTATGGAAGGAATAATCGTCTCTTCGGGGATGATTGTTCCTTCGGGCGTTTAAGGGCACCGGTTTATGCTTTCTGGAGACCAGCACACAAACAAAGGCACATTACCTATTGAAATTAATGGGAATTCAGCACATATATTATTAGGAGTACGGAGGTTCATTAAATGCCGCCCCCCCTTTTTTTTAGATTGCTGTAGTTGGCACCGATATTGCTTTTCAAACTTAGAGTAATCTTTAAATTTGCAGATATGTCCATGATATCTGCCGGTGAAAAAAGGAAATGACATGCTGACAAAACTGGTATTTTCAATTCATGAAGTCAGTCAGATTACCGGGGTGAATGCATATACGATAAGGTTCTGGGAAAAGGATTTTAATGAGTTTATCAAACCGGTAAGGACCCCCGGAGGGCAGAGGCGCTATTGCAGGAAGGACATAGAGTTCATAAAAAGGATAAAGCATTTACGTTATAGCGACAAATATACAATATCCGGAACTATTGATGAACTTGAAAGGGAGGACAGGAGGGTCCGTGCTGGTGCGTCAAATACAGGAACAATGGATGATATCCGGGAACCAGTCAGAGTAAAGGGAGCTATTAATACCCATGAAGAATGCGGGACAGGTGCGGAATGACTAAGCCTGATGTTTCGATTATCATACGCTGTTGCAATGAACAGGAATATATAGGCCGTCTTCTTACTGGAATATTTGAACAATCGGTCGAAAAAATCGAGGTGATAGTCGTGGACTCCGGCTCCACTGACCGCACTTTATCTATTGCATCATCTTTCCCTGTTACTATCCGTGAAATCAGTGCAGATGATTTTTCATTCGGGCGTGCCCTCAATATTGGATGTGAAACCGCAAATGGAGATTGCCTGGTCTTTGCCAGCGGACATGTATATCCGACGCATCGCCGCTGGCTGGAATACCTGATAGCACCTTTTAGTGACCCGAAAGTGGCCCTTACATACGGGAAGCAGAGGGGGAATAACCGGAACAGGTATTCAGAACACCAGATATTTTCAAAATGGTATCCTGACCATTCTGTCTCTGTGCAAAGATCTCCATTCTGCAATAATGCAAATGCAGCCATAAGGCGGAGCCTCTGGGAACAGATTCCTTACGATGAGAGTCTGACCGGACTTGAGGACATTGACTGGGCAAAACGTGTCATTAAAGAGGGACATTATATTTCATATGTTGCAGAAGCAGATGTTATTCATGTGCATAATGAGAAGTATACCGGGACATACAACCGATATTATCGTGAATCGATCGTCTTCTACCAGCTCTTTCCTGAACAGAAGTTTTTTCTGCGGGATTTCTTCTGGCTCTGGTTTGTAAATACAGTAACAGATTATGTTCATGCCATGCGTGAGAAGAAATTTATTGCAAATATTTTCGAGATACCCCTTTTCCGTCTGATGCAGTTCTGGGGAACATACAGAGGGTATGCTTTGCGTGATCCTGTAAGTGCTGCACTGAGACAGAGATTTTATTATCCGAACGGACTGGTAAAGGCAGGTGCGTCTGATAAAAGCCATTGTGCATCAGAAGCTGATTATATTGACTATATGAAGGTGAATAATGAGGGATAAATTGAACAGCATCATTGATATTTCCGTTCCATTGGATTCATCCATGCCCACATGGCCAGGAAGCATAGGAATGAAAGTGGAATGGCTCTCCTGTTTTGAAAACGGAAATGATGTAAATGTGACAAAGCTTACCTGCGATGTGCATACCGGGACTCATATAGAGGCGCCATTACATTTTATACCGGAAGGGCAGAGCGTGACACAGATACCTCTGGATATACTGATAGGAGAAGCATATGTTGCATATATACCGCTTGCAAATGTAATTACGCCATCGGAACTGGCATCACTTGATATCCCCCGGGGTACTGAGCGGTTGCTGCTGCGCACCATGAATTCAAAATTCTGGAAAAATGGAAGCAGCATTTTTAATCCTGACTATGTCGCCATTACCCGGGAGGCGGCCCAATGGATTGTGGACCGGGGTGTCAGACTGCTGGGAGTGGATTACCTGTCTGTAGAGATATATAAGGATGAGACATCGTGTACTCACAAGACCCTGTTGTCCGGTGGTGTGATAATACTCGAGGGCCTGAATTTATCAGAGATCAATCCGGGAATTTACGAGTTGATCTGTCTGCCCCTTAATCTGGTCGGTGCAGAGGGCGCCCCTGCAAGGGCAGTGCTCCGGGACAAAAGAAATTAAAAGAGGTGTTGAAAATATGAAGAAAACAGATACTCCCAGGATTGCGGCGCTGGTCCCAATGAGACATAACAGTGAGAGGGTGCCCGGTAAGAATTACCGTCTTCTCGATGGCAAACCTCTTTATCATCATATAATTGAAAGCCTGATTGACTGCCCCTATATCACTGAAGTCTGCATAGACACGGACAGTCCCTTTATCCTGGGAGATGCACCTGAACATTTCAATGTCACCATGATCAGAAGGCCTGATCACCTCTGTTCCGGGTTTGAACCGATGAACAATATCCTGCTTAATGATGTGCATCATATAGCGGCTGATTATTATCTTCAGACCCACAGCACAAACCCCCTTCTGAAACCTGAAACTATTACGAGGGCTATTCAAAGGTTTCTTGGACCAGGAGAGCATGATTCATTATTCGGCGTTACCAGACTGCAGACACGTCTGTACGATGCCGCAGGTAAACCTCTGAACCACGATCCTGATGTCTTATTAAGAACACAGGACCTGCCTCCAGTGTTTGAGGAAAATTCAACTTTATATATATTCTCACGAGCAGTTCTGGAGGAGCGGGGAAACCGCATCGGATACAATCCTCTTATGTTTGAGGTCAGCCGTGAGGAAGCGGTGGATATAGATGAAGAGCTGGATTTTACATTGGCGGAGTTTCTTTATAAACAACGTAATAAAGAAGGAGTAAGAAGATAATGAAATTCAAAGTACTGATTACGGCTCCCTATATGCAGAAAGAACTGGATGATTACCGGAACATATTTATTAAGAATGACATCGAAATTGTAGTCCCTCCTGTCAGGGAAAGACTTTCAGAGGAGGAACTGCTGAAATGGATAATCGATATCGACGGAGTCATTGCAGGTGACGACCAGTTCACTGCCAGGGTATTGAAATCTGCCCCCAGGCTGAAGGTTATTTCAAAATGGGGCACAGGCATAGATTCATTTGACCGGAAGGCGGCTTCAGAACTCGGAATAGCCATTCGTAATACCCCTGGCGCTTTCAATGAGCCTGTGGCTGATCAGGTCCTTGGCTGCATGCTTTCATTTGCCAGACAGATCCCGTGGATAGACAAAAGGATGAAAGAGGGCGACTGGAACAAGATGCAGTGCTTCTCTCTGTCAGGCCATACATTGGGAATCATAGGCGTAGGTGATACGGGAAAGGCAGTGGCAGAACGTGCATCAGCCTTTAAAATGCGCCTGCTCGGAAATGATATCTCTGAAATATCACAGAATTTTCTGGCCAGGACAGGCATTGAAATGGTGGACAAAAAAACATTGCTGCGTGAAAGCGATTTCGTCAGTTTAAACTGTGACCTGAACCCGACAAGTTACCATATTATGGGACGCGATGAATTTGCAATGATGAAACCGACAGCCTATTTTATTAATGCCGCCCGGGGGCCGCTGGTAAATGAACCGGAGCTTGTAGATGCATTAAAGCAGGAGAAAATTGCCGGAGCAGCCCTGGATGTATTTGAAGATGAGCCACTGCCAAAGGACAGTCCGTTACTGTCTATGTCTAACGTTCTCCTGTCTCCCCATAATGCGAACAGCAGCAGGGAGCACTGGAGGCGGATACACAATTCTACAATTGAACATTTAATAGAGGAACTGAATCGCGCCGACAAGTCATTATGGGTCAATGCCTGATCAGGAAGATAATTATATGAATAACAATCAGGATTTCAAGGAGAAGCAGCAATGCCGACAGCATTGATAACTGGTGCGGCGGGTGGAATTGGAAGGTCAATCTGCGAGGTCTTTTTAAGAGAGGGATATAAGGTCATCGGTGTAGACTGCCGGGAAACTGCAGGACTTCCATACGAGCTGATAAAATATGATATAAGCACTCTTGGCAGAGCTGATGCTTCATGCGATGAGTTCTTCAGCAAAGTCGGGACACTTGCCGGAGGCAGGCTCGACTCCCTGGTAAATAATGCTGCGGTACAGATAATAAAACCTGCTGGCGATATCAGCAGGGCAGACTGGGAGATAACACTGAATACAAATCTGCTCGCGCCTTTCTGGCTCACGCAGAGATTTCTTCCATTACTGAAAGCAGCAAAAGGCAGTGTTGTAAATATCGCAAGCATTCACGCTTCATTAACAAAAAAAGAATTCACTCTTTATTCAACGAGCAAGGGAGCACTGGTTTCACTAACCCGTGCCCTGGCCCTTGACCTCGCGCCGGACATACGCGTCAACGCTGTGCTCCCTGCTGCAACTGATACAGAGATGCTGCGGGACGGGTTTAAGGGAGATCCGGAAGGTTTCAGGCAGTTGGGAGAATACCATCCTCTTGGGAGAATCGCTCAGACTGAAGAGATCGCGCGTGTTGCGTTGTTTCTCGCAGGTCCCCAATCGAGTTTCATGACCGGCAATGTGATAAACGTTGACGGCGGCATAGGAGGTTGTCTGCATGATCCTGGCAGGAATTGAAGATATGAGATCCTGTCCGTTCAGGAAGAACATTAAGAGGAGGCCATTTCTGAGTGATGCTTTTCTCTGTGTAAAAAATAAAGAGGTCAGAACCCGGGAAATGATTTGAGCCATGATTGAGGACTATAACCATAAAGAGTATCCAAAAACCAGGGCCCGTCATGATTTCTGGGGGCAGGTAAAACGGACTGTTCATGGCAAGGCAGTTTCACAGGAACAAATCGATATGATAGTTAAAGCCATAAAAGATGGTCTGCTGCTTTCTCCTGAGGATACATTGCTTGATATCGGCTGCGGAAATGGAGCTCTCTCTCAGTATTTATTTAGTGAAGTCTCGCAATTTCATGGGGTGGATTTTTCTGAGTACCTCATAGGGATCGCAAAAGAATATTTTGAGAAAGCCCCTGACTTTACCTTCCAGGGAATTGATGCAGTTTCATATGTGAACAGCGGGGCCAACCCTGAGAGCTTCACCAAATGTTTGTGTTACGGCGCCTTTACCTACTTTTCTTATGAGGATTCCGAAAAGGTTTTGAGCGGCCTTTCAGGGCGTTATCGAAATCTTCAACTTGTATATATTGGCAATTTGCCCGATAGGGAACGGGCCCATTTGTTTTACCCGGAAGACAAGGATTTCTCCGGGCTTCTTGATGACAGAAACTCGCCAATCGGTATCTGGCGCAGTAAAGATGAATTCACTCAACTTGCGCAAAGAAATGGATGGGCCATAGAATTTTATGAGATGCCCGGGGAATTTTACGCTGCCTATTATCGCTACGATGCCATACTCAGGCGCCCGGAAAAATAAGGCATTAGATCATGAAAAATAAAAAAGCCATTTATGATTTAGCCCTGTTCGGAGGTGAACCGGTTTTTTCTACCATTCGCTCCATATCCAATATAGTTACTCCAGACATTGATGCCTTCTTATCGTATCTAAAAAAAAGTTTCGATGCCCGATGTCTTACTGATAACGGCCCCATGGTCAAGGAGATGGAGCGCCGGCTTGCTGAGATTCATGGAACTGAAGAGTGTGTGGCTTTTTGTAACGGTTTATGGGGCATTGTTCTTTGTATTTATTGTTTAGCCCGTGAGGGGAAGACAGAGGTTGTAATGCCGTCACTTACGTACAGAAGACTTGGTGACATTGCAGCCTGGCTTGGATTAACACCTCATTATTGTGATGTGGATCCTGTAACCCTGGCCCCCACAGCTAAAACAATTGAACCATGTCTCAATGAAAATACATCCATGATTCTTGTCGCTCAGCCCATAGTTAATATACTGGATTATGATGGTCTTACCGCCCTGGCTGAAAAACATAATCTGCCACTGCTGATAGATTCTGTGGAAGCCGGATATGCTACCTGCAAAGGACGGAAAGTGGGGTCTTTTGGCAATGCCGAATGTTTTTCCATGCATGCAAGTAAACTCTTAAATGCTTTTGAAGCAGGTTATGTGACGACTAATGATCACGAGTTGGCTGAGAGACTCAGGAAGGTACGCGCCTTTGGTAGAGGCGGACAGGATAATGTGGAAGAACTGGGGATGAATGCGATACTCAATGAAGTGCACGCGGCCATGGCCCTGGCAAGCATTGATGACCTGGAAGATCAGGTTGAGAGAAACCGGGAACGTTATACTGCTTATAAAAAAGTTATTAGCAATATTCCCAGCCTGGAACTGGTGGAATACGATGAAACTGAAGTTCGAGGATTTAAGAATATTCTGGTAAGACTTGACGGCAGCTGGCCCATTTCCAGGAAGAACATGATCAGGATTTTACATGCTGAAAACATGTTGGTCCGCCCTTATTACAACCCGCCCTTACACGCTAATAAAACGGAGTACATGACCATCAGTAGTGATTTGCCGGTGACAGATAAACTCACCAAAAACCATCTCCTGCTTCCCAGTGGCGCTTTTTTAACTTTGCAGGAGATTGAGGTAATAGGGGCATTATTAAGCTTCCTTCAGGAAACAGGAAAAGAGATACAAAATATTATTGAAGAGAATTCCTATGATGAAATCAAGTGTTCGTGATTTAGCTGTATTTGGTTCAAAGCCTGCTTTCAGCTGCGAGCTTCCTGCGGGTCAGCTCAATATGCCGGAATGGGAAAGGGTTGAAGCTGCGTTTCGTGGGATCTTCGACCGTAAGTACTACACTAACCATGGCCCCCTTGCCAGGGAACTTGAGGCCAGACTCGAGCAATTACTTGGTGTGAAGCATGCGGTATGTATGACCAACGAAACGATAGCCCTGATGATTGCTGCCAAAGCCATGGGGTTGAAAGGCAAAGTTATCATGCCTTCTTTTTCCTTTGCAGGCACAGGACAGTCTTTAATCTGGGCCGGGCTGGACCCCATATTCTGTGATGTTGATCCTTACAGCCACCGGATGACGGGTGAAAAAGCAGCAACTCTTATTAATGAGGATGTGAGCGCCATTTTGGGAGTGCATATGTGGGGCAACCCCTGCAACCCCCGGGACCTGGAGAGATTGGCCCATGAAAGGGGGATTCAGCTTTATTTTGATGCAGCCCATGCCTTTGGCTGCACAAGCGATAATGTGACCATTGGAAACTTTGGAGATATGGAAGTGTTTTCGTTCCATGCATCTAATGTTCTGAATTCTGCTGAAGGTGCTTGCGTGTGTACAAACAATGACTACCTGGCGGCAAGGCTTCGCAATATCCGCAGCAGTTACGGTGCCGGCAATAAGGTTCCCATTCCTCTCACCGGTAATGGCCGCATGTCTGAAGCTCAGGCCGCCATGGCCTTGATGAGTCTGGAGGACTATCCCGGGAACCAGAAGAGAAACAAAAACATTTTTGAATTATATACCGCACTGTTAGGAATCCTTCCGGGTATACGCTTTCAATGCCCCGACGGTAAAAATCAAAGTAATTATCAATGTGTCGTATTCGAAATTAATGAAAAAGAATTCTGTCTTTCAGGAGGCGAGCTAAGAAAGCTGTTGAACGCGGAGAACTTTATCAGCCGCCGGCATCTTGCGAGCGGGTTGCATCGGACCAGCTTATTCAGAGAACGATATCCCCGGTTCAGAGAAGCTTCCCCTGTAACAGACCAGCTGTGCCGGCAAGTCATACAACTCCCCTCCGGTCAGGCTATGAATGAGGAACTTATTCGAGAAGTTTGTCGGTTGATTACATTTGTCCATGAAAATGCAAAAGAAATTAAGAGGAAAATGGTCTCACTGTGAAACTTGGAATTATGCAGCCATATTTTTATCCATACTTAGGGTATTTTGACTTGATCAACTACTCTGACAAGTGGGTTGTCTTTGACACGGTCCAATATATCAGGCACGGGTGGATGAATCGAAACCGTATAGTAAACCCCAATGGGGGGTGGCAGTATATTATCGCTCCGCTTAAAAAGCACAGCCGTAACACGCTTATCAAAGACATCGAGGTCATGGATGATCCAGGATGGCACAGCCGAATACTGGGCCAGATACAGCACTACAGGAAGGCCCCATATTTTACAGAGGTTTATCGGCTGATGGAAGAGTGTCTTGAAATCCGGGAGAGCAGTCTCTCAAGACTGAATGTTGCGATACTCTGCAATGTCTGCCGATATTTAGATATCTCATTTAAGTATGAATTTTATTCCGAGATGGATCTGAAGATCGGCCAGATAGAGGGACCGGCAGATTGGGCACTCCGCATATCCGAGGCTATGGGAGCCGGGGAATATGTAAATCCTCCTGGTGCCAGGAATATGTTTGATGAGGCAAAGTTTCAGGAACTTGGTATGAAACTGACAATACGAGAACTTCCGGTCTTTGTTTATGAATGCGGCGGTTTTGAATTTGTGCCCGGGCTTTCCATTATTGACGTACTGATGTGGAATTCTCCTGAACAAATAAAGAACTATCTTGACTTTCACGAGGTGGAATCCAATGCTGTTGAAATCTAGGACAATGATAAAGAAAGTATCGGCTTTTACAGAGCCGATTTACATAACCCGTCCTGTTTTGCCTGACCTGGCAGAATATTCAGTAAAACTGCGCGAAATATGGAATTCACAGAGGCTTACAAATGACGGACCCCAGCACGAGTTGTTTGAAAAGGAGCTTATCAAATTCCTGAAAGTTCCGGACATATCACTATTCAACAATGGAACTATTGCCCTGATCGTAGCATGCCAGAGCCTGCGCCTTTCAGGAGAGGTCATCACCACTCCGTTTACTTTTCCTGCGACTTCCCATGTTCTCAGTTGGAACAACATAAAGCCCATTTTCTGCGATATCGACCCGTCTACGATGAATATTGACTCAGAAAGAATCGAATCGATGATTACACCACAGACGACCGGCATCCTGGCGGTTCATGTCTACGGCACGCCATGTGACGTGACCGGTATCCAGAAGGTGGCCGAGAGATACGGTTTGAGGGTTGTCTATGATGCGGCCCATGCCTTTGGCGTTGAGATAGATGACAGGGGCATAGGGGCCTTCGGCGACATTACGATGTTCAGTTTCCATGCCACCAAACTGTTCCATACCGCGGAGGGAGGGGCGCTCACTTATAATAACAGAGCGCTTAAACCCCGTATAGATTTTCTGAAGAACTTCGGCATCAAAAACCAGGAAGAGGTAGTAATGCCGGGTATAAACGGCAAGATGAATGAACTCCAGGCTGCACTGGGACTGCTCGTCCTGGAAATGGTAGAGGAGGAAAGACAAAAGAGGAAGGTTCTTATAGACGTGTATTCCGAATGTTTAATGGATATTGATGGAGTCACGGTAATAAAAAACGGGTCCCGGGTATATAAAAACAGCAATCAATACTTTGTCATCAGGATAGATGAAAAACTTTTCGGACGTTCCAGGGATTACGTTTATGAGGAATTTAAAAAGTATAATGTTTTTGCAAGGAAATATTTTCACCCGTTATGCAGTGATTATTCCTGCTACAAATACCTCCCCTCATCCAGAAAAGAGAACCTGCCTGTAGCCAATAAAGTCGTGAAAGAAGTTTTGTGTTTGCCTTTATACGGCGGGCTTGCAGCAAGTGACATAGAAAGGATCTGCGATATGCTGAAATCTTTCAGGGGAAAGAAGGCACTATGAAGCTTAGTGTGTGCATTCCCGCATATAATCACGTGAAATATATATCTCAGGCGATAGACAGCGTGCTGATGCAGCAGGTGGATTTTGACTATGAGATTCTTATTGGTGAAGACGACTCCAGTGACGGTACGAGGGAGATAGTAAAGGAATATAAAGATAAATATCCGGACAGGATCAGGCTCTTCCTGAATGACAGAAAGAATGTAATGTATATTGACGGCAGGCCAACAGGGAGGTGGAATGTACTCAATCTCTGGAAGCATGCCGAAGGAGAATATATTGCGCTGCTCGATGGTGATGATTACTGGACAAAGGCAGATAAACTTCAAAGCCAGGTGGACTTTTTGGATAATCATCCGGAGTGCTCAACATGTTTTCACAATGCAACTATATTATATGAAGATGAAAACCGAAGCCCCCGGGAATTTTGTCCTCCAAATCAAAAACCAATATTAAATCTTGAAGACATATTCGATAAAAATATGATTCCGAGCGCTTCGGTCATGTTCAGGCGTGGATTGTTTGGTGAGTTCCCTGAATGGTATTTCAGATTGTCCTTTGGAGACTGGCCAATCCACATACTTAACATGCAGTACGGCAGTGCAGGATATCTTAACGAGGTCATGAGTGTTTACAGGATTCATAAAAAAAGCATGTCTCGTGACAGAATTAAAATGACTTCATCAAAAATCGAAATGTACGACTATTTGAATGAGCATTTTAATTATAAGTATGAGCGTGTTTTGAAAAGATGTCAGATGTTTTATAAGGCTGAATTGCGTGCGGAGTATTGCAAGGATGCTCTTCACTCCATATATCAGGCGGCTAAGCTTAATCCTGATGATATGAATGTCTGGCAGGTGCTGAACAGAATTCTTCTTGAGGGTGAGTGGATGTTTACAAAAGGTGACAGGACAATTGCTCATTCAGTTCTTGATGATATTATCAATATGAAACCTGAGTATGCTCTTGCTCATGTTACTCTCGGCATATTGTATTTTCTGGACGGAGAGAGATTAAAGGCCATAAATAATTTTGATAATGCCCTGGAGATTTACCGGAAAGCGACCATTGACTGCATTGAGCGTGAAGGTAGGGTTAGAGGGTTACTGATGCTTAATACATATTACCGAAGATTAGGTGTGCAATCAAAAGCAGAGGAACTATACAGGGAAATCATGAATTGTATTAAAGATGACAGTCAGACCGTTAAAGACTGTAGAGTCATGACTGGTCTCGGGGATTTATTTATGACGCGGGAAAGATACAGTGAGGCCGTGGAAAAATACAGGGCGGCCATTGTATCTGAGGAAATGCAGGGAGATGAAAAACATCAGTTGCTTTTAAACCTTGGAAGGGCATATTCATATTTATACAATCATAAGGCTGCAGAGAATACATACAGGGAAGCCTTGTCGGATGAGAACATATCATCGGAGCTTCAGGCTGTTACAGTCCTTGAGCTGGGTAAATGCTATGCGGAGCAGGGGGATAAAAGCGGGGAGGAACAAGTATATATAAAAGCCCTTACCCTGGAGAATTTACCGGGAATATGGAGGTACAGGCTGTTGAACAGACTGGGTAATATTTATCTTTCTTACGGAAGGCACGATGATGCCATGAGTAAGTTTTCTGAGGCACTGTCTCTAGAAGGGGTTCCGGAAAAGGACAGATATCATGCTCTGATTGGAGGTGGAAAGTGTTGCCTCTATCAGGGCGATTTTATTATGGCAGCAGAGCATTTTGAAGAAGCGTTCTCCTTTAAAGACATAACTGATGAAACACGATGTGTTATAGCTGCAGGTCTGATCGATTGTTATCTGATGCAGGGCAAATTACAGGATGTCGAAAATACATGTACAAGGGTTCTTATGTTAAAGGGTATCAGCGATGATAGAAAGCGCAATATTATTATGGATGTAAAACAGAAAATAAAAGGGCTCACAAAACAATGTGGGGGTACACATGCATAAGCCTCTCCTGTCTGTGGTAGTTCCATGTTTCAATGCCGAGATGACCGTGAAAAAGACGCTGCTTTCAGTTGCAGCACAGATGGAGCAATATCCCGACTGTGAAGTGATCATGGTAGATGACGGTAGTACAGACCAAACCCCGGATATCATAAGGCAGTTTGAACTGTGGGACAAGCGCTTTAATTCTGTCAGACAGGAAAACAGGGGTGTTTCCGCTGCCAGAAACAAAGGAGTTGAGATCGCCGAAGGGAAGTACATCGCCTTCCTCGATGCTGACGATCTGTTCCTGGGCAACTGCGTGTCCGAGAGAATGAGAGTACTTCTGGATGAAGATAATCAGGACCTGCTGGGTGCGTTCTGTCCGGCAGTGTTAATAGATTCGGAAAGCAAAGTAATGCTGTCAAGCCGTATGTTTGAATATAGCATCCCGCACAACAGACTGTATTATTCATCCACGCCCGAATCGGTATTTAACCCGTCATGCCTGATAGCAAAAAAAGAGGAATTGCTGAAGGCTGGAGGGTTTGATGTATCCATTACGCCTGCGGAAGATTATGATCTCTGGCACAAAATGATGAGAAGAGGAGGATATTTCAGGTTAGTGCTTTCGTGCTCCATAGGATGGAGGCAGCATCCTTCAAGCGCGGCACACTCAAAGATATTGTCTCACTACAGGAGATGCAAGCAGGTAACGGGGAGGATTTTTGAAGAGTCCCCTGACAATGAGGCAGAAGTGTTCAGTGGAGGATATGGAAGTTCGGTATATCATTTTTCTGTTACCTCAAGAGCTTTCAGTACCTCCATTATGGCGCTGATTGCAGGACAATATGAGGATGCCGTCGAGATATCCCGCGACATAAAAAAGATCATGATTGAACAGATCAGCGCAGACAGGCTGAAGCAGATGATCAAATTTAACGGGATAAGGGCAATGTGCAAGCCTGATGAACAGTGGAGCATCATTCTCTGGCCAATGGTCAAAGACAGGGTGATAAGCTTCATTTCAGAAATAAATGAGCGGCTGGGAGGGAATTGCAACAGTCTTATGTTGCTGAAATATCAATTGGAAGATGACAACGTATATGACTTTGATATGAACTCAGAAAAAGAGCCTGTTGCAGAAGGAGAGGCAAATTGGCGGAAATAGTTGAATATCAGAAAAATGCCATTGATAAATTGCTCGAATGTGTTTCCGGCACGGAAGGGAACGTACTCGAAATAGGCAGCGATCTTGACGCCTGTGTGCTGGATAAACTCTCAGGTATATTTAAAGGCACAGTCGTTGGATTAAATCCTGATGTTAATTTTCCCCGGTGCAGCTCCCGTAATAGTGAAGCTCCGTATAGTGCCCTTAGATCAGACGGGTGTGACCTGCCCTTCAAAGATGAGTCTTTTGATGCGATTCTATCGGTTGCGACACTGGAGCACGTAGGTGATCTTGACAAGTTTCTCAGAGAGTGCCATAGGGTATTAAAGCCCGGTGGCGTATTTTACACAAAATTCAGTCCGATTTGGTCCTGTGGGATCGGGCATCATTTGTGCGCGGTTGCAGGGAAGAAAGAAGCGAGATTCTGGAAGCCGGGGAAAAACCCATTGCCTGATTTTTGTCATCTTGTATGGAGTCCCGATGAAATGAGGGCCTTTTTGTCCAGCGGCCCCTGCGATGACCGGCTGATTGAGCCTATTATATCGTGGGTTTACAACAGCAAGGACATCAGCAGGCGTTTTCTTGAAGACTATATAAGGTCCTTCAGGCAGTCTCCGTTGAAGCAGATGGTTTTAAATTTAATCAGGCTGTATCCGCCCACGCCGGATGTGCTGGCACAGCTTCAGTCAAAATATGGGGCAGAGCGGGAATTCGGCTGTCAGGGGATTGAGGCCGTTTTTCAGAAGGAACAGTCGGTTGAGGCATTGAACAGGCATGGTGAGGAGCTGTTCAACAACGGACATCTGAAAGAGGCGCTCGATGTTTTTATCAAAGTTATTGAAAGGGACTCCGGACATGCTCAAGCCTATAACAATATCGGGGTACTGTTGTGCGAGAACGGTGAGATGCAGAATGCTGTGCAGTACTTTGAAAAGGCGCTTGACATCGATCCGGATGAACGGGACGCTGTGATAAACTGCGGCCGGGTCATGATATGCCTGGATCAAATGAAAGAAGCAAAACGGCTCTATTCAGCGTATCTGTACACAAACCCTGATGATCAGGAAATACTTCAGTTGCTGAAAGAGCTTGTTAATCATAAGCAGAATGATAAGGTCGGGAGTTTAAGTCATGACGGATAAAGTGGAGTTGTTGTCACTGGATTTGCTGGATGAATATCGCGGACTTGTTGATATGGTCTATAGCCTGAGCAAAAAACTGGGTATTATGCTTGGATGGCACTATATCCTTGATATCGTCTGGATAGTCGTAAATATCAGGAATTTGCCAAAGGGCAGTGTTGTGCTGGACGCCGGTGCCGGCAATGGATTGCTCCAATGCGTTCTGGCAGGTCTCGGGTACAAGGTCATATCTGCGGATTTTTCTCCGAGGACGCCCCCAAAAGGAATTTCAGACAACTGGAATACAATTGAGGTGGATGACGGCGAGACGTTTGACAACGATTACATCCGGCAGCTGATGAAGGCATTTCCAAAGGCGTACAACCCTGATTTGACTGAGAAAAAAAATGCGGGAATGGATCAGGACAGGTTTAACGAACTTGTTATGCGTACAGACAGGATAATTGTCTATTACAGAACAGACTTTACGGACATGAAGTTGATCAAAGCTGATTCTGTGGACTGCATCGTCTCTTTATCAGCACTTGAACATAACAGTCCTGACTCTATTAGAAACGCATTGGTTGAATTTCAAAGGGTATTGAAGCCGGGGCGTAAAATGCTGCTTACATTAAGTGCCACGGATAAACAGGACTGGTTCCATGAGGAGTCCAGGGGATGGTGCTTTACAGAGGAGACGTTGGCAGACATATTTGATCTATGCAACTATCAGTCAAACTACTATCTGTATCCTGAAATATTCAATAAACTTGAAAACGGGAAAGGGCTGCGAGAAACGCTCGCCCCGGTATATTACAAGTCCGGAAATAACGGAATGCCCTGGGGAAAGTGGGCCCCTAAATACCAGCCTGTGGGAATAATTAAAAACAACAATGACACGCTAAGCAGGAAAAACGTTGCTAATAAATGCAATCAGCTTTATGAAAAATTTACATCCGATGCGAGATATTTGCATCAGATCTTTCTGGATGTTAATAACAGCTGCAACCTTGACTGCATAATGTGCTCAAGAGACAATGCAAGAGAAAAGGCCAGAAATATGACGCCTGATGAGTTCAGGGTGGTTGCGGAAAAATGTTTCAGACATACCAATAATCTGCAGATATCCTGCGCATGGGAGGCTTCAATATCAAAGCACACACCGGAGATATTGAAATTGCTTCCGGAGTATAGCATTCCGAATACAACGCTGCTGACAAACGCCAACTTCATGACCGATGAGTTTATCGCTGCTATCTTTGACTCCGGTCTCAATAAAATCATCTTTTCACTTGAAGAGACTGATCCCGAGGTTTATGCAAAAATTCGGGTGAAGGGCGATTTTCACAAGGTTGTTAAAAACATTGAACGAATCAATGCCCTTAAACAGCAGAGGGGATCGGCGAGACCGCAATTATGCATTAACATGACCATTCTGAAGTCGAATATTCACGAGATGCCTGAGTTTGTCAGGTTTGCCTCAGCGCTGGGTATCGAAATAATAACCGGTCGTCATCTGATACTGCTGGAAGGATGTGATATCGGAAACGAGAGTTTGTACGGTGATATAGAGTCGGCCAATAAAATCATACAGGAGGCGCGGAGGATCGCACATGAGTGTAAGATAGCGTTCAATGTCCCTTTGCTTACTAAAGAGATAGAAAAGAAGTCCATATGTACGCGTCCGTGGGATGCCCTTTATATTTCATCAAACGGGGATGTTTCATGCTGCCCCAGAATCAGCATGACAAGGTGTTTTGGTAATTTGCATGACAGCAGTTTTGAAGATGTCTTTTATACAAATACCGTTGTTGACTCACTCAGGATCAGTTTTTTGAGCGGATGTGTTGATAATGCAATCTGTAAATGGTGTGCAAATGGTTTGGAGCAGCGAGAGACAATAAACCAGCAGTTTTAGCCCGAAGAGCAGTATGGCAGGTTTAAGGACTCTCTGGTGCCGGAGGGACAGATATGGGAGAGAAGAACATGACAGCCAACGTTGTATTGAATTTTCATAAAAAGGACCAGGAGTCGGCAGGAGCGCTGCTTGAGTTGCTTATGGCTGTTGATGAAGGCATTGAATGTAATTATTACCTGCAGTATGGAAACAATATTAATACGCTTTCAATATATGAAACGGTGATGAAATTCATGGAAATGAAGAATGCAAAGTTTTCCACTGAGCTGCCGGACATCAGGGTCCCGAAAGAAATGATTGATAATGATCCTAATCTCCTGACCTACGAAGGGAATCATGCTATCAGGAACAGGGGCCAGAAGAAAAGCATACTTCAATGGAATCTCTGTGTATACAAATACATCCAGAAGCTGGACTCTTTTCTAATGATTGAACCGGACTGTTTAATGCTGAAAAACGGCTGGCTCAGTGATATCTATTCAGCCTGGGAAGAATATGAAGGCCCGGTATTCGGTCATCTGAAGAAAGGTATGATCAGGCATACATATATGCCAACTCACTGGGCTGGATGCTCACTGTATGACTGTAAACAGCTGAGAGAGCTGCCCCTGGAGGAGTATTTCTACAAGAGATATCCTAATCCATGGTGGAAGTACAGGAATGACGAAGGCACTGTTAATGCTGACAATGGTTTTTACGGGCCTGTCATTAGCGGTTATGACATATCTTACGATTACTTTCTGCTGGCCCTGTACTTTAAGGAAAAGACTGGTGTTAACGATCCTCTCAGGTGGCCGCTGGATATGTTCAGGAGCAGAAGCGATCTAATCTTCTGCGATTTCAAGACAAAGATGAGTTCAGAAGAAATAATTATCAAATTCAGAGACAGGCTGCCATTTATGCATGGGGTAAAAGATGATAAAGCCAGAGAGTTAATGGTGAAGTATTTTTACCGGGCGAAAATAAAAGAGAGATATGTCGGAGACTACGAAATTAGCGGACCTTCAGACAGTCCTGTAAGGACCAACAGTGAACTGCTTTCAATTCATGAACTGAAAGACAGGTTTAAAGGCAGGAGATGCTTTATTATCGGCAATGGGCCAAGCCTGAACAAAACTGACATGAAGATGCTGAAGAATGAATTTACAATAGGTCTGAACAGGATATATCTCAATTACGACAAAATGGGATTTGAGCCGACCTTTTATTGTGTGGTCAATCCGCATGTAATAGAGCAGTTTGCTCCTGAAATTGATGCTATCAAATCAATAAAGTTTGTCAGAAGTGCCTGCAGAAGTTATCTGAAAAACAGGTGGAACACGTTTTTCATGGACAGTTTCGGTGCCCATGAATTTAACCAGGACCTGGGAAATCTCGAATGGTGTGAAGGATGGACAGTAACATACTGTGCCATGCAGGTGGCCTATCATCTCGGGTTTGAGACTGTTGTGCTGATAGGGGTTGATCATAATTTCCCAAAGACCGGAGATCCGAATAAGCTGGTTACCGCCGATGGGAGCGACCAGAATCATTTCCATCCAGACTATTTCGGAAAGGGGATCAAGTGGCAGTACCCTGACCTTGAACGCTCTGAAAAGTCATACAGGGTGGCCAGGCAGGTGTATGAGCGAAATGGTCGAAGGATAATAGATGCGACGGTAGAGGGCAAGCTGGATATTTTTCAAAAAGCAGATTATAACGAATTGTTTATCAGGTCATCTAAGGGGGAAAGTCCCTATACCCTTAATGGGCAGGGAGAGAGGCTTTTTGGAGAGGGGGATTTTGAAGGCGCGCTGGACGCATTTACCAGTGCCGTCGAACTGGCTCCGGGATACGCTACAGCATACAATAACGCAGGGGTCGTATGTTTGCAGCTGGGTGATGCCCAGAAGGCATCAGGATATTTTGCAAAGGCATTGAATCTTGATCCTGATGATCGTGCAGTAATCATTAACATAGGCAGGCTGCTGACCAGTAGTGAAGATGTTGAAACTGCAAAAAAAATATATGCATCATATCTTGTGAGGCATCCGGAGGACAAGGAAGTCTGTGCTTTGATGTCAGCACTTAATAAATGACCATATGCGGGGAAGAGGTATGCTGGACAAGTCCCCGTGGGAATGATCGACTTGCCTGCATAAGAAGGACATATATAGAGCCCGGGCCTGAGTATAAAAAGGACAACTGTGAGCTACAGGGTAAATCATAGGGAGAGGCTGAAAATTATTGAATCTTCCGCCAAATTAATGTCTTGTTATAAGGACAGACACAAAGGCCAGCGCTGCGTCATCATCGGAAATGGCCCGAGTCTGAATAGAATGGATCTATCCTTTCTCAAGGACGAAATCAGTTTCGGTTCAAACCGTATTTATCTCGGCTTTGAAAAGTGGGGCTTTAAACCTACTTATTATGTCTCGGTCAATCAACTCGTAATTGAGCAGAGTATGAAGGAGATACTCAAAATCCCAGTCCCCAAGTTTCTTGCTTTAAACAGCCTGGATGGAGTCTCCGATACCTCTGGCATAATTCTTTTGAAAACGACCGGGCTTCCTTCGGATTCAGTGCCGCCGTTTTCCGTTGACCCACGGTCATGTATATGGGAGGGTTTTACCGTTACATTTGTAGCAATGCAACTGGCCTGGTATATGGGCTTCAGCGAGGTAGTGCTGATAGGGGTGGACCACCATTTCGTCACAACCGGTCCTGCAAATAAAGAGATCCTCTCCGAAGGTCAGGACCCGAACCATTTTGACCCCCGGTACTTTGGAAAAGGAGTACGCTGGCATCTGCCGGACCTGGTCAATTCAGAGGTAGCGTACAGGATTGCAAAGATGGCCTTTGAGGCAGATGGAAGGCGGATCGTTGACGCCACGGTGGACGGGAAGCTCACTATATTTCCTAAAGCTGATTACAGGCGGCTATTTATCGAACGGCAGCCGCTCCAGGAAATAAGCAGGGAACGCAATGAGCAGATCAAAGTACTTATAGAGCAGGCCGAGAAAAAAGCAGAACAGTGTGATATCGGAGGGGCCCTGAGTGACACTCTCTGGGTAATTGAGCAATACCCGGAAGCTGCAACCGCATATAGCAACGCAGGTGTCTTATATGCCCATTCCGGTGATTTCAGCAGGGCAATGGAGCATTTCATAAAGGCACTGCGAATAGATCCGGTCAGCCATGAAGCGGTTATAAATTGCGCGAATATGTTTGCAGTTGCTGGGGAGACAGGGAAGGTAAGGCAAATTTATTCAACATATATGCAGAGGAATTCTATTGACAGGAATATTGCCAGGTTATTAAAGGCATTGACTGAGGATGCCGGTCCTGTAAATGTGATCGGGCCTGGCGGATTATCATCTGTGGAGATTGAGGAGAGCTTTGATGAAGTTATATTTCTGATTTCAGGAGGGAACCTGCTTTTAGCGGGGGACAATGATGCAGCGGTTAAGATGTGTCTTGGTTTACTGAGATATCCCGATTCAGAGGCACTGGTTGATTTTCAGCAGCAGTTGCGCACATGGATATATAGCCGGACGACTGGTGGAAATGAGTAAATATCCTGTTTCAGTTATTGTATCGACTTACAACTCAGAAGAGTTTATCCGGGAATGCCTGCAGGACCTGACAGCCCAGACAATAATCGACAGGCTGGAGATTGTTGTTGTCGATGCAGCTTCACCGCAAAATGAAAGGGCTGTGGTGGATGAATTCCGCAGACAATGGCCCAACATAAAGTACATCCGTACTGAAAGCCGTGTGGGAATATACGCCGCGTGGAACATTGCGATCAAATGCTCATCCGGTAAATATATTATGCCGTTCAGTACAAATGACCGGCTGAACACAAACGCCTGTGAAATTCTTTCAGGTAAGCTTGAAGAACATCCCGACATTGCGCTTGTTTATGGTGATACTTATCTGACAGATAAACCCCATGAAACCTTTGAAAAACATAACAGGGCAGGTACGTATGCATGGCCCCCGTATTCGTATGAAGACCTTCTGCAAAACTGCCGTGTTGGACCCCATCCCATGTGGCGGAGGTCTGTTCACGGAGAGGTGGGATATTTTAATGAGAACTTCGTGGCTCTGGGGGATTATGAGTTCTGGCTGAGACTTGGTGAGAAATACAGTATGATGCACATCCCGGAATTTACCGGTCTGTACTGGATGGAGCCGGATTCACTCTCATTGAATAAGAAGGACTCTGAAAAAGAAATTGCCGAATGCAGGGAGATATACCAGCGAAGGTACCTGAAAAGACTTAATTGCACTGCGGAAGATTACCAGATGGAATTGTCACAAGTGGATAAGGGAATATTCGAAGACAGACCGCAGTTTGTACTTGATTCCGGACATGCTGCGCACCACATATTCTGCCGGTATTATGCCGGCACGAAGGCAATGGTATATATCCACAAAAAAGATCTGCAGTGGTTTTATGATATTAATTTTGTAGACAGTAAATGGCTGTTTTCATGTATTGCAGGGCTGTACTATCTGGTAGGGACATCTCTGGACAATGTTCAGGAAACCGGTAAGCCGTTGTCCGTTCTCAGGTCCTTCGTCAGCGCCTTCGGCAGAGGTATAAAGTCTAAACCTTCCGGACATGATGGATTAAAAAGATCATACGGTGATGAGATTAACCTGATAATGAAGGATGTCCTTGAGGACCCGGCTGAGGTTAGGGAGCGCATGTACGAATTTCATAAGAATTTCCTTATCTCCGAGTTTATGAGACACCTTGAACATTTCGGGAAGTGTATGTGTGAAAAACACCGGGGACCTGCAGTGAGCAAGGATACTTTTGCCGGCAGTATCTGGGGTATATTTGCGATGATTGCCGGAGAGTCTTTAGGCTCTTTCTATCTCTATTCAGAATCCCTTAATCGCCTTACTGCGGATCTGATAAGAACAGACAGAATTATAGGAAAAAGGTCCTTTTGTCATAGGGATTAAAAGAAATGATATGATCACTCCAGTGAACAGGATTACACTTATAGAGACCAAAAGCGGCAAATTGTCTTTGAAAGTGGACAATCAGGACGGCCGTTCAAAGACCATTCATAGTGTTTACGATCCGGTTGCTGAAGCAAAATCTGTTGTTGAAACGTTCAGGTTCGGCGGTAAGGGCATCCTGGTAGTCCTGGGGCTGGGCCTCGGGTATCATGTGGCAGCGCTCGGAAAAAGGTTTCCGGACGCGAAGATCATAGTGATAGAGGCATCGCCGGAGATAATGGATCTGGCAGGAGAACATGGGGCTGTCATGCCTGAAGGAGTAACGTTCATTTATGGTTTGTCTCCTGAAAATGCTCTCGCGGAAATAACCCGCATCCAGATCAAAGAAGGGCTGCCGTCCCTTTCGGTATTCACCCTTAATCCGGCGGTATCTGCATTTGAGGCCTACTACCGGCCAATACTGAAGGCGCTGGAAAATACTGTATCAGTAAAATTGTGGGACAGGTTAAGGTATTCGAAATTCAGGGAAGAGACGGTAAAGGCAGTATTGATAGACCCGGGCTATTTCCTCGTAAGTGAAGTTGAGAAAGGCCTGAAAGAACTTGGACACAAAGTGATAAGGCTTCCGGTCAGCAGGGTTGAAGAAGGTAATGCGGTTGTTTCCCGTATGATGGAGACTGTGCTGGATTTCAGACCGGACTTCCTGCTGACAATGAACCACCTCGGTTTTGATGAAGACGGGGTCTTGAGTGAATTCTTCAAGTCAATTGAAATGCCCGTCGCTTCATGGTATGTCGACAGTCCCAGACTGATAGTTCATGCCTTTGATAAAAATGTCTCACCATGGATGTCGCTTTTCCTTTGGGACAAATCATATATGAAAGATATGAAGGACATGGGGTTTGAATCAGTCGGATACCTGCCGCTCGGTACGGATGATAGTATGTTCAGACCGCTGCCTTCGGGTAAGCACAGAAAAAAGCTGGCGGGGTACTCCTGTGATGTGAGCTTTGTCGGAAATTCCATGGTAGAACCTGTCAGGGAATGTATGGAAAAGGTTCATCCGGACTTACATCCTGTTATTGAAGAAACGGCGGAACAAGTTGCACGTTCAGGAGCAGCGCCCGGAGACATTTCGGATGTTATCCCTGAAGGGCGGAGGGAAAAGATTACAGGCCTCACCAGGAAGGAGAAGATGGACCTGGAGGCGGCGGTCCTGTGGAAGGCAACGCTTCTTTACCGCCTGTCATGTCTGCAGATGATGAAAGAATTTAATCTGAGCATATATGGAGACAGCGCCTGGAAAGAACTGTTAAGACATCAGAACTATCAGTTGCTTCCCCCTCTGAATTACTATAAGGAACTGCCATATCTTTATAATGCTTGCAGGATCAATTTCAACGCAACCAGCAGGCAGATGAGTGAAGCGGTCAACCAGCGGGTCTTTGACGTGCCGGCATGCGGATCTTTCGTCCTTACCGACCATCAGAAGAGCCTTGAGGAACTGTTTGACATTGGAAAGGAAATGATATCGTACAGGCATAAAGATGAAATCCCCGGTCTCGTGAGA
>QZIL01000115.1 GCA_003599025.1 Nitrospiraceae bacterium | reverse complement strand
CCTCCCTTTGTTCAGGGCGAGATACACAAGGATCTTGTATTCCCGAGAAGAGAGCTTTATCTCCTGTTTTCCGCGTTTGACCGTTCTTGAATTTATGTCTATTGTAAGGTCGTCTATTGAAATCAGGGGGGATGCTTCTCCCTTATGTCTCCGTATGATGGCCTTAAGCCGTGCGACCAGCTCAGGAAATTCAAAAGGCTTCACAACATAGTCATCAGCCCCCTTGTCCAGGCCCCTGACCTTGTCTCCCATCCCTCCACGCGCAGTCAGCACAAGGACCGGCACTTTGACTTTCTTTGCCCTCAGCCTGTCCAGTACCGTAAACCCATCCATTGTCGGCAGCATGATATCCAGCACGATCGCGTCATAAGGATAATTCTCAGCCATGAAGAGTCCTTCCTCGCCGTCACTGCATACCTCTACAGTGAAGGTGTTTTCTTCGAGCCCCTGTTTTATTATTGCGGCAAGGTCTTTCTCATCTTCAATAACAAGGACCTTCACTTGCTCTCCTTCTTTTTCTTCACCTCAGTAAACCGGAAGACCAGCGCTCCTGCCAGCAGTGCGACAGTCATGACCAGCAGTCCGGCCGGTTTGTTCCTGAGGGCGTAGGAAACCGAGCTGTAGAGCATGAATACGCAGCAGGCACAAAAAATAATCGGAACCACAGGGTAGCCGGTAATCTTATACGGACGCTCTGTCCCCGGTTCTTTTTTCCTCAGTAAAAAGACAGACAGACCGGTAGCAAGAAAGAACAGCCATACCACCGGGGCAGTATAGAGTATCGTATCAATAAATGAACCGGCAAAGAGGATGATCGCTGCGCTGAGGCATCCCTGTGCGATAAGCGCCCATACCGGCGTGCCGAAGCGGTTGCTCCATTTTCCAAGGCCCCGGAATGAAGCGTGCTCAGTGCCGAGTGCGTATGAGATACGCGCTCCGGTGAAAATAAGCCCGTTGACAGCCCCGAGGGCTGAGACACATATAAGGACGCTGATGGCCTTGCCGGCAATATAGGGAAATATCGCGGAGACGGTGTCAACGGCTACAGCCTGTGAGGCGGCAGTCTTTTCATACCCGAGTGCATGGAGAAATGCGATATTGACCAGAACATATAATGCAGCCACTGCTACCGTTCCTGTTACAAGGGCGCGGACTATATTTCTCTCAGGCCGTTTGATCTCTGCAGCCACATAAGCCATTTCGTTCCAGCCGCCATATGTAAACAAAACAAGTATTAGGGCGAGTTCAAGCCCCCCCATCGAAAGGGAAGCCGGTCCCGCTGCCTTTGATGCCCCTGGTGCGAGCATGCCGGCAGTAACAATCGCCAGCAGACCGAGGGTCTTGATCACAGTTAAAATGTTCTGTGTCCATTTACCGCCCCTGACACCGAGCATATTGATTACTGTCAGAAGCACAACCACTGATACAGCATACATTACCCGCACGTTTTCAGACGGGGCATAAAGCGTTTCAGCATATCTCCCGAAGACAAAGGCCATGAGCGCTATGTCACCCGGCCGTATGATGGCCAGTTGTGACCAGCCGAAGATATAACCCGATGCGCTGCCGTATGTGCGGCTCAGATACACATAATCTCCTCCCTCGCGCGGATAAGCGGTGGCCAGTTCCGCATAACATAATGCCCCTGTCAGAGCAAGCAGTCCTCCGGCAAGCCAGATGCCTATGACCCCCGATCCGCTGCCCATGCTTGCAGCCACAAGCGGGCCTGTCTCATAAATGCCGGCACCTATTATGATGCCGACAATTATGCATGTTGAATCAAACAGGGACAGCTTTTTCTCAGGGGCCGCGTTCATCATCTACAATTATATACCGAAACCGTAAAACTTCCCGAACAAATCCTTTTATTATTACGTAATTAACCATGTCCACACTCTAAGCATTTGTCACTGTCAATCATCTCTGTCTTCGTGATGATTGCGTTGATGGCCTTCATGCCCTTCCTCGTTGCCTTCAATTTCACCAAGCTGAATACTAGCTCCTATGACAGGAAGAATCGTTTGCTTTGTATTCGGGTCGAAGCTGCTGAATAGACCCGCTGTCCACAATCCGGTTAAAAGCAGGAAAGCGGCCCCTGCCAGAGGTCTGGTCGATGATATCCCTTCATTCTCGCCGCCGTCCTTGTTGCCGGTTACCATGCTGAAAACGATGTTCTCTTTATACCTGACCGTATGCAGGAGCACACCAGCCAGGTGTGCAGCCACTACAGCGGTCATTACATACGCAAACAGCTCATGCAGTTCCTCGAAACTCTCATTTCCACCCTGACCAAGCACTCCTGTTGTGATGAGGCCAGACAGGAGGACCAGCATGATATATACAGCGTAACCCGATCCGGGGTTGTGGCCCATATACCGTTTTCCCTTTCCGCTGAAAGCGTCTCTTATATAGCTGGCAAACTCTCCGGGACTGAATGTGAATGAATTGAAACGGGCATACCTTGAGCCCGCAAACCCCCAGATTATCCTGAAGAGCACCATCAATCCTGTCACCAGCCCGATAAGCGCGTGAATGGAAAACAGAGGGTCCTCGTCCGGCACAAACTGTGCGATGCCGAATGCCGTCAGGACTGCAGCCGCCAGCAGCCAGTGAAACAGGCGTGTCGGTATATCCCATATTTTAATTTGTGTCATATTATGACTCCTTTATTCCGGACCGTTTTAAAGTCCAGGTCCCTGCAGCCTTAGCAGGCTTACTTTCCTTTGCCTTCTATTTCAATCTCATAGGCAGTGATCGTTTCCCCGCTGCGGCTGCCTTTTACTTTTACAAAGGCCCCGACAGCTGCCCCGCTGCCTGTTTCGCTGATAATTGTTTTTGTGGTCACTTCAATCTTTCTGCCGTCGATTATCCAAAGGCCTTCATAGCCAGCTTTAGGCAGGGCTTCGATCACTCCCTCAAACCTGCTGTTGAAGACCTTGTCCTGATGCGTGGAATAATCACGTGGTTTGCCGTTAGAGGACTGTTCAGGCGAAGGGGCGATTTCCTGATGTCTTTTCTCTCCCTTTACCTCAATCTTGTAAGCGGTGAATGTCTTGCCTGAGTAATCGCCTTTTACTTCAACATAAGCACCCGGAGCTGCCTTCCCGTATTCTTCCTCGATCCTGGTCTTCCCGGTCACAAGGACGTCTCTTCCGTTAATAACCCAGATCCCGTTCCAGCCAGCCTCCGGCATGCGCTCGACTGTGCCGTAGAATTTGCCGGGATATGCTCCCTTATTATAGTTCTGGTATTCTCCGTGTTCGCTATGATCATCACTGGCATGTGCAATGCCTGCAAGTAATGAAATGGCTACCCCGACTATCAATGTTATTAATTTGGTTTTCATTATATCCTCCTCTTTAAGGTTTGTTCATGTTTAGAATTCCTTTCCGAATCCCTGCAATCATCTTAACAGTGGATCATTAAAGAAAGATTAAAGAAGTCCTCATCACGCTTATCTGTCAATAATAATGATCGCTCGGTACGAGTCGATCCCGACTGAGAGCTTATAGATGATATTGTTAATTAGCTCCTGTTGCTGAAACTATAAAATACTTCCTTAGCTGGACTGTCATTTCGACCAGCGGGAGAAATCTTTCGGTATTGCAACAGATTGAGATTTCTCGCTTTGCTCGAAATGACATGTTAATATCAAATTATCACTTTCCATAACAGATACTAATTAGACAATGAACCTGATTAGTGATATATTATTCCCATGAAAGTTGGCTTCTATCAGTTCAGCCCTGCATTCGGGGAAAAAGAGAAGAACATAAACAAGGTTGTGACTGCGATAAAGGACACGGATGCCCATCTCCTTGTGCTCCCGGAATTTTTTGCGACCGGCTACCAGTTCATCTCTGAAGACGAGGTCGATGATCTCTCTGAGCAGGTCCCGAAGGGCCCCACAACAGAGGCCCTTATAGAATTGTCGCATGAAAAAAATATCTATATTGTTGCGGGGCTTCCTGAGAGGGCAGGAGACAAATTTTATAATTCAGCAGTCTTTACCGGACCCGAAGGGTTTATCGGTTTTTACCGCAAGACGCATCTTTTCTCTGAAGAGACTCTCTACTTTACGCCCGGAGACACAGGGTTCAGGGTCTGGGACACAAAGATCGGCCGCATAGGGATAAAGATATGCTTTGACTGGTTCTTCCCTGAATCCATGAGGAGCCTCGCGCTTCTCGGCGCTGAAGTGGTTGCCCATCCCTCAAACCTGGTGCTGCCGTTCTGCCCTGACTCAATGCCGGTCAGGTGTCTTGAAAACAGGGTGTTCGCTGTTACAGCTAACCGCATCGGCACTGAACACAGGAGGCCGGACCAGTCCCTCACGTTTATTGGCAAAAGCGAGGTTGTTTCTCCAAGGGGTGAAATACTGGTAAGGGCATCTGACGATGAAGAGTCACTGATGTCAGTCTCTATCGATCCTACGACTGCAAGAGACAAGGTTTTGAATCAGTATAATGATCTTTTAAAGGCCAGACGGCCTGATCTGTACGGGCCGCTTTATTGATTAAAGCATGGACACATCCTCTGTAGAATTATTC
The DNA here is from genome assembly GCA_003599025.1 of Nitrospiraceae bacterium. Taxonomy (GTDB): domain Bacteria; phylum Nitrospirota; class Thermodesulfovibrionia; order UBA6902; family UBA6902; genus UBA6902. Next base: position 38,024 of record QZIL01000115.1, on the reverse strand, counting down.
AATTATCAGAAGACGCAGTCCGCAGTCCGGGCACTCAACACTGTCTGAATTCACAGGAGTACCGCATGCCGGACATTCGTCGCATTCCCTGATCTTATTTGAGGCCTGCATTTCCGGATGGAGACTCATGAAATATTCTTCTATTATTTCATTTGCCCTTACTGCATCAGTCTCTGATACCAGCAGCTGGTGAGGATGAGTACCGCAGCCTTTTATGCATCTGTCAACATTAATAACGCATGGGATAGAGGCATCAATCAGGACATTGTACAATTCATTCAACCAGTCCAGATCGCCCTCTCTGACAACTACAGGCTTCTCAAGGAGTTTATCTTTGCAGCGTTTCCGCTCTTCCTGGAGATTCTTGTTTTCCTCAGGCAGAAGAAGGACCGTGCCGCAATCAGCGCAGTCCCGGATATGTGAGAAATATTCAGTCCCGCAATCAGGGCATATTTTTATGTTCATCATAGTGATAAGTATGATAGCAGATTTGAGCGGATTACGATGATAGATACTAATACATTTATCAGGTCTGAATAACAGTCTGACCCTGATATCCCTGAATTTCAGTTAACCCGATATCTTTAAGATAATGATGATTTCATCCTTATTTATTCGATTCCAGCGTGTGCCACAAGAGGTTCAACCTGCATATAAGCCTAATCCGCTGCCGCAGTATGTCTTAGTATCGTCATCGGCCCGCTGTCTCTGATCAGTTTCATCTCCTGATCATCTCTTGCCAGAAGCCCTCCGGCAAACCCCAGTGCATTCACGGATATGGTACCGAAAAACTCTGTGCTCCGTTTCACCAGCAGCATCCAGTCGCGGGTGAATAACAGGTTGTACGGGCCGGACTGCTTTTCTTCTGTCAATTGAGCAACTTCATTCAGGCCTGTTTTTTTAAGCATCATGCGGTAGAGCTGGTGTGTGACTTCAGCTGCGTCACCGGGATATCCGGCAATTGACCGGTCAAGGAACGCGATAGAATGTATGAACGGCAACTCACGGGAATAACGTAAAAGACCGTCTGCCTGCGAACTTCTGATCAGGGGGTCTATGGGTAATGAACAGCCTCTGTCTCCAATTGGCAGAGGGACCATCTGCAGGTGCTTATGGGGCTGGCTGGCCCCTGCGACTACACCGCCGTTATAAAACGCGAGGCCTTCAAATTCAGCCATACACATCCAGACAGCTTCAAAATCCCGCAGGGTAAGCAGCATCTCCTGGTCCTCAAACTCACGGGTAACAATGAGCAGGTGATAGTCGATTACATTGAACTTATTTAAGAGGCACAGGTGTGAAGGAGTTATGTCAGAGACGAACATGTCTTTCTCATAGGGCAAAAAGGGATTGGGCCTTTTCTGACCTGCAGATGCTTTGTCTTCTTCCCGCTTCCCGGCCTCCCTTTTATGACGGAGGCTTGAAACAACTCTGATCTGAAAGTCAATTCCGCTGTCAGTTATCCAGCTCGTTTCCGTAGAGATCGGCATAAGCGCACCCGTCTTCAGTGCATGCTGAGTACTGCTGACAATACTGGACCAGAGCCTGCCCGGGGTCCACATTTGTTCAGGTATTATATTCACTTACGGTCCTGATACAGATCATATTAAGTTCCTTTTTTAGCATGAATATGATTTTAAATAAAATGAAGCCAAATTGGGAATATTATGGAGATACTATGAAAGATATTTGTTAGCATCAGCCCAGGTGACTGAAATAAGGTGGAAAAAATAACAGCGTATACATAAAAAAGAGATATCTGCTAAAATTACGGAGGGGGATTGACGTGCTATGGACACTCAGGTATTCAGATCTCCGGGAGCTGCATAGAAAAAATTCAAAATCTCCAGGATAACGACCTGCTGTTAAAAAATAAGGAGTATATATGAGTTCGTATCGTTTTAATCCGCGGCGCGGGACACCACGACCGCAGTTGCGTCGGCAGGCACCTGCGCGCAGGGTTGTTTCAGCTGATGAGGAAAAGTTTCTTGCGGGTACAGCTGTAAATCCGCATACTCGAATTGTTCTTGAAAAGGGCAGTGATGATCTGTCTGTGCGTGCATTTGATCTGGTTTGTCCGATAGGGATGGGGCAGCGCGCCCTTGTTGTATCATCGCCCGGACTGGGCAAGACAACATTCTTAAAGAACATCTCTAATGCAGTAACAAACGGGTATCCTGACATGAAGGTATACTGCCTGCTCGTTGATGAGCGGCCCGAAGAGGTGACTGATTTCAGGCGAAGTGTTAATGCCAGGGTATATTCCTCGTCTATGGACCACGGTCATGAAAGCCATATCAAGATCGTTGATGAGGTGATAGCAGAGGCCTTCAAGGAAGCTGCAGCAGGGCACAATGTGATGATACTGCTTGACTCACTTACGCGTCTGGCGCGTGTGCATAACGCACAGCACCGGGGCAGGGGGCGTACGATGTCAGGAGGGGTGACTGCCGGTGCGCTTGAAGTGCCCCGCCGTATTTTCGGTACTGCACGCAATGTAGAGGACATGGGCTCTATAACAATCCTTGCCACGATCCTGGTAGATACTGGAAGCGCTATGGATAATGTCATATTTGAGGAGTTTAAAGGTACTGGCAATATGGAACTGGTGCTCTCAAAAGAACTGGCACAAAAGAGGGTGTTCCCGGCAATAGATGTATCAAAGAGCGCTACCCGGCGTGCCGAGCTTTTGTTCGAACCTGAAGAGTACAGATGTCTTCAATTGCTGTACCGGGGCCTGGCAGGGATGAATAGTGTTGCCGCCATGGAAAAACTTATCGAACTCCTTCAGAAATATCCGACCAACAGCGCCCTCTTGGAATCGTTTAAAAATATTATGGGTTAGAAATATATGCAGGCTGGACCTCCGCATACTCCCCGAAAAGTCATTGACTAATTGGCCTTTAAACAGTTAGCTTAATACCCTGAATTGTTTTTCACAGACTGTTTACCGGAGGTAGTGATGAGTGTATTTCCAAAGAAAATTAATTTAAAAACCGGCAGGCCGTTATATTTGGGCTCGGTGCAGAAGCTCTACAATGTACCGGGGCACTCAGATCTCATAATAAGCGAAACATCTTCCGGCGGATCGGTATTTGATGTCGGCACAATCTTCAATATTGAAGGCAGTGACACCGGGAGGGCTGGCTTCAGGCATCTGGTTTTTCAGGAGCTGCAGAACCCGAAATCATGGAAGAGGCTGGCTGAGGGACTTTCCGGCAAGGGCAAGTTATTGCAGAAAGACAAATCCGGACTTATCAATAAGGTACTGTCCGGATTCACTAAGAGCGGTGCCCCCACTCACCACCTTGGAATGGTTGAACGCAGGACAGGAAAGGTCTATGCCAAAGGCTTTCCCGGTACACTCAGCAATCTTACGCTAATAAAAAAATATACGGTAGAAAAACCGGTATTGAAAAAATTCATGGGCCGGCATTTTTATGATTATGAAAAATACCACCATATCGACCGTAATGTGATACCGCTTGAATACATCGTAAGGCTTGGCATAACCACGGGCTCATCTATACTGAGAAAGTATGACCGTCTTGGCGATGCAGATAAAAAGGCATATCTTAATGAACTGGGCGTAAGTTCGCTGAGCCCATGGACACGGTTTGATCCTCCCATTGTCGATCTGACGACCAAGTACGAACCTGAGGACAGGAACATCAGCCGCCAGGAGGCAGCAATGATCTCTGGCGTGGACGGCGATACCTTTTCAAAGTCTCTTGCCATGGCAATGCTCGGCGCATACATGCTTCAGCAGATATTTGACGGGATGGGGCTTTCCCTGTGGGACCTGAAGTGGGAGATCGCGAGGGACGGGAAGAAACTCCTCTTTGTGGACACGATCGATACAGACTCAGTGAGGGTCACATTCAACATGAAGCGCAAGGACAGATCATACTTTGTTCATTTCAATAAACAGGCGATGCGGGACTACTATAAGATCATGCATTCAGACTGGATAGATGCTGTTAACGAGGCCAAGAAGATTGCCGCGCAATCAGGGAGGCCATTTACTGACGTATTAAAGGAAGGACAGGCAAAAAAGAAATTTGCTGGCACGCCTGTCGTGGACAATGTCTTTCTCGATATACAGACAGAAAAATTCCTGATGATCCAGAGTTATGTCCTTGACAGTAAGCAGGACCTCAAAAGGGAGGCGAGGCGAATCGCAAACAGGGAGCTGGATTACTACATTACATCCGGCAAAATCAGAGAATATGAAAAATTGAATTCGAGGTAATATGGAAAATATATTCATTAACCAGTCAGTTGCTATCCTGTGCGACGGCAACAACATTGAACGCAGTATCCATGAGCTTTCTCATTCAAAGAATGCAATGATCAATTTTGACAAGCTGATACCAAAGCTGCTCAAGGACCGGGGCCTGAACAGGCTGCTTTATTTCCGGGAAGGAAAGTCCATTTCATCAAAATTCGCCGAGAGGCTCCACGAGAACTATTACGGGTCAGTCATCCCCTGTCACAAGTCCGCTGATATCCCGCTTTCAATCAAGGCGACCCAGCTTGCTTCAAAGGTTGACACCATCATAATCATGTCAGGCGACTCGGATTATGTTGAGCTGGTGATACACCTGAAAGGGCAGGGTGTCAGGGTGGAAATTGCCGCTGTCAGACAGACAACCGCCAGGATATTAATGGACGAGGCCGACCATTTTCACGAGATAACGAGCGAAGACCTGTTCATTTACAAGACCCCGAGAAAGAAGTAGATGTCTTTCCGCTCCCTTCTTTAAGGAGCACGACTATTTAGAGTCTGTTTAAAAAATCGCTAATTCTGTCATTCCGGCTTTCCTGTGCCCGATGTTTGGGTATCCGGAATCTTTTTGCGGAAAGATTCCGGATGCGCTTCGCTTGCGGGAATGACATGCGGTTGAAATTCTCAATAGTTAATAAACAGACATTATTAATGAGAACGAAAGCCCCTCATCGAGCAGGGCGAGAAAACCTCGCCCCTACGATTTAAACACCCGCTTAAAGATATAATCCACATGCTTTGTGTAGAATTTAAAATCAAAGAGGTCATCAATATCTTTTGCGGACAGGTATCTGGTAATTGATGGTTCTTGTTTCAAAAGGTCACTGAAAGGCTTTCTCCCTTTCCAGCTCTCCATCGCGGTCTTCTGCACGAGGCTGTAGGAATCCTCCCGGCTCATCCCCTTTTCTGTCAGTTTAAGAAGCACGCGCTGGGAGCAGTAAAGGCCGTAGCTCCTGTCGATGTTTTCCTTCATCCGTTCCGGATAGACCTGAAGGCCCTTTAAGATGCCGGTCAACCGTACAAGCATGTAATCTATCAGAATTGTACTGTCAGGAACTATGATCCTCTCAACAGAGGAATGACTGATATCACGCTCATGCCATAAAGGGATATTTTCCATGGCAGCCATCGCATTAGCGCGTACCACCCTCGACAGCCCGCTGAGGTTTTCGCTTCCAACGGGATTGCGTTTATGCGGCATGGCAGATGAACCCTTCTGGCCTTTTTCAAAGGGCTCCTCTGCCTCAAGCACCTCAGTCCTCTGAAGGTGGCGGATTTCAACTGCCATCTTTTCAATTGCTCCGGCGATGAGAGCCAGTGTGTTCATATACTCGGCATGCCGGTCCCTCTGAATGACCTGTGTGACTATCGGGTCGGGCCTGAGGCCGAGTTTCTTGCAAACATATTTTTCGATCGAAGTCGGAAGACTCGAAAAAGTTCCGACCGGGCCTGAGAGCTGGCCGTAGTTGATGGTCTCCCGGGCTGTCTTCATCCTTGTGAGGTTGCGCTTCATCTCTTCATACCAGAGCGCAAAGGTGAGACCGAATGTAGTCGGCTCAGCATGAATGCCGTGGCTCCTGCCCATCTGCAGGGTGTCTTTGTATTTATAGGCATTGGATTTCAGGACCTTCATTAATTGATGAATATCATTAATAATGATATCGGCTGCTTCCCGCATCAAAAGGGCCAGTGCTGTGTCCCCTATGTCTGAAGACGTCAGGCCTTTGTGGATGTAGCGCGAATCAGGGCCGACTTTCTCAGCAACGGACGTCAGGAATGCGATGACGTCATGTTTTACCGTCAATTCAATTTTATCTATGCGTTTGATATCGAACGCGGCTTTTTTCTTTATTACGGCGAGGCTCTTTTTCGGTATCTCTCCCAATTTCGCCCATGCCTCGCATGCTGCGATCTCTACATCGAGCCATTTCTGGAACTTGTTCTCAGGTTCCCATATTTTTGCCATTTCAGGCCTTGAATAACGTGGAATCACCTCTGACCTCCTGACTATAAGTTTAAATATGAGTTACTACTATATCATAAGAGCTGCATAACCTGCCGTATATAATGGAGAAAATTTAAGGGGATTTTATTAGGCCTGCAACTGATTGAATCTAAGCAATATTATGCCTATTGACAGTTCGCCTGAATCGCGCTACGATGAAATCAGGAGAAGGCGCAGGGCGGTGATTTACACCGTCCGCTGGCAGGCCTCAAGGCCTGAGAAAGGAGGTCATGATCATGGCAGTCAAACATGCTGACATAAAAGGATATTGTGACTCCCTGTATGGTGAACTCTCCGATATGAAGAACAGGCTCATGGGATTAAAGGGCCAGATCGAAGGTATGGATTCAAAGAACAGAACAGTGCTGGCCTCTCATGTAAGGCACCTTGATGAACTTGTTCAGTCAATAGACTGGAAGCTGGAGATTTTCGCAAAATCCTGCCCGGTTGACTGGAGCAAGTTTGGTCTGAAGAGTGAAACTACCGTGTCTGTTCCAACTACCGATAGAGATATGCCTGCTGCCGGATACGGCGGTGGCTAAGGGAAGTCCGGAAGTAAACGCATAGCTCCCGCGGCAGATCATATGCTGCGGGAGTTTTCTATTTAGGAGAAAGATCCTGTTTCTTTTTTTTGAGTTGCCCTTTTTTGTTTACTGTCTTTTTGTCTTCCGGATGAGCGATCCTGTCCAGGATGCCGTTAATGAAGGGCGCGGACTCTTCTGTGGAATATTTCTTTGCGATCTCAAGGGCCTCATTGATGGCAACAGAGCTGGGGATATCAGTCCTGTATGAAAGTTCGCAGGTGGCTGAGCGAAGGATGTTTCTGTCAATTATAGCCATACGGTCGATAGACCAGTTCTCAGCCGCTTTTGTTATGACTTCATCGATCTCTTTTATATTTTTCAGGGTGCTTGCTACGATATCGCGGGTAAATTCCTTTACCTCAGGCTCCTCAGCATTGCCTTCCCAGAACTCATTCCAGATTTCTTCACTAAATGCCTTGCCCGTCATATCAAGCTGAAACAGTATCTGCAGTGCGTATTCTCTCGATCGTCGACGCTTTGTCATAAGGCAGGACCCAGAGCACAGAACCCAGAGCACAGAGAAAAGACAAAAAACAACACACAATAGACCGACGTAATAGTGAAACTTGGCAGTAGTCTGTGTTCTTTGTTCTTTGTTCTGGGTTCTGATTTCATAACTTCTTTAACAACTGTGCCATCTCAATGGCGACCATCGCAGCGTCCCAGCCCTTGTTGCCGCTTTTGGTCCCTGCCCTTTCAACAGCCTGTTCGATAGTGTCGGTGGTAAGTACACCGAAAGCTATCGGGACACCAGTGTCCATTGAGGCTATTGCTATGCCCTTGGCTGCTTCAGAGGCAACATAATCAAAATGAGGGGTGGCCCCCCTGATAACTGTACCCAGACATATGACTGCGTCGTAGGTCTTTTTCCCCGCAACAATCTTTGCGGTAAGAGGGATCTCAAAGGAACCCGGGACCTTTATTACATCTATGTTCTGCTCTGCAGCGCCGTGCCTAATGAGGGCATCGACTGCTCCGTCCAGAAGTTTGGCGGTTATAAAATCGTTAAAACGGCTTATGATGACAGCGAACTTAAGTCCTTTTGCCTGAAGCTCTCCTTCGAATTTTTTCATGTTCCCTCCTTTGAATAAGTAGCAAGTTAATGGTAGTAAGTAGCTGAGGCGTAAGACATGCTACCCATAACTACTTACCGCTTACTACTAACTACCAGCTAAATATTTATACTTTCTCCAGCATATGGCCGAGTTTCTTCTTTTTAATCGAAAGATACTTGATGTTTTTTTCATGCGGGCTGACCTCAATAGGCACCCTTTCCACAACACTCAGCCCGTATCCTTCAAGGCCAACCAGTTTTTTGGGGTTATTGGTCATAAGGCGCATCTTCCGCACTCCGAGTTCAACCAGTATCTGGGCGCCGATTCCATAATCTCTCAGATCGGCCTTAAACCCGAGCTTTACATTGGCCTCTACAGTGTCGAGCCCCTGGTCCTGGAGCGCATATGCCTTTAATTTATTGACGAGCCCTATGCCTCTGCCTTCCTGTCTCATGTAAAGAATTACACCCTTGCCTTCCTTCCGGATCATCGCCATTGCCTTATGCAGCTGTGAACCGCAGTCACATCTCCTTGAGGAAAAGACATCACCGGTCAGACATTCTGAATGTACTCTGACAAGGACCTCATCATCCGGAGATATGTGCCCTTTTACCAGTGCGACATTCTGGGAATCATCGACCCGGTTCCCGAAGACAATGGCTGTAAATTCACCGCCAAAGGAAGTTGGGATTGTTGTAGAAGCAAGCCTCGTAACAAGACATTCATTTTGCATCCTGTACTGAATAAGGTCCTTTATGGTGACCATTTTCAGTCCGTGCTTTCTGGCAAACCTTGCAAGCTCCGGCACACGTGCCATTGTCCCGTCATCATTCATGATCTCGCAGATGACCCCTGCAGGATTAAGGCCTGCCAGCCGTGCCAGGTCAACAGACCCTTCGGTCTGACCTGCTCGCTGGAGCACACCGCCGGGCTGAGCCCTTAATGGAAAGATGTGTCCGGGCCGTGCGATATCATCCGGTTTTGATCTCGGATGAATGGCGGTCTTTATGGTCTTTGCCCTGTCAGCTGCCGAGATCCCGGTTGTGACCCCGCGCTTTGCTTCGATGGATATGGTAAAGGCAGTGCCGAAACGCGAGGTATTCATATCAGCCATCATGGGGAGCTTAAGGTGCTCAACTCGCTCAGGGGTCAAAGACAGGCATATCAGGCCCCTGCCGTACTTTGCCATAAAGTTGATCGCCTCGGGAGTGACCTTTTCAGCAGCGATCGTAAGGTCGCCCTCATTCTCCCTGTCTTCGTCATCGATGAGGATGACCATTTTGCCTTCTTTAATATCGTCTATGGCCTCTTTTATTGTATTGAATTTTAATTTTGATGCGGCCTTTGGTTTCGTCGCCTTTTTCTTACTCATTTGTAAAACCTTTCTCCCTGAGCAGTTCCATGAGACCTGTGTCCGTCTCCTTTTTTCCAAGCAGTTTTTCAACATACTTGCCTATAATGTCCGCTTCGAGATTGACCCTGTCTCCAATGCCCCTGCCGCCTATATTAGTGGCTGCTGCTGTATGGGGAATAATTGCTACACTGAATGACCGGTGGTCAAGATCAACAACAGTCAGGCTTATGCCGTCAATCGCAACCGAGCCTTTTTTGACAATATATTTCAGTACGTCCGCCGGGGCTTCAAACGTATAAAATGTATATTCCCCGACCTGCTTTTTCCCAAGGACAATGCCGATGTTGTCGACATGGCCTGTGACAAGATGACCGCCCAGACGGTCGCTTAATCTCAATGCGCGCTCAAGATTTATTTTATCGCTGATTTTTAAATTTCCAAGATTAGTGCTCCGCAGCGTCTCCGGAGACACGTCAAAAGAAATGTCTCCGTTATGCTTTGTGACTGTCAGGCATACACCGTTTACAGAAACACTGTCGCCCAGGCTGACCTCAAATTCAGAAAGAGGCTTTACAGACAGTATGATGCCGTTGCCTGTATTTCTGACAGTGGTTACTGTACCGGATGTTTCAACAAGACCTGTAAACATAAATTAATTTAAGTGTCAGTGAATAGTGTCCGTGTCAGTAAATAGGAAACTGTCTGACACTAACAACTGACACTGTCACTATATTCTAATGAATCAACTTTCCTAATCTGCCCCACCTGACCTGGCTTAAAAGGCTCCCCTCAGCATCCCAGGACCAGTACATTATAAATGCCTTGCCTTTAATCTCATCCATGTCCACAACGCCCCAGAAACGGCTGTCGTAGCTCTGGTCACGGTTGTCTCCCATTACAAAAAAACTTCCGCGCGGCACTGTAAAGGGGCCGAAATTGTCCCGCGGGGCCCCCTCAATCGACAGGTCATTATGGATGGCATAAGGCTCAACAAGGGGGGTCCCGTTTACATAAACGTATTTGTTCCGGACCTCAATCCTGTCCCCTCCAACAGCAACGACCCGCTTAATAAAATCCTTGCAATCATCCTTGAACAGATAGAAAGGGTTCCCGCTGCTCCATGCATTACTCAGCCTGGTTGAGATATTTTTAGAGACACTTGTACATTCTTCCATCTCCCTGTTTTTCGGAAAGGAAAAGACGATCACATCGCCTCTTTTGGGCTGGTTGAAGATCAGCACCCTGTTGTCTGTAAAGGGCACATTTACCCCGTACGTGAATTTATTAACCAGGATATGGTCACCAACCAGAAGGGTAGGTATCATCGAACCTGAAGGGATCTTGAATGCCTGGACAATAAAGGCCCTGATCAGGAGGGCCAGAAAAACGGCTATGATGATAGCTTCTGTATATTCCCTGAGCTTTGATTTTCTTTTAGCTGCCAATTATTGTGTTCTCCACGTTTAACCTGATAATTGAGTGGTTACAACTCACGCTCATGCATGTGTTTGTGTCAGTGTCAGTTATTAGTGTCAGAAATGAAAGCCGACACTGTCACTATTCACTGACACTATTATTTCACTTTCAGCACCGCCAGAAATGCCTCCTGCGGGATTTCGACCCTGCCGACCATCTTCATGCGGCGTTTTCCTTCCTTCTGTTTTTCAAGGAGCTTTCTTTTTCTGGTTATATCGCCCCCGTAGCACTTTGCGAGGACGTTTTTCCTGATCGCTTTTATAGTTTCCCGTGCAATTATCTTGCTCCCGATGGAAGCCTGAATTATGACTTCAAACTGCTGTCTCGGGATGACTTCCCTTAATTTTTCAGCAACCTGTTTGCCCTTATAATACGCCTTGTCCTTATGAACAATCAATGAAAGGGCGTCAACCGGTTCTCCATTAAGAAGGATATCGAGCTTGATGAGTTTTGACTCCCGGTATCCGAGAAACTCGTAATCCATGGAGGCATAGCCGCTTGACGAGGATTTTAGTTTATCATAAAAGTCCCACAAAATCTCATTCAGTGGAAGCTCATATGTTACAACAATTCTGTCTTTGCCGATATAATTAAAGTCTTTCTGGACCCCGCGTCGTTCCTGGCAGAGGTCTAGGATCGGGCCTATATATTTTGAAGGGACAAACACTGTTGTCTTTACATAAGGCTCCTCGATCCTGTCGTATTTGTCCGGAAGTTTTGCCGGGCTGTCGATGAACATATCGCTCCCGTCTGTCAGGATGATCCTGTAAACAACAGTAGGAGCTGTATTCACAAGGTTGAGCTGGAACTCCCTTTCGAGCCGTTCCTTGATGATCTCCATATGGAGCAGTCCGAGAAAGCCGCAGCGGAAGCCGAAACCCAGTGCGGTGGAGGACTCAGGTTCAAACCTGAAAGACGAGTCATTCAGGCTGAGTTTTGCCAGCGCATCTTTAAGATCTGCGTATTGATTGGTTTCTACAGTATACAGGCCGGAAAATACCATCGGCTTTATGTCTTTATAGCCGGGACATGGTTCGGAAGCGGGATTATCCGCATAAGTTATCGTGTCACCGACTTTTGTATCTGATACATTTCGTATGGCCCCGGTTATATAACCGACTTCTCCGGCTTTAAGGACATCGACCGGTTTCTTGATCGGAGTGAACACCCCGACCTCCAGCACCTCATAAGTTGTGTTGGTTGCCATAAACAGGATTTTTGTGCCCCTGCGCAGCTCGCCGTCAAAAACACGGACCAGCACTATGACCCCCTGGTAGTTATCAAACCACGAATCAAAGATCAGGGCCTTAAGCGGAAGGTCGCTGCTCCCGACTGGAGGAGGGATTTTTTTGACTATTGCTTCAAGCACGTCCCTGACACCGGTGCCCTCTTTTGCTGACGTCAGGAGTACATCGCTGCAATCAATGCCGATAGATTCCTCGATGTCAGCCTTTACCCGCTCAGGTTCAGCGCCGGGAAGATCGATTTTGTTTATGACCGGTATTATCTCAAGATTATGGTCAAGAGCCAGATACGTATTTGCGAGGGTCTGCGCCTCCACTCCCTGTGATGCATCAACTATAAGAATTGCCCCTTCACAAGAGGCCAGGCTTCTTGATACTTCATAGGAAAAATCAACGTGTCCTGGGGTGTCAATCAGATTCAGGATATAATCCTGTCCGTCCAGTGTCTTATAGTTAAGCCTTACTGCGTGGGCCTTGATGGTTATTCCCCGTTCCTGCTCCAGGTCCATGGAGTCCAGCACCTGATTGGTGGTCATTTCCCTCTGTGTGAGTGCACCTGTTACTTCAAGTATGCGGTCAGCAAGGGTGGATTTGCCGTGGTCGATGTGGGCGATTATGGAAAAGTTTCTGATGTTACTTCCGGACATGATTTTATGAGGCCGTCTGGTTGGCAACTCCGGCTGTCATATTAAAGAGAAGCCCGGCTGCACCAGTTGAACCCCCGTCCTTTGTCAATGCGCTCTTGAGGATCTTTACATCTGTTGAAAGAAGTTTAAATGCCCTTTTCTGGGCCTCTTTTGATAATTCATCAATAAACATGTCCCATGCACCTATAAGTCCACCGCCGATTATCACAGCATCGATACCGAGTATATTTATAAGGTTGGCAATCCCGATACCCAGAAACTGTCCGACCTCTCTGAATACCTCCCTGCACAGGCTGTCTCCTTCAAGGGCGGTCTCATATATCACTTCCGGTGTTATTTTATAGATATTGCCGTCACAGCATTTTGACAGCAGGCTCTCGGTGCCTTTTTCGAGTGAAGATATGACCCGGTCCACTATGGCCCTTCCTGATGCGTAAGACTCAAGGCACCCGGAACTGCCGCAGGTACAGTAGCGGCCGCTCGGCACGATAGTCATGTGGCCGACCTCCATCGGTCCTTCATATAAGCGCCCCTTGTAAATCAGTCCGCCGCCAAGCCCGGTGCCTAATGTGAGGACAACAAAGTTCTCCAGATCTTTTCCTGCTCCGATCCATTTTTCTCCATAAGCATATGCGTTGGCATCATTTTCGAGAATAACAGGCAGAGAAAATTCCTTCTCAAAGACTTCTCTCATGGCTACGCCATTTAATGAGGAAATATTGGGAGACTGAATTATCCGGCCACGCCTCCTGTCTATGAGTCCTGCAACGCCGATACCGATGCCTGCCAATTCCGAGGAATCAGAGATGATCTGTTTTGCTGCCTCATCATTCAAGAATTCTTTTAAATTGGTAACCAGCCGGTTTTCGATCCTTTCCCTGTCTTTTTCAGTTGAAACAGGGGTCGGGCTTTTGCGGCTTAAAAGGACCTCTCCATTCTGCGCGGCAATAATTGTCTTAGTGTTTGTGCCGCCTATGTCGAGACCAATGGCAATTTTCATAATTTATTATTACTCCAAAGAGATATGATGGTTTACAGGAAGATAATTATACCTTAACCAGCCTAAATATTATCACAATCAATATTTTGTGTAAAGCAAAGAAGGGATGATCTTCAACTAATGCGTTGAATAAACAGACAAAAAATGTTGTTAATTGTTTTGACTAAAAAAAGCGTGAAAAACATCATTCCATTGCCGTCAGCTTATTTTCACCAAGTTTCATCGCAGCCCATGCAACGATGCTGTTCAGCACCAGGACAGCAGAGAACAAAATCCCGATGATGGTCCAGCCTCTGACTGTAAGGACCGATTCGCTCACTTCCTTCATAAATAAGCTTAACGTAGGAATGATCTCGAGCATGATGGTTATTAATATTACTGCAAATGCCAGCAGCATAAAGGCCGTTCCCTGCAATCCTGACTGTTCCCGGTCTGTGTCAGCCGGGGAAAACCTTGAATTATACGCTCCGATGCCTATGGCAAGGGCCGTTATTGAGGCGACCAGTACCAGACAGGTACCAGCTCCTAACAATATAAACCATACCCTGACCCCAAGCAATAAATTGGAAATCACAATAAGCGTTTGTGCCAGCAGCAGAAGAGGGAAAAAGGCCATCACGAACTTGCTCCAGAGAAACCCCCGCATCCCGACCGGTGAGACGCGGATTATCCAGAAGGCCCTCCCTTCATTTTCTACTGACGGGAGTACGATACGTGCAGCCACTGCTGTAATAACAAACGCGACAATCCCTATATTAAGGAAGGAAATAATATATTTGAGCTGCAGGCTCAGGTAAGTCCCCCATTCAAGGGGCAGGGCCTTTATGCTGAATAGATAGATAACAATAATAGCAAAGAGCAGGAGCAGCTGCGACGATTGCCTGACATTACGAAAAAAGGTCACCAGGTCTTTCTCAATGAGCGCCCTTCTGTAGCCTTTCACTAATGAAAGGCAAAGGGACGATAACTTCAGCAATGCACTTCCCTGTCCCACTGTAGTGTTCCTGCCCGACTGCTGGGCCTTAATGAGGCCGGAATAGAAAAAAACACTGAACAGCCAGTTGCCGAATACAATAAAAGCGCCTGCTGTAAACAGGAGAAGGGAAATGTAAAAGAAAGCAGTGCCGCCTCCTTCCCTGAAAAAAGGCATTAGCGTCTCGGTGGCCCACATGCTTGGAAGGAGCACGGAAACCGGCAGCTTCATTTCAGAAAGGAAGATGGTCAGGTTTGCAAACCATTCAGGATTGGCAAAACGCTCGGGCCTCAGGAACCTGAAGAGTAAAAAAAGGAGTGCCACTATCATCAGGCCGAGGAAAACAAATATGTTTCTGGCCCTCTTTGCAGGCACCAGCGCCATGAGTATAATGCTTATTATCACCCCGATTCCCACAGGAATCAGGAAAAAAACGGTCAGCACCGGAAGCAGAATAAAGTAGTAGCCTGCCGCAGCCTTTAAAACCAGCCCCAGTGCAATAAATACAGGGAGCACTGCAAATAATATCATCCATGAGGATTTAACCGCAGTCTCCAGCCACTTTGAGAGATAAATATTTTCCCATGATACAGGAGATGTAAGGACCACCGGCAGGTCATTTGACAGATAGAAGTTGTTTATCCCTGAGAGCAGACTGCTGAATATCAATAGAAAGAAAATGAGCAGCAGCAGCAGCGTAAGCCCTTTTAAGGCGATGAGAATACCGACATTCCCCTCCATCCCCTGAAGGCGTGTGAGCACAATTGTAAGATAATGGAGGGCCGCAGTCCAGAAACCAGCTCCCAGCAGCAGTATAAATACTGCTTTCACATAGGCCGCGCTGCCGGAACGCAGCAGGCTGTTTTTAAAAGTCCACAACTGGGGTGAGAAAATGGCTATAAGTTCTTTCATGAAATATGCGTATTATTTTTGCAGCTCTTTAACAATGTTCATAACGTCTTCTCCTCCTGTTAAATGGAGAAACACCTGTTCAAGATTGCTTTCAGAAGAATCTGCCCGCTCCCTGATGTCGCCCGCAGTGCCAGTTGCAATAATATTGCCCTTATTAATGATGGCCATTCTGTCGCACATCTGCTCAGCTATCTCAAGTATGTGGGTTGAAATGAAAATGCACATCCCGTTATTGCGTGAGGCATGCAGTATCTCCTTAAAAAGCCGGGCGCCCCTCGGATCAAGCCCGATAAGCGGCTCATCCAGAATCAGCACCTTCGGATTACGCATGAACACGGCAGACAGGTTGAGCCTCTGCTTCATCCCGTGCGAGAAATTCTCGACAAGGTCGTTCAGCCGGTCGCCCAGACTGAAGATGTCGAGATATTTCCTGCCCCTTACCTCCATGTCTTTTTTATCAACGTTATAAAGTCCTGCGATGAACTTTATATATTCCCACGCAGTCAGCTTCTCATAGAGAATCGGACGGTCCGGGATATATCCGAGGATTTTTTTTGCTGAAACAGGGTCTTTCTGTATGTCATGCCCGCCGATTGTTATAGTGCCGGAAGACGGCTTCATAAGGCCCATGATCATCTTTATCGTACTTGTCTTGCCCGCTCCATTGGGGCCAAGAAAACCGAATATCTCACCGGCCTGAGCCTTCAGACTGACATTGTTGACAGCAATATGATCTCCGTATCTCTTTACAACCTGATCAAGTATTATCATAGTGCCTCCATTATATCAATTTTCATGTTCCTGATAACTTCTCCCAGTGAAGCCAGTTTATCTATGTCTCCTTCCATAAGGCGGATGTGCGTTACATCAGCCGGGAACTGGCCCATTGTGGGGTCTGCCGGCACCCATTGACCCACCCAGACCTCAGGCCATGTATGATAGTAGAAGTGACCATTCAGGTACACAAGGCCCCCGACCATTCTTGCAGGCATTCCCCCGGCCCTCGCAAAAGATGTGAACAGGACTGTATGCTCATTGCTCTCTCCGGCCGGCATGTTGAAAATCTCCATGGCAGGGATTAAATGAAAGGAGGGTGTTTTTTTAACTGTTAAATATAAGTTGGATGTCAGAAACCGTGCCAGGCCTAATGCATTTTTTTCGACAGCAGCGAATTTCTTTGAATTATATATGATCGTATGATGGTCGCTCTGGACAAAGGGGGTAGCGCCCAGGAACAGGTCCATGTCACTGCCTGTATAAGGCAGGTCATAGGTCTTATCCTTTAATAGATCATCATTCTCTTTGCGTATCTCCAGGATGTCTCCGGTCAAGACCTGGCGTCCCTCATTCAGCAAAGGGTACCTCTGTATATCAAGACCGGTAATCTTCAATTTGATACCTGAAAGATCGTCAGTATTCGATAACAGTTTATTTGTTTTCAGGACCGGCATCGCAAGATAATCGAAAATAGTCCTGGTATCTTTTGATTTTGCCATGGCCTCTTTTTCCGCCAGATAAAGGACCCCGGAGGAATATTTTTCCTGCAGCGTAATACCGCCATCGCTTATCCACGAAACAGTATCGCCGATCTTTAACTGGTAGACGGTGTTGACGTTTATACCCGCTTTAACAGGGACCAGTTCCCGGACTTCAACTGCTGTATCTGTAACTCGTAATGAAATAATGTTGAGCAGTGGAATACTGAAGCGCCTGCCCTTTTCAAGTCCCAGTGCAAAAAGCGCATGTTTGACAGTTGCGGCAAGGTAAGGCTGGCCATGAATGTCAATGGTTTCGGTCTTTTTCTGCTTATCGGTCTCAATAAAAACCTGCAGCACATTGTCTTTATCGAGTTCTCCGTGAGATTTATAATAGGTATCCCCTGACCTGTTTTCGAATTCAAAGGACTTGATCCTGTATGTAAGGTCTGTAAGGCATTTAAAGCTTGTAATGTTTTTGATGGTGCTGCCGTCCCTGGTGACTTCGGTTTCTCCGGACTGGGTAAACCTGTACTCTTCCCCTATCTTTTCAGAGGATGTCCGGATGTGCCCGATTTTCTTATTCTGAAAATAGACACCCAGCCACTCTTCGCTTGTTTTGAACTGGTTTCCGGTTACGGTCTGGAGAGCGGACAATTCAGTGCCCGAGATATAGTGACGATAAACAAGAACAGCTATGAGGCAGAGCCAGATGCCAACGATTCCTAATTGAATGAACCTGGAAAGTCTATTTGACATTTCCTGAAACTTTTAAAAATCCGTTTTTACCCTTGATCAGGTTTTGATTATTAATGGTGCTCCGGTTAATATTTTCGGAAATTTTTTTATGAACTTTAGGCCCACCCTAAAAGAGCTCTACCTGTTCAATCCTGTCCTGCCGTGTAAGCACAGGATAGTTGTCATTAAAGCACGCAGTGCAGTATTTTTCCGGGTTCGGCACGACCTTTAATAATCCTTCAAGGCTTAAATAATGAAGGCTGTCGGCTGTAATATATTTTCTTATCTCGTTTTCTGTGTGGGTCGATGCTATCAGCTCTTTTCTTGTAGGGGTGTCGATTCCGTAGAAACAGGGACCGATTGTGGGAGGGGAGCTTATTCTCATGTGGATTTCTTTGGCACCTCCGCCTTCCCTTATCATTTTGACGATCTTCTTGCTGGTGGTCCCTCTTACTATCGAATCATCAACCACCACCACCCGTTTGCCTTCAAGGATCTGGCGTATGGGGTTCAGCTTTATCTTCACCCCGAAATGCCTGATCGACTGTCTCGGTTCAATAAAAGTGCGGCCCACATAGTGGTTTCTGATAAGGCCCTGATCAAAAGGGATCCCGCTCTCTTCTGCGAAACCGAGGGCAGCCGGTATTCCTGAATCAGGCACAGCAATGACCAGGTCTGCATCAACAGGATATTCCCTTGCGAGCTGACGGCCGAACTCTTTCCTCTTTTTATTGACATTGCGGTTGCCGAATATATTGCTGTCCGGTCTTGCAAAGTATATAAATTCAAAGACGCAGAACGCGTGTCTCTGTGACGGGAGCGTCCTGATGTGCTGGATGCCGTCTTTATTTATAATGACCATCTCGCCGGGTTCAACATCCCGGACATACTTTGCCCCGATGAGGTCAAAGGCGCAGCTCTCGGATGCTACTACATAGGCACCGTCATATTTACCAATGCTCAGGGGCCTGAAACCGAAGGGGTCCCTTGCCGCGATAAGTTCATTTTCTGTCATCAGCAGCAGGCTGTAAGCCCCGGAGAGGCTCTTCATGGTATCAATGATGCGTTCGTGCAGGCCACCGGCCCTGGAACTTGCGATAAGATGGACAATGACTTCACTGTCTGCCGTTGACTGGAAGATCGCCCCGTGTGCCTCAAGCTCGCTTTTCAGCTCGAGGGCATTGACAAGGTTCCCGTTATGGGCGATCGCGAGGGAGCCAAGGGAGAAATTGACCATTAAGGGCTGGACATTTTTCAGGGAACTCGACCCTGCGGTTGAATATCGGTTATGTCCGATAGCGATATTGCCGGGGAGCCGCTTCAGTCTTTTTTCGGAAAAAATATCCGCGACCAGGCCCATGGACTTCTCTATATATACCTGTTTGCCGTCTGAAGAGCATATGCCAGCTCCCTCCTGCCCACGGTGCTGAAGGGCATGAAGGCCGAGATAGGTCAGATTGGCGGCCTCGGAATGACCAAAAACACCGAACACCCCGCATTCATCATGGAATTTATCTTCCGATAATGATGAATAGGGGAGATGCCCCGGCCTGATGTTATTGATAAGTTTGCTGATATTATTCAAGGACATGCCTGAAACTGACTGTATTCATTCGAATCATAGTATAACATTTCCCAAAAACTAATCACTAACCCCTATGAACTGTTTATATCGCACCATTCCCTTGCGTTCTGAAACATCTTCAGCCACGGTGATGCCTGTGAATCTGTCCCGCCATGACCCCTTATATTCTCCGGCATCCATGGCCATTGCCATTTGAGAAAGGTCCGTTCAGGATGCGGCATTACAGCAAGATGTCTGCCATCCGGTGAACAAAGCCCTGCGATCCCGAGGGAAGAGCCATTGGGGTTAAACGGATATTTAAGTGTGATCTCATTACTGTCATCCACATAGCGTACAGGGGCGAGATTCTCTGTATCTATTCTTTTTAGAATAGTCTCATCCGGGAAGTATGCCCTCCCTTCACCATGAGCGACCCAGATACCGAGGCTGGAACCCTCCATGCCCTTCAGCATTATAGAGGGACTCTGCAGGATCTTTACTGTGGAAAATCTGGACTCAAAACGTCCGGACACATTATGAATGAACCTTGGCTGGATGCTGTTTTTAATGCCCTGCCACGGCACCCATCCAAGAAGCGCCATTAACTGACACCCGTTGCATATGCCAAGGCTGAAGGTGTCTTTCCGGTTATAAAATTTCTGGAATTCATCCCATATTTTTTTATTGAACCTGATGACCCCGGCCCAGCCTTTTGCAGAGTCAAGGACATCAGCATAACTGAACCCGCCGACAAATGCGAGCCCGTTAAAACCGGCGAGCGATATCCTGTCCTCAAGAAAATCGGTCATGGTTACGTCCCATGTCTCAAACCCCGCCTGATAAAAAGCGGATGTCATCTCCCTGTCGCTGTTGCTGCCCTCTTCACGGATAATCGCGACCTTAGGGGACAGGGACTGCGGTTTGGTCTCTTCCGGTTTAAAAGGTATAACGTATTTAGGTCCATTCCTGTCATATATATTCTTTTTCTCTTCCTCAGCACATTCAGGGTTAGCCTGCAGGCGTTCAAGCTGATAACTCGTTTCTTCCCATATGCCTCTCAGTACCCGCATGTCATCATCGAGAACAGTGATGAAGCGCGGAAGTGATGAAGCGCGGAAGTCAATTTTGATCCTTTTTTCAGATAATGTTTTGCCAATGATTTCGCACGGGACGGAGAACTTATTAAAAATAGAAATTATTTCGTCTTCCTTTTCGGGCAGATACTCAATCACGAGACCGAGTTCTTCGGCAAACAAGAAAGATAGTTCGGGTGATTTTTCTTCTTTTACTTCCGCACTTCCCCGCTTCCGCGCTTCCCCGCTATTTCCTGTCTCTACATCCATTCCGCAGTTTCCTGCAAACGCCATTTCAAGCAATGTCGTAATCAACCCGCCGTCGCTCCTGTCGTGGCCGGAAAGTATAAGGTCTTTTTCAATCAGGATCTGGACAGCGTTAAATGCTCGTTTCAGCAGCTCCGGGTCATCAACATCCGGTGCTTCGTTGCCGGTCTGATTGTATACCTGTGCTAGTGCGCTTCCGCCGAGGCGGTTTTTCCCGTCACCCAGATCGATAAAGATCAGTTTGCTCTGCCCCGGTCTCTTTATATCAGGGGTCATCACCTTTGTAATATCAGGACAGGTCGCATATGCAGATATCACCAGCGTCCCGGGTGACTTAACCGTTTCTGTTGTCTGTTGTCTGTTGTCTGTGCTCTGTGCTCTGTCTTCTGTTGTCTGTGTTCTGACTTGTGCTGCCATTGAAAGGCTGTCCTTGCCGCCGTCAACCGCTATTCCGAGACTGATCAATATATTGCTGAGCGCTACAGCCGCATCATACAATTTAGCACCTTCTCCGGGCAGCTTTGCAGCCCACATCCAGTTGCCGGAGCATTTTATGTCTTCAAGGGCACTGAGCTTTGCCCAGACAATATTTGTTAGTGCCTCTCCGACACACAGACGTGCCATGGCAGCCGGGTCTATCAAAGTCTTTACCGGCTGCTCACCTATGGAGATAGCGGCCCCGGTCAACCCGAAGTGACTTTGGCCTATAACCGCAACATCAGAGACAGTCAACTGCAATGGTCCGCAGCACTGCTGTCTCGCAATAAGACCAGTGACGCTGCGGTCGACCTTATTGGTGAGGAACCTCTTTGATCCTACTGAGAGCAGGCGCAATACCCTTTCGAGAGCATCTTTTACGGTTAAGTCTTCGGGCAATGTTAATGGAAAGGTTTTAAGGCTGACACGGTCGAGGTGAAAGGTCTTCTGCGGCATGTCCCCCAGTATTTTGGCCAGATCAAGATTAACAGGCGTGCTCCCGTCGGTCTCATCATAAAGCACTGCGAAGCCGTCTCCTGTGACTGTGCCGATGACAGCAAACGGTATCTTTTCGCGCAGGCACATGTTTTTGAATATCTCAAGGTGTTCCTTTTTTAAAAGCAGCGCGTTCTGCTCCTGATACTCTGCCCCCCATATTTCAAGGACCGAGAGGGTGCTGTCACCAATCTGGATCTTTCTGACCTCGATCTTTGCACCGGCAGGGTAAATGATCTCTTTTACGACATTGCAGTTACCCCCTGCGCCCTGATCGTGAATACTGACAATGGGATTTGCGCTGCCCATTTCAACGCATGCGCGCATGACCCTGTTCATCTTTTGTTCCATCTCAGCGTCACCGCGCTGGACAGCATTAAAATCAAGCTCAGCAACGTTTTCCCCCTGTATCATGCTTGATGCCGCCCCGCCGCCAATGCCTATCCTGTATGCCGGGCCCCCGATCTTTACAACCAGCATCCCCTGTTCAGGTTCACCCTTGTTTATATGCGCTGCATCCATCTGGCCTACGCCTGCAGTAAACATTATCGGTTTGAGCCATTCATAACGCTCCCCTTCAGGCAGCCTCATTCCAAATGAGCGCGTATATCCCTGAATAACAGGTTCCCCGAATTTATTGCCGTAATCAGATGCGCCGTTGCTGGCCTGTATTTCAATATCGAGAGGGGAGGCAAGGTTGGGCGGATAGCTGAATGACTTGTCTTCCCATGGTAGTTCATAACCGGGCATATGGAGATTCCCGACGCAGTATGCAGCAGTCCCTGCAATCACAAGCCCGCCTTTGCCTGTGGCCTGGACGTCCCTTATCCTTCCACCGGTGCCTGTCTCAGCCCCCGGAAACGGTGCCACCCCGCTCGGGAAATTATGGGTCTCTGCAGTAAAGATAACATCATATGTCACCCCGGCCTTTTTATAAGCTGCTGGTGCAAGAGGATTATCAGGAATGATCGTAGTAATCTCATATCCCCTGATAGAACTGGAATTGTCCTTAAATGCAATGACGCTGTTTGCAGGGTTTTTCTTCAGCGGCTTCTGGATTATTCTGATAAGGTCCTCAGGCACTTCTTTGCCGTCAACTATCAGTCTTCCTTTAAAAAACCAGTGGCGCGAGTGCTCGCTGTTTGACTGGCTCAGGTCAAAACATTCGACATTGGTGGGGTTTCTGCCTATGTCATTAACAAAGAGGTTATAGTAGTAATCAATGTCCCAGTCATCAAGCCCGAGCCCCATTGACTTATTGATCTTTTCGAGTGCTGATCTACCATCTTCTTTAAGGCGTATTTCAAATACGGGTTCCGGTTTAACGCCGGTCTCAAACGTGGTCAGCGGTTCCGGATACGGACATTCGGTCATCCGGTCATAAAACAGTGATGAGTTATGAGTGACGAGTGACTGGTAAAAATCTTCTTTTTGGTTAAGGGTATGGGGTTCATCTTTACTGAATTTAAAGTTATATCTGCGGGAGCGTTCAATCCGGATTATCTTTTTAAGTCCGCAGGCATGGCACACTGAAACGGCATTTGACGACCATGCAGTCGTAAAATTCATGCGAGGCCCGACTTCTAAAACAGAATCAAGAGCCCAGAGCCCGGAGCCCAGACCGTCTATGATATTTTTATTGTCTGTGCTCTGTGTTCTGTGCTCTGTGTTCTGTCCTAAGAAACTCTTGTCAGAGAAGTTCTCCGGCTCAAATGTCTCGGACAGCAGCCAGCGGAGGATGCCCAGTTCATCTTTGTCCAGCGGGCCGACCACCTCTATATTAAAGCAGTATTCGGTTTTGATATCTCCAACTGCCGGCGAAATCTTCTGCCTGACAAGAGCAAGAAGTTCATTTTTTTGTGCTCCTGATAGGGCAGGGGCTCTGTAAAAGTGCATCAAGGCCATCTTATTTCTCCATGGGGAACAGCTTAGCAGAGGCTATTGTATCATTTTTAAAAAAGCCCTGTCATTAACTGCCAAGGCACAGAGGGGCAAAGGCACAAAGGCTTTAGAAGGATATAAAGAGCATGTGCGGTTTTTATTCATTTTGTGCCTTCTTTTATTATTAAAGTTCCATCCAGATGTGCCGATATCTAACTTAAGGTAGCAGGACAAAGAAAGAAGGTGAATATGTATAACTATATGGTAATGAATGTGACTGAGAAAAAACTGTTCAGGGACTTTTTAGCATACTATAAGCGGAACCCGGAGGATGAGCTATACTACGTTTCTATCAATAACCCCAAGCTGGTGCAATA
Organism: Nitrospiraceae bacterium; assembly: GCA_003599025.1. Classification (GTDB taxonomy): domain Bacteria; phylum Nitrospirota; class Thermodesulfovibrionia; order UBA6902; family UBA6902; genus UBA6902. The sequence goes on along the minus strand of QZIL01000115.1, from coordinate 14,139 downwards.
CCTTGAAGAGTTTATTGAAAGAAGAATGAACTAGAAACTTGCTGATTTATTCGGTTATGTCGGCTATGGCCTCACCAGTTATCCTGGTGAGGCTTTTCAGTTCCTGGGCAGATATGCTAAGCGGAGGCATCAGGACGATAACATTGCCAAGGGGCCTTATGATAAGCCCTTTTTCCCTTGCTGCATAACAGACCTTCCAGCCGATTTTATCCTCAAGAGGGTACGGCTCACCGGTTTTTTTGTCCTTTACAAGCTCTACCCCTACCATGAAACCCTTTTGTCTGATGTTTCCGACATGTTTGAAGGTCGCCATACTGAGCAATTCACCTGTCAGTATTTCAATCTTCTTCCCGAGCTTTTGCAGGGTTTTTTCTTTCTTAAACAAATCGAGATTTGCTATGGCAGCGGCACAGGCGAGTTGGTTACCTGTATAAGTGTGGCCGTGGAAAAAGGTCTTTAATTCACTGTAATTTCCAAGAAATGCAGTGTAGATTTCTTCTGTTGCCAGGGTAGCAGCAAGTGGCAGGTAGCCGCCTGTGATCCCCTTGGCAAGGCAGAGGATATCCGGCTGCACGTCTTCATGTTCGCAGGCAAACATCTTTCCTGTCCTTCCAAAGCCGGTAGCCACCTCGTCTGCAATCATAAGAACATCGTAACTATTGCATAATTGTCGGATCCCCTTTAAATATCCCGACGGTGCATCAATCATGCCGCCTGCTCCCTGCATAAGAGGCTCGATGATCAATGCGGCCAGTTCCAGTTTATGTTTTTTTATTATCTTTTCAGCTGCGTTAAGACAAAACAATCCGCATGAATGATATTCTTTCCCGAGTTCGCACCTGTAACAATGCGGAGAAGGGACCTTGCAGGACTCAAAAAGCAGCGGAGAAAATATACTGTGAAACAGATCAATCCCGCCTACGCTGACCGCACCTATTGTGTCACCGTGGTATGAATTATTAAGACATATAAATTTTGTCTTGCGCCTGTTTCCTTTGTGCTGCCAGTACTGAAAAGCCATCTTAAGGCCTATTTCTACTGAGGTAGATCCATTATCAGAATAAAATACCCTTGAAAGACCTTTGGGAGCTATCCGCACCAGTCTGCCGGCAAGTTCTGCAGCAGGCGGATGGGTCAGGCCGAGTAGTGTGGAGTGGCTGATTCTGTCTATCTGGCCTTTTACTGCATCATCTATCTCTTTCTTCCTGTGGCCATGGACTGTTACCCATAACGAAGAGACCCCGTCAATATACCACTTCCCGTATATGTCTTTAAGAAAAGAACCCCGTCCTTCAGTAATAATCAGGGGGCTTTCCTGCTCCCACTCCTTCATTTGAGTAAAGGGGTGCCAGAGATGCTTCTTGTCAAGCTTTTCAATCTGTCTTTTGTAAGACTGGATGCTCATAGTACATTCCTGTTCTTCTTTGTAACTAAAGTTACCATTGATAAATTGAATTGTCAAAGTCTCCAATACCTTTTCTGATTTTTCAACTTATCCCTTATATAAAAATTAATGTATGTTATATTATAAGTTTACAAGGCCCTGTAACCAAGGTATAATTTAGAAAATGAAGAAAATAACGATAGTTGTATTGATATTTCTTGCCTTAGTCTCCGGTTATATAATAGGCAACAGAACTGACTTATTTTCTTCCAGACCAGCCTCTCCTCCTTATATGTACAATCTCCAGCTGCCCAAGGAGCTATCAGGAGAAAATGTTGCCTTCTCGGGTGTGGCCAATGTAATCAGCCCTGTTGTTGCCAACATCTCCACTTCAAAGACCGTCGCGCGCAAGGACATATCTCCGAATCCCCACTCCTTTGACAGCCCTTTCAACGATTTATTTGATTCTTTTGATATCCCCAAAAAATGGAAGGAACAGAGTCTGGGCTCAGGGGTTGTTGTATCTCCTGACGGATACATAATTACGAATAACCACGTTGTGGAAAAATCGGATGAAATCAAGGTGACCCTGTTTGATCAGCAGAACTATAAAGGTAAAATTATCGGCACAGACCCCAAGACAGACCTTGCAGTAATAAAAATATCGGCAACGAACCTTCCGGCCATAAAATGGGGCGATTCCGACAAGCTTCAGGTCGGTGAATTTGTGCTGGCTTTCGGCAATCCATACAGTTTGGGACATACCGTTACAATGGGGATAGTCAGCGCCCTCGGCAGGGCGAATGTCGGTATTGCAGATTATGAAGATTTTATACAGACAGATGCAGCCATCAATCCGGGTAATTCAGGAGGGCCGCTTGTAAATATAAAAGGAGAGCTTGTGGGTATCAATACAGCCATCTTTTCAAGGACAGGGGGTTATCAGGGAATAGGGTTTGCGGTGCCGAGCAATATGGCAAAGTCTGTTATGACGCAACTCATGAACGAAGGCAAGGTTACGCGCGGGTGGCTGGGTATAACTATACAAAACCTGACCCCTGAACTCGCTAATGAATTTGACCTGAAAAAATCCTCAGGAGCTCTGGTTACTGATGTATTTAAGGGAAGCCCTGCTGAGAAGGCCGGTATCAGGAGGGGGGACGTGATTCTTGAGATTAACGGCAGGGAGATCAGAAACGTCGAGTCACTGAGAAACATAGTGGCCCAGAGCAAAGTCGGAAGCAGGATCAGGCTGGAAGTCCTGCGCGACGGCAGGACGCAGACGGCAAATGTAGGCATAACTGAGTACCCGCAGGAACTGGCACATGCAGACAGGGAAGAGACTATGGATGATATGTTTACAAAAAACAAGGCCCTGGCAGGGATGAGCGTAATGGACCTTACCCGTGACATTGCCAAACAGCTCGGTCTCTCGAAGAACGACAAGGGAGTTGTAATAGTGAAAGTCGATCCTGACAGCGCTGCCGAGGAGGCTGGACTGAAGAAAGGCGACCTGGTCCAGGAAGTCAATAAGAAAAGGATCAGGGACCTGAATGATTTCAATAAAATACTGCCGGGCATAAGGGCCGGAGATACGGTCTTACTTTTCATAAACAGAAGCGGAAACAAGTTTTATATCACCTTGAAAACATTTTCTTAAAGAAACAGAGGAGAGAAAAATGTTATACAAAATTATATTTTTCCTCGTATTTGTAGGTGGCGGATTTGCTATAGGCATAAGAGAGGGCCTGAGTTATCAGGGGATCCTGTGGGGTGCCGGGGTCGGTGCCATTGCACTGGCACTGGAATACGTATTGACCATGGTAGGCTTCGGCACAGTGCTTGGCGGACTGGCCGGTTTATCAATCGGGCTGTTGTTTGCCAAACTGATATATTTACCGCTAAAGACTATTTTCACCAGTATGGACGGGACCTATATAGGTGTTATCTTTAACACGGTATTTGGCTATAGCGGCCTGCTGCTTGGACTGAGGGCAGGAAAGGACTTTACCATATCGAGCATTGTGAAGGCCTTCAAGAGCAGGGTAGAAGAGGGATATGCAAAGGTCATTGATACCAGCGTAATTATAGACGGCAGGATAGTGGATGTTTGTGAGGCCGGCTTTATTGAAGGCACATTCATTATCCCCCAGTTTATTCTGCAGGAGCTTCAGCATATCGCGGATTCAGCGGACTCCCTGCGGAGGGCCCGCGGCAGGAGGGGCCTTGATATTCTGCACAAGATCCAGAAGATGAACAATATAACAGTAAAGATTGTTGATGAAGATTTTCCGAAGATAAAGGAAGTTGATGCCAAACTGGTGGCCCTGGCCAGACTGCTTGGCGCTAAAATAATAACCAATGACTTCAACCTTAACAAGGTAGCGGAGCTCCAGGGTGTTACCGTGCTTAATCTCAATGAGCTTGCGAACGCGCTTAAGCCGGTTGTGCTGCCAGGCGAGACCATGAATATTTTTATATCCAAAGAAGGCAAGGAATCGAACCAGGGTGTTGGTTATCTGGATGACGGGACAATGGTTGTTGTAGATAATGCGAGAAAAAAGATCAATCAGCAGATGGACGTGGCTGTTACAAGCGTCCTTCAGACAACGGCCGGGAGAATGATATTTGCGAAACTCAAGGAAGACGCAGAAAGAGAAGAACGTCAGATGGCCCGGCATTAATGGACATAAAGATTATCGCCATAGTGCCTTCAGCAGGTCTCGGCAAAAGATTTGACCCATCAAGGAGAAAGACATTTGTCAGTATAAACGGTGTCCCTCTCCTCATTTATACCCTGAGACGTCTGCATAATGAAGGCTCGATAGCGGAAATAATCCCTGTAATCAGAGAGGAAGATACAGACCGGTTCAATGAAATGGCAAAACATTACCATCTGGACAGGATCAGGAGGATTGCACCGGGAGGAGCGGAAAGACAGGACTCTATTTATAATGCCCTCAGACTGATTGACATGGACGGGACTGATCATTACAGAAACAGCTATGTACTGATTCACGACGGTGTAAGGCCATATATACCAGAGGGTATGGTTGATAAACTTTTATATGAAATAAAAGATGTTGAAGGGGTAATTCCGGGTGTCCCCTTAAAGGACACGATTAAAGAAATAGATGCAGAAGGGAAAGTAGTTTCAACCCTGGACCGTGACAGGGTCAGGGCAGTCCAGACCCCGCAATTCTTTTCTTTCAGGGTGATCAAAAAGGCCTATGACAAGGCCTATGAAGACGGCTTTTACGGGACGGACGATGCTGCCCTTGTGGAGCGGGCAGGCGGCAGGGTCAGGATAATCGAAGGCAGCCCTTTCAATATAAAGGTTACAACCCCTGAGGACCTTAAGATGGTGGAATTTCTGCTTGAGAAGGAGCAGCATTCATTATGAGAATAGGTTCAGGCTATGATTCGCACAGGCTGGTTGAGGACAGAAAGCTTATAATCGGCGGGGTTGACATCCCTTTTGGCAAGGGGCTTCTCGGTCATTCGGATGCAGATGTATTGTGCCATGCAATAATTGATGCCATTTTGGGAGCCTTGGGAGCGGGTGATATCGGTACACACTTTCCAGACACAGACAGCAGGTGGAAAGACGCTTCAAGTATTAAATTACTTTCAACGACCGTTGAGCTTGTGAAGAAGAACGGCTTTGAAATTTTATGGATTGACTCGACGGTCATAGCAGAACAGCCAAAACTCCAGCCTTATATTGACCTGATGAAAAAGAATATATCAGCCGCCGGGATACTGCCCGGCATAGTCAATATTAAAGCCAAGACAAATGAAGGCATGGGGTTTACAGGGATCGGCGAGGGAATAGCTGCCCAGGCCGTCTGTCTTCTGAAAGCAGTGTGATTATATCTGATGGAGATTAAGATACTGCATTAGGGTATAATAAATACCGCCTTTTCACATTATGTTCATAATTGCTTTATAGAATAGTTGCATTCAAGACTCCATGGAGGACGATAAATGAATTACAAAGGACCAGTTTTAATAATTATCATTGCAATCGGTGCTGCGCTTCTGTTTCTTATGCCCGGTACAAAAGAATATGAAGAGATCGCCTCAGTTGGCAAACCTGCCCCGGATTTCAGCTACCCTGATTCCACCGGAAAAATTTGGAAACTCTCTGACCTCAGGGGAAAAGTCGTGTTTATAAATTTCTGGGCCACCTGGTGCACCACCTGCGAATCAGAGATGCCCTCAAAAGATGCGCTTAACAATAAAATGCAGGGAAAACCCTTTCAGATGCTCGGTATGCTTTTCAGGGACGACCCTGCAAACCTGGAACCGTATAAAAGGACGCATATTCTCAATATACCTACACTTATAAGTCCTGACAACGATGCTGCAAAGAAGTTCGGGATTACAGGTGTACCTGAGACCTTTATCATTGATAAAGAGGGAATAGTCAGGGAAAAGCTGGTCGGCCCGAAGGCCTGGGACAGTGAAGAGCAGATAAAACTGATCGAGAAGTGGTTATAGGCTGATGTATGAAGAACTGAAGGCCATTGCTCATTCGTCAGGTGCTACTGCGTTTGGAGCCGCACAGATAGAAGACCTCAGGACCCACTTTGATGCGCTGCCTCTGGATCAGACCGAAGGCCTGTCTTATGGGATATCAATCGGGTCAAGAGTCTCTGCCGCTGTATTAAGGGGCTGCATCATCGGACCGACCCGCCACTATCTGCACAATTACAGGATGATCAACTGGCTTCTTGACCAGACTGCAGCCAAGCTATCTGTCATGATCCAGAATGAGGGTTACAATGCCATGCCTATCCCGGCAAGCCAGATAGTGGACTGGGAGGCACAGACAGCCCACCTTTCCCACAAGATGATTGCTCTTCGTGCCGGCATAGGTTGGATAGGAAGAAACAATCTGCTGGTGCACCCTGAATACGGTTCAAAGATCAGGCTCGCTACGATACTGACCGACATGCCGATTAAAACAGACTCTCCTGTTGAAAGGGATTGCGGCACATGCAGGAAATGCATTGAGATTTGCCCGGTCAATGCCATCAAAGACTCTCACAAGGATTGGAACAAGATAGCCTGTCTTGAGAAACTGAAATACTTTGCCAAGGCCCATAATGTGGGGCAGTTTATCTGCGGGCTTTGTGTGAAGGCGTGTCAGCCGTAGTTACATACATCCATTCCTACAGTTTTTTATCTTATCCACGGGTTATTTCGATTTTCAAATGTCCCATGTCCTGAGATGACAACGGGTTATTCCTGAATTCCTCAACTATCCTCCTATATCACGAAAGTTATTCCCGGATGGGCAGATCAGATTAATGTGCAGCAGTTCATCTTACGTACAGCCCGCACATGTGCGATGAGTGAAATGATAGAAGCGGTTTCTTGAATAATCAGGGAGTTTCAAGCTGGCAGGAACTTTGCAGTGATAATTATGAGGCTTCTCCAATAACTACTAATAATTAACTAAACGAGGAGGACAAAGCAAATGAGTATGCTTGTCAAAGTCAAAATATTGTTTTTTGTTTTATCACTTCTAGTTATCTCAAGCACCGCCTCTGCTGTTACACCATTTTGGCCTATGCAGATCGGGGATTGGTATGAATATAACAATTATGATTCTGCCGATCCTCAGCATCAATGGACTTCACGTATTCAGGTTACGGGTAATACGACTATTAACAGTAAATCATATTTCTTGGTTGATCTGATCAATGAAGATGGATCAGGAAGTTATTACCAGACTACTGTGAGGTCTACAGAAACTGCTTTTTATTCTTATGATAATGGCAATGAAGAAACATTTTGGCAAATAGCTCCAGTGGGAACTATGTGGTCTAAAGCAACAGAAACTGTAGAAATCATCGACGACGACGCGCAAGTGGTGGTCCCTTATGATACATTTGACAATGCTTATGTTCATAGAAGAACATCTATTGGAAACCCTTCTGAATATTGGGATGAGTGGTTTGTACCTGGCGTAGGTTATGTTAAAGCAGTATGCTACGTATATTGTGGTAATAACGGGAACACGCCTCCTGTTGTCACTGAACTTACCGGCCATGGAGTAGTTCCCGAACCCATTAGTTCTATTCTCTTTGTAATAGGGGGGACACTTTTAGCGGGAAGAAGATTCATTAGAATGAATAAGTAAGATTTATCTAACTTAATTTTCTAAAAAAATCTGGGTTATCTCAGATCTTTTTTTATACCCAGTATGTACCATCCTCATCGAATATGTTTTGAATGAGGCGAATGTGGACCAGATAAAGTAGAAATTGCAGACTATCATTGATTCAACAATTCAGAGGTATAACTATGGTAAGAATACCAGCTTACAGAGAACCAATACTCACTGGGGAAATCTTAAAATAAGCGTTTGAAATTTATTATTCAGAGCAAATTCAGTTTTTTTCCCTTCTATCCGGTCCGGGATAAATCTCCTGCTGGTCACTTACAATTTGTTTCTCCGGTGCCACTGTCACCTCAATTCCATTATAGTCGGGAATCCGGACCCATCCTACATGTGCATGTGTTGTATCTTGCTTGAATTGAATGATTGCATCTTTCTGGGCCTGTTTTGCTGAGCCTGCAGTAATAAAATATTCGGCCCGAAATGGCTCTTTCCGCTGTATGCCTTTATGTGCAACGAATGTCGGTTCACTATACGGAATAATGACTCTGTACCTGCGATTAATCTTAGACAATTAAAACCTCCCCATTGGCCTCTAAGTATTATAATTTATAATTCAAACTGAAATGTAATAGGATGTGTCAATCTGATAAATATTTCTTATTGTGATTAGTAAACAAGTAGCGATAAAGGATATATAAAATGCAGATCCGGTAGAATCTTAACATTACCTGACCCTCTTTTTAACCCATACATGGGCGAATTTATACATCTCTTCATGGAGTGGCGGATGCCCCCACCGTTTCAGCTTTTGGCATACAGCTATGTGTGCCATCTCATGGGACAGGACGTCCAGTTCATAGCGAAGTCCGGCGTTAAATAGCGACATTATCATTGAGACGTAATACCCGGTTGTCAAATTATACCCTGCCCATGCCAGGCAGTGGCTTTCGGTTGGGCGGTTGACTACCTTCATCGGTCGGAGGACCACTTCCTGCGGGTTTTTGAACTTGTACTCTTCGCTGAGTGCTTTCATCATACCGATTTGATACGGGACAAGTTTGAGAAGTTTCTGCTCATGGTCTTTTTTCTTTGTAACTATTTTAATTTTCAAATTAGCGCCCCCCTATCACTCTCAATTAAAATTGATTTTTTCTATGAGTTCTATTATATGACACGATCTATCCCATACTGTGTCCTATGTTTTTTATGTGAAAAAGATGAAACCCGGAGAATTAAGAGAACCGGGTTTCATGATGATAAGAGAGTGCTTGATGCACTTCGTGATTTAAATGATGGTATAAGAGGGGACGGTTACAGGTGTTTCAGTCAATATGTATTGCATATACATAAAAAACCCAACCAGTGTCCTACATTTAAGATATTTCAATTCAATAAATCCCGGCAATCTTTACAGCCTCTGCCTTAATCAACGCCCTGAATGCCTGTGGAGCAATAACCTCAACATCGTGACCATGGCTCAATACCTCCATCTCGATTTCCATAAATGATGCCACCGGGAAGCTCAGTTCGAGAGAGCCGTCATCAAGGATACGTACTTTCTGGTCCTTTTGCCATATCTGGTTTTTGATCCACCGGGACCGCTTGGGTGAAAACCGCAGTGTCACCATTTCCGTGCGTTTGCCTTTGTAAATACCGAACGAGGCCTGAAGAAAGGCTTTCAGGTTGAAGTCTTTCTTAAATGTGAACTTGCTGTCGGTCAGCTCAAGATTGCTCATTCTCGTCAGGACAAAATCTCTGATATCTCCCCGTATCTGGCAATACGCGATCAGATGCCATGTGCCCATATAATTTAATAAATGATAAGGGTCAACCATCCTCTCAGTGTGTTCATCTTTGGCAGGTGAGTAATAGGAGAACTTCAGGCTGTTTCTTTTAAGACAGGCCTCGAGGATGCTCTTGAATACCTCCTCTTCAACTGGGGAATATTGAATAAACTGAAAGGAAAGGGCCTGGTCAATGACATCAGCCTTCTCCATATGCTTTTCAAGTATGCCGGTGATCTTTCCCATAATTGCCGACAGTTCGTTTTTTATGTATTCACCGTTTATGTCCTGAAGCAGCTTTCGCGCCAGCAGAAGCATGGTGAGTTCGTCGCCGGAGAGGTAGGTTATCGGGAGGGAAAAACTGTCATTTTCGTAGTAGTAGCCCTTTCTGCTTTTATCATAAACAAGGGGGCATCTGATCCTGTCCCTCATGAACTCGATATCCCGCTGGGCAGTCTTAACGGATATCTCAAACTTCCCGGCAAGCATGGTGGCATTGGGATGCTTGCCTGCCCTGACCTTGCTGTCAAACCACGCGAATCTTTCGTAAATAGCCTTATTGCCCATGAACCCACCGTCCTCTTTACGAGAGTGTTCTACAAGATTTTACACGATATCGCGTAAAACAACCATATAGGACATCCCCTGGGGGAGGTCATGAATTAACATACATTAAAAAGACAATATTATGGTGGTCCAACATCGATAATTATTAAAGAGGGGGCGCTACAGAAGCATGAAGCAGCCCCGCATCCATGTAAGCATTAAGCGGAAGGAATTTGGAGCAGATGAAGAAATCCATGGGAATTAACATCATCATCAAGGGCCGTTACAAAGACAATCCCGAGGTGGCCGTTCTATTTAAGTATTACAAGTCCAGAATGAAATCAATGCTCGAAAAGATGGCCCGACCCTTCAGGGTCAAACTCCCCAAAAGCATCATACTCAGGCCAATGTACGTCAGGGAGGGGTATTACCCTTACCATGGCCGAATACAGTGGTGCCCGGAGAAAGGGTGGGAAATTCTCATGAACATCGAGACCTGCGCTGAAGAAGATGATCGCGGTCTCAGTATTTTAAGACACGAGTGTGTTCACCTGATAGAATACCTCACGGAAGGATCTGCGGGCCACGGCAACCGTTTCAGGAAGATTGAAGCTGCCTGTGAGTCGAGCAGGCATTGATATAAGGGTTTTGGAGGTTGAACTCCATAATGTTAGGGGACATGGCTGATTTTAACAATTTATTTCCTGATAAAAGGAGTCATAAATGAATTCGTCATTAGACAGTTATTTGTCAAAAGTCAAATTTGGCAGGATGCAGCAGTTTAAAAATATGGCGGTACTGCCTGTTTTCTCCCCGCTGAATGAATGCCTTGAATTTCTTACCCTCAGTGAGGCCTTGATGAATCAACTTATCACGGTGACCGAGGCAAGTGAGCTCGGATCAGTACCGGAACTGAAGGTCATAAATAAGGCCGATATACCGGTGTTCCTCCTTGATGGAGAGGAACTTCTAGGGGCAAAGCAGAACAGGATAGTCAATACATCTATCCTGCTTCGGGAGCATTCAGAAACCATAATCCCGGTCAGTTGTACAGAGCAGGGCCGGTGGCAGTATGCATCAAGGGAATTCCATGATTCCGACCTGGTGCTCTCCTCAATGATCCGGGGCCGCAAGTCAGCGTCTGTCTCAGACTCACTAACGAAGCATGACCGGTACGAATCCGACCAGCATGTAATATGGAATTGTATTTCTTCCATGTCAGAGACCGAGGATGTCCATTCTCAGACAGGTGCGATGAAGGACGTATATGAGAAAAGAAAACATGATCTTGATGAATTTCTGAAGACTCTGACGCATAATCCCCAACAGCAGGGTTTGCTCGTCCTTATTAACGGAAAAGTTGCCGGACTCGATATCATCCCCAATGAAAAGGCTTACAAGGTCCTCCATCCGAAGCTGGTGAAAAGCTACGCAATGGATGCGATCCTGTTAAGGGAAAAAACCGGCAATGGTAAAAAAAGTGACAATGCCGCTTCATTTATGGATGAGATAAGGGCCTGCAGAGAGGAAAAACATAAATCCGTCGGATACGGTTGGGATTACAGATTTCATGGGAAACAGGTGGTCGGCTCTAACCTTGAGCATCAGCTTGAGGTTATTCATGCGTCATTTTTCAGGGTAGATGAAAGCGATCAGACCGGCTGCATCTCAAGCTATTCAAGGAGAAGGAGTTACAGGGTCTGACAGTAAAAGAAGTGTTAACGGTTTTTCTTTATTAAAGAAAGGAGGATTAATTGCAATCAAGAGAGCCTCATTCTGATTCTTCAGCTCCAACACATCCCAAGTGGTTTAGAGCAGCAGTTTGTTTTCACGAAGGGACAATTGATGAAAAATGCGAATCTTTGGTCTGATTTTTTGGTATAATTATGCAGAGGTCAGCTGCTATGAAAATTGTTCAAACCAAAAAAGATGTCTCAAATATCCTTTTCGCTCACAGGCAGGAAATAGAAAGACTCGGCGTAAAACGGATCGGACTTTTTGGTTCGTTCGTTAAAGGGAAACAGAACAAAGAAAGCGATGTTGATCTGATCGTTGAGTTTATGCGCGGGAAGAAGAATTTTAAAAATTTCATCCATCTTGCCTATCTTCTTGAAGACCTGCTTCATCGTAAAGTTGAGCTGATAACGCCTGAAAGCCTGAGTCCCTATCTGAAACCTCATATTCTTAAAGAAATCGAATATGTCTTATAAGGAATACCTCTGGCATATCCTTGATGAAGCAAACTATACTACAAACAGATCAGAAGGACTTAGTAAAAAACAATTCCTAAAGATGAAACTCTCAAAAGGGCCTTTGTCCGCAGTATTGAGATAATTGGAGAAGCTGTCAAAAAACTTCCGGATGATTTCAGGAAAAAACATGATACTGTTGACTGGCGGGCTATGGCCGGTACCAGAGACAAGTTGGTCCATGATTACTTTGGCATTGATTATGATATTATCTGGAATATCATAACCTCTGAAATTCCTGAGCTTAGAATACAGATCAAAAAGATCTTGAAGCAGTAAGACGTTCTCATGGCCCTGCATAATTAACTAATCCAGTATTAGCTTAACTTCTCAATAATTCATCTTATGAGGGACCACCCCCCTGACACCTCCCCTTGGGTTCTTGACATCTCCTGTATATCGTGGAATAACGTGGCAGTGAAAATGCATCACTGTCTGACCTGCTGCCTCACCGCTGTTGATGCCGATATTAAAGCCGTCAGGATTGAATTTTGCTGATAAAAATACTTTTGATCTATCTATTAAATTGATGAGGGCGAGCTTCTCTTCATCAGTCGCATCGAAATAATTATCGAAATGCCTGAATGTAATAATAAGCAGATGCCCTTTATTAACTGGATATTTGTCATAGCGTGCGTAACAAAGATCATTTTTCAGGACTATCCCATCGTCTCTCATATTACAAAATGGACAGTTCATAAGTTTATTAATAGAGATCAAATTTATGCCGGTGCCGCTTAAGATACTCCTGTGACGGCCACAGATCTTTATCTGTCGGAGGAATGATTGAACGCCCCTGCAGAGTGTAAAGCAAACCAGGCATATTCGGTTTACTGGCAAGCTGATGGGCTACAAGTACGGTATAGCCTTCTGATACTCCTATAAACCCCTCGTCAAAAGTCCAGTGGCATAATTTGCACAAGGCCATCCCATTCCGAATATCATCATTATGACTTTCACTCCAAGGAACAATGTGTGCAGCATCAACTGCGGTGTGACCTTCTGGAGTTATCATTCTTACCCCGCATAATGCACAGCGATGGTCATATGTTGTAACAACCGCTCTCCTGAACCCCTGATCACGAACATGTAATGGTTTGTATATATCTGTCTCAACAATAGCGCTAACTATTGGTTCATGCGATCTCTGTATTAACTCAAGGCTGTAAGAATAAGCCTCAGTAATTATCCGGGTTTGTGCCTCAATTTCTCTCTGCGCCTGTTCCGAAAAGTACGACTGCAGGAGGGCCTGTCTCAGCATATTTCTGTTTTTATCATCCTGCATGTAGTAGAAAAGATCCTTGTCTATTTCTGCACCAAGTGCCCTGTCACGGAGCTGGCTTACTGTACTGATATTAGAAATCCAGGAGAGGTCTTTCGCATTGCCGGGTTTAGGCACTAATTTCCAGAAGCCTTCATTATGTAATCGTGAAAATGGGAAGGCTATGCTGCTTATCTGTCCCGACGGTACAACTCTATTCCAATAAGTATGAAAAAGATCATTCAACTCATTCAGATCACCAGAAATGTCTATATAATTTGAAGGTAACTGTCCTATGGCAGCCATATCCAGGACTGAAAATAACAGTATTGGTTTATGGGGAGCCTGGTTCTTTGTTGTATCAGGCCAGATAGATCCGGGTGCACGGCGTAAATTGCTGAACAGTCTTACGTAATGTTCAAGTGGGTGCATGAAATTATATCCTCATCCTTGAGTGTCCTAATTTATTTAAATTGAAACTCATGAGTTGGTAAATTTTAGCAAATATGGAGAAAAAATCCCTCATAGTATGGAGCCGTTATGAAGTGGTTAACAAATACGGATATGAGTTTGTATGTCCCAGGTCGTCTGTCAGGTCTTTGACTCTTTCGAGATATGATTTATATCCTCGTCCCTTTGGAGGCATAAATACATTCTTTCGTTAATAACTATCTCATTTATTCTATGGTAGCGTAAAATCTTATGTGTAAATTCTTGAGGTAAAAAAATAAAGGGTGTATTCTCCATTGTTCTGTGCAGGAACAAGAAAGGAGAATACACCC